>CAYLTE010000012.1:17113-37920 GCA_964386195.1 uncultured Burkholderiales bacterium | reverse complement strand
GGTTGGCGGTCCCCTGGAACGCTGGGTTGGACGTCTTCTCTGTCACGCACGAATCTCTATGGGTGTCCCGTCTGGAACGGCGCGCCAGATCTCCTCGATCTCGACATTCGTGACCGCGATGCAACCGTTCGTCCAATCGGCTAGTCGGTGCAGCCGGCCGACAAATCCAAGACCGTTGCGAATACCGTGAACCATAATCAATCCGCCCGGATTCACTCCACGGGCGCCTGCTTGCGCTGAGTCGGAGGCACTGGGATAGGAAATGTGGAGCGCTCGGTGGAAAGAGCTGTCAGCCTTTCGATAGTCAACGACGTACTGCCCTTCCGGTGTTCTCCCATCCCCCTCCTGCGTCTTGGGACCGACTGGATCGCGGCCAAGCGAAACACGGTACTCCTTCAACGCACGATCACCATTCATCAATACCAGCTTCCGTTCACTCTTGAGCACTACTACGCGGTCGGCACGCGCGCCAGCGGCAAGAGAAGGCTCCGGAAAGTGAGCATATGCCATGGCGCCGGAAATGCCAGCGATCATTAGTAGAAGTAGCCACCTCACAGTCGCGAAGACGTCCAACTAAAAATCGATCCCAACTGACGCTTCATAAGCCATCGTACGATGCAGAAAACACCATCAGTTGACGAATAAAACATGCCATAGCAATATATCATCTACTTACTGGTTGTGCATCCAGCCCGCCACGCTAGGAGACACCTTTGCCGGGTTTTGCTCCATGTCAGGATGGTGCGCCGCAGCAGCCCAGGCTGCTCGATCGGCTGCGGGACAAGCTGCGCCTGAAACACTACAGCATTCGGACCGAATACGCCTATGTCGATTGGGTCAAGCGCTACATCCGCTTTCACGACACTCGTCACCCGGCTGAGATGGGCGCGGAGGAGGTGGAGCGGTTC
Source organism: uncultured Burkholderiales bacterium (assembly GCA_964386195.1). Lineage (GTDB taxonomy): Bacteria > Pseudomonadota > Gammaproteobacteria > Burkholderiales > SHXO01 > SHXO01. The sequence goes on along the minus strand of CAYLTE010000012.1, from coordinate 37,012 downwards.
CTGACCCACCTGGCGGTCGAGGGGCGGGTGGCCGCTTCCACACAGAATCAAGCGAAGAGCGCGCTGCTGTTCCTCTACCGGGAGGTGCTCGAAGTCGAGCTGCCTTGGCTGGATGGCGTCGTCACGGCCAAGGCGTCGAAGCGGTTGCCTGTCGTCCTCACGCAGGAGGAAGTGTCGGCGCTGCTCGTTCGCATGAACGGCACCGTCGGCCTGGTGGCGCGCCTGCTTTATGGCTCGGGTATGCGTCTGCTCGAAGGGGTGCGGTTACGGGTCAAGGATGTCGAGTTCAGTCGGCGCGAGATCCTGGTCAGGGATGGAAAAGGGGCGAAAGATCGGGTGACGATGCTGCCCGAGTTACTGATCGACCCTCTGACGGCGCAGCTCAAGGTCGCTCGCGCACTGCATGAGCGCGATCTCGGCGATGATGGAGGCGAGGTCTACCTCCCACATGCGCTGTCGAGAAAGTACCCGTCGGCGGGACGTGAGTGGTGCTGGCAGTACGTCTTTCCTGCCGAGCGGCTGTCGGTGGACCCGCGCTCGGGGGTGGTGCGGCGCCATCACTTCGATGGACAGCAGGTGCAGCGCGCCATGCACCGCGCCGTGCGCGACGCGGGCATCGCCAAACCCGCCACCCCCCACACGCTGCGTCACTCCTTCGCAACGCACCTGCTGCAGTCGGGCTACGACATCCGCACGGTCCAGGAACTGCTCGGCCACGAGGACGTCTCCACCACGATGATCTACACCCACGTCCTCAACCGGGGCGGGCGGGGCGTGCGCAGTCCTCTCGATCCGTGAGCGTCGCTTGACTCAGTCGTTGGACATCCCGGCACCTTCAGCACAGGAGTAGACTTCCCGATGACGCATTCGACGCAGGCAATCATGGATTTCACGATCGAGACAGACCAAGAGGAAGACGGCCGCTGGCTGGCGGAAGTGCCTCAGCTACCTGGTGTACTAGCGTATGGCGATACCAGGAGTCAGGCCATGTCGCGCGCTCAGGTTCTGGCGCTGCGCGTGATCGCCGAGCGGCTGGAGAACAGCGACGCTGGGCCGCAATCCATCCACATGTCTGTCGCAGCGTGAGCGTCTGGCCGTCGTCAAAGGCCAGGGTCGTCCTTGCTGCTCTCATTCGAATAGGCTGGCGAATCAAGCGCCAATCGGGGTCACATCGAACATTGGAACGGGACGGCTGGAGCGATTACGTGTTTGCGTTCCACGACACCGATGAAGTCGGTCCGAAGATGTTGGCGCGCATTGCGAAGCACACGGGATTGCGGCCTGAGGACCTGTAAGTGGAAGTCAGTTTTGCCCGACCTACCATTCGTCTGGCCGCGCTCCCGCCCCTCTCCCTCTACGTCCATATCCCCTGGTGCGTGCGCAAGTGCCCGTACTGCGATTTCAATTCGCACGAGCTGCGCGGGGGCGACGGGCGGAGTCTGTCCGCCGATCTCGAATCGCGCTACCTCGCCGCGCTGACTGCCGATCTGGACGCAGCGCTGCCGAACGTCTGGGGGCGCAAGATCGTTTCGATTTTCTTCGGCGGCGGCACGCCGAGCCTGCTGTCCGCGCGCGCGCTCGACGAGATCCTCTCGATGATCCGTGCACGGCTGCCGCTGCTCGCGGACGCGGAGATTACGCTGGAGGCAAATCCGGGAACGTTCGAGGCGGAGAAGTTCGCGCAGTACCGCGCGCTGGGCGTGAATCGCCTGTCGATCGGCATCCAGAGCTTCGACCCTGCGCATTTGAAGGTGCTGGGGCGCATCCATGACCGGAACGAAGCGCTGCGTGCGGTGGAGATCGCCCACGCCAGCTTCGACAACTTCAACCTCGACCTGATGTATGCGCTACCGGGCCAGAGTATCGAACAGGCGCTGGCCGACATCGACCAGGCGATCGCGCTCGCGCCCACGCACGTCTCGGCCTACCACCTGACCATCGAGCCGAACACGCTGTTTCACCGCTTTCCGCCGCAGGTGCCGGACGATGAACTCTCCGCCACGATGCAGGAAGCGATCGAGGCGCGGTTGGAAGCGGCCGGCTTTCTGCATTACGAAACCTCGGCCTTCGCGAAGGCGGGACGCGAGTGTAAGCACAATCTCAACTACTGGCGCTTTGGAGACTACCTCGGCATCGGTGCGGGCGCGCACGGCAAGATCAGTTTGCCGGATCGCATCTTCCGCGAGATGCGCTGGAAGAATCCGCGCGACTACATGGACCGGGCCTTGAGCGAGAGTGCAGTGCGGGAGTCGCACGACGTCGCGCCGGCCGACCTGCCGTTCGAGTTCATGATGAATGGACTGCGCTTGACCGGTGGCTTTCCGCTGGCGATGTTCGAGGAGCGGACAGGAGTGTCGCGCACTGTGCTGCTGCCGACCCTGGATAAGGCGGAATCGCTGGGCCTGATCGAGCGCGATCACGAGAGCGTAAGGCCGACGTTGCAGGGACAGCGGTTCCTCAACGAGCTGCTGCAGATGTTTCTGTAGCATCTCGTCGTCCCGGCGAAAGCCGGGACCCATGGGGTATGTATGGATGCCGGCTTCCGCCGGCATGACGGGCGCTTCGTCATTCCGGCGAACGCCGGAATCCAGCCGAAATAGAAGGGTACCTCTCCGCCCCCCGCTATACTCATGCGCAAGGAGGAGCCCCTCATGCCCCACACCGACATCACCGCCGACACCCAGGTTGCGCGCATCTTCGAGTGGCGTCGCGGCTTCAACACCATCTACCTCATTCACCTCGGCGTTCAGCTCGGACTGTTCGAGGCGCTCGCGAAATCCCCCGGCGCCACGGCGACACAACTTGCGAAGCAGCTTGGCCTGCAGCAGCGTTATGTCGAGCGCTGGTGTATGACCGCCTACGGCATGGAACTGCTCGATGCCGAAGGCGGCGGCTACAAGCTCGCGCCTTTCTTCGACGTCATCCTCGCCGCGCCTTCGCATCCGCGCTACCTCGGCGGCTACGTGCGGCTCGGCGCCGAGTTCGCCGCGCCGGACTTCATGCATTGCCTGGAAGCGTTCAAGACCGGAAAGGACGTTCCCTTCCAGGGACGCGGCGATGCCTTCAACCTTGCCATCGCCAGTTCCACGTGGGGTTTGCAGGTGATCACCGCGAAGAAGATCCTGCCCGGGCTCGCCGGGCTGACCGACCGACTTGCCGCAGGCGGTTCGATCCTCGAGGTCGGCTGTGGTACCGGCAATCTGCTGGTGCAGATCGCCAAGGCGTTTCCATCCGCGCGGGTCGTCGGCGTCGACATCGACGCGGCGAGCGTCGCCACCGCGCGTAAGCGGATCGCCGACGCGAATCTCGCGGACCGGGTAGAGGCCCGTCACGGTTCGCTCACCGATTTGCCCGCGGGCAGCTTCGACGCCGCAGTGATGGTCGAGGTGCTGCACGAGATCGGCCAGCCCATTCGCCCTGCGGTGGTCAAGGACACCGCGCGCGTGTTGAACGCCGGCGGCTGGATGGTTATCGTGGATGAGACCTACCCCTCGACGCTCGAGGAAGCCCGCAAGCCCGAGTTCCGATTTCCCCTGCACACGGGCTTCGAGGAACTGCTATGGGGGAACGTGATTCCGACGCGCGAGGAGCAGGAGAGCCTGCTGAAGAATGCAGGCCTGACCGGCGCGATCGACCGCTCGCTGATCGGTGAAGGGTTCACCGTGCTGGCGACGCAGAAGCCCTGAGGGCTTGCCGCTGCGGTCGTTGCCTTCATCGCCTCTCGGTCCCGCGCGCAACGTCAACGGTCTTACCCGCCTCTCACAAGGCGGTGCGGTTGCGATGCTGCGATGGTCTTCCCCGCCTCTCACGAGGCGGGGTGGCGGCGCAGCCGCCGGGGCGGTGTGGGGTAGCGCTCGAAAGGCCTACCACCCCCGGCCTTCGGCCGGACCCCTCCTCGTCGAGGAGGGGAATAGTTCCGCGCGCACTCGGTCCTCCGCGCCTCACTTCCCCGCCTCTCACAAGTCGGTGTGGTTGCGATGCTGCGATGATCTTACCCGCCTCTCACGAGGCGGTGTGGCTGCGATGCTGCGACGGTCTTCCCCGCCTCTCACAAGTCGGTGTGGTTGCGATGCTGCGATGGTCTTCCCCGCCTCTCACGAGGCGGGGTGGCGGCGTAGCCGCCGGGGCGGTGTGGGGTTACGTGGCTTACCGGCTATGCTAAACGCATGTACGTCCACAACAAGAAGCCCCTCAAGCCCGTCCGACGTAAGCTGCGAAGCAGCATGACTCCTGCAGAGGCCACGATGTGGCTGCACCTGCGCAGCAGCCAACTGCACGGCCGCAAGTTCCGTCGCCAGCACAGCATTGGCCCCTACATCGTCGACTTCTACTGTCCCTCGGCGCGGCTGGTACTCGAATTGGATGGCGCGACGCACGACGACGCCGGAGCGCAGGCACGGGATGCCCGCCGGGATCTCTACTTGGAAAGTCTTGGGCTGCGTGTGATGCGGGTGCGCAGCAGTCACGTGATCAAGAACACGGAAGGTGTGCTTGCACACGTGGCGCAGGTGTTAAAGGAATAAAGCTGACCACCCCCCGGCCTGCGGCCGGACCCCTCCTCGTCGAGGAGGGGAATACTTCGGCACGTGCCGCATCTTCCCCGCCTCATCCTCCGGTCGCAGCATCCTGCTTCCCCGCCTGTCACGAGGCGGTGTGGCGGCGCAGCCGCCGGGGCGGTGTGGGGTTCAGACCCGCCGAAACACCACGTCCCACACGCCGTGCCCAAGCCGCAATCCCCTTTGCTCGAACTTCGTCAGCGGCCGATACTCGGGACGTGGCGCGTAGTCCTCGGCGGTGTTCGCAAGTAGCGGCTCACCTCGCAGCACCTCGAGCATCTGCTCGGCGTACTCGTGCCAGTCGGTTGCCAGATGGGTGTATCCGCCGGTCTTCAACCGCGACGCCAGCAGCGACACGAACGGTGGCTGGATCAGTCGCCGCTTGTGGTGCCGTTTCTTGGGCCACGGGTCGGGAAAGAAGACATGGATTGCATCGAGCGCGCCTGGCGCCAGCATGTGCTGCACCACGTCCACCGCATCGTGCTGCACGATGCGCACATTCCTCAGCTCGAATTGTTCAATCTGCTTGAGCAGGCTGCCCACGCCGGGCGAGTGCACCTCGATGCCCAGGTAGTCGATGTCCGGATGCGCGTGAGCGATCGACGCGGTGGTCTCGCCCATGCCGAATCCGATCTCGAGGGTCTTCGGTGCCGATCGCCCGAACGCCGCATCGAGGTCGATCGGCTCGTTGGAGTAAGGCAGCGCGTAGCGTCCGAGCAGCGATTCGTACGCGCGGGTCTGCGCGACCGACATGCGCCCCTGCCGCAGGACGAAACTGCGGATGTGGCGGGGGTGCTCGACTGGCGTTTCGTCGTGGGACATGGTCAACTTCGTCGTCATGCCGGCGAAACCCGGCATCCAGCTGGTGAACGATTCCTGGGTCCCGGCTTTCGCCGGGATGACGGAGTCCCTACGCTGCCTTCCCCTTCACCGGCGAAATCATTCCGCTTGTCGGCGAACTCGGTGCGGCCGAGTACAGCTTCTTCGGCATGCGTCCCGCCAGGAACGCCTCGCGCCCGGCTTCGACCGCCTTGCCCATGGCGCTCGCCATCATGATCGGGTCCTTCGCCGCTGCGATCGCGGTGTTCATCAGCACGCCGTCACAGCCCAGCTCCATCGCGATCGCCGCGTCGCTTGCCGTGCCCACACCGGCATCCACGATCACCGGCACCTTGGCGTTGTCGATGATGATCTGCAGGTTCCACGGGTTGAGGATGCCCATACCCGAGCCGATCAGGCTGGCCAGCGGCATCACCGCGCAGCAGCCGACGTCCTCGAGCTGCTTCGCCACGATCGGATCGTCGGAGGTGTAGACCATCACGTCGAACCCTTCCTTCACCAGCGTCTTCGCTGCCGCGATCGTTTCGATCACGTTCGGATACAGCGTGTGCGGGTCGCCCAGCACCTCGAGCTTCACCAGCGCGTGTCCGTCGAGCAGTTCGCGCGCGAGGCGCAGGGTTCGCACCGCATCGTCGGCGCTGTAGCAGCCGGCGGTGTTGGGAAGTAGGGTGTACTTCGACGGCGGAACGGCCTCGAGCAGGTTCGGCTCGTTCGCGTTCTGTCCGATGTTCGTGCGGCGGATCGCCACGGTGACGATCTGCGTGCCGCTCGCCTCGATCGCCCGTCGAGTCTCGTCGAAGTCCTTGTACTTGCCGGTGCCCACCAGCAGCCGCGAGGCGTACGGCTTGCCGGCAATGATCAGAGGTTCCATGCTGCCACCTGTCGCGCGGCCGCGGGGCCGCGTATGGGAAGGGAAGAGGTCAACCGCCGCCGACGGCCACCACGATCTCGAGCCGATCCCCATCTGCCAGGCGTTCCTCGCCGAAATGGCCGCGCGGGACGATCTGTCCGTTGCGCTCCAGCGCGATGCGCTTGCCGGTCAGTTCCAGGCGTTCGATCAGCTGCGCCACGGTGAGCGCCTCGTCGAAGCGCCGCGGCTCGCCGTTGATGGTCAAGGCGATCATTTCACGAAAGATTCTAGCATTCCCGGGAAGGGTTCAAGCCCCCAGCCCGACGCACTGTCCTCCACCGGTGTCATCCCGAACCCGTAGGGTGAGGGATCCTCGTTTTGCACCCTCGACGGCGAGCACTTCTCGCTTCGCTCGAAATGACACCGTGGGTCGAGCCGAAGGATCCACGCCTTTCGAAACTCAATTCAGCGGTGGCACCTGCTGCGGCTCCGGCTTCGTCGTCGTGAACGACGGCCGCTGCGACAGTCGTTCGTGCAGCGGGATGAGGTTCGGCGCGGCCTTGCGCCAGTCGAACTGGGGATAGCGGAAGTCGATGTACTCCAGCGCGCACCCGGTGGCGATATCGCCCAGGCCAATCCCGGTGTCGGTGAACCACTCGCGCTTGCCGAGCATCCGCGACAGCTCCGCAGTACCGGCCACCACCTTCCGGTGCTGTCGATCCACCCAGTCGCTGCTGCGCTTCTCGGGCGCCCGGCGCTGCTCGATCACCGCGAGCACGATCGCGTCGCAAATGCCGTCGGCCACTGCCTCGATCATCTTGTGGCGGATCCACGTTTCCTTCGTCCGCGGCAGCAGCTGCGGCGCGCGGTCCAGCGTCTCCAGGTACTCCACGATCACTTTCGAGTCGTGGATCACGCTGCCGTCGTCGAGCACCAGCGCCGGCACCTTGCCGAGCGGATTTGCCTTGTCCACGCCGGTGTCGGGCTGCCAGGGGTTGTCCACCACGAGCTCGAACGGAATGCCTTTCTCGATCAGGGCGATGCGCGCCTTGCGCGCGTAGGGGCTTGGGCGGGCGATGATCAGCTTCATGGACGTGGCCGGAGAATGCGGAAGACGACACTGTAAGCGGGCTCGCTACATTCCGGCAACACACTGCTGCGATGAACACATCAGCCGGTTACCTCCGGCGCCTACCATGGGCCGGCAGGTTCGAGAAGCGAACCTACCACCCTACAGGAGGCTGCCATGTTGACCGCACTGACCCGTGATGACATCCGCACCAGCCGCGCCTCGAACGAGTCCGCCCGTTACGCACGGGCCATCCAGGCGTCGAAGCGCGCACGCTGGGACATCGATCGCGATGTCATCCGTGGGCGCACGATGGATTTCACGCAGAAGTTCCTGCCCGACGGGCTATCGCGCATTCGGCTGTTCGACTTCCTCACGCCCGTGCAGCAGTTGCAGATGAGCCAGGTGCAGGGGCGCACCTACGCCTACGTCTTCGGCTTGGTCGAGCGCTTCATCGGCGCCAAGGTGCTCGAGCTGTCAGGTCAGCACACGCTCGGCGACCAGACGGCGCTCGAGGCGCTGGTGCGCTTCGGCGACGAGGAACTCAAGCACCAGGAACTGTTCCGTCGCCTCGACGCGCTGATGGCGCAACGCATGCCACCTGGCTACCGAACGGTGGCGGATCCGAACGACGTCGCGCGCGCGGTGCTGAGCAAGAGCACCTGGTCGGTGCTGGCGCTTACCTGCCACATCGAGCTGTTCACGCAGGCGCACTATCTGCGCAGCATCGATCCGGACGACACGCTCTCGCCCTTGTGGAAGGACGTGTTCCGCTACCACTGGATGGAGGAGGCGCAGCACGCCGTCCTGGATGAACTGGAGTGGACGCGCGAGGACCGTGAACTCACCATGCTGGAAAAGGATCGCGCGGTGGACGACCTGATCGCGCTGGTCGGTGCGGTGGATGGCATCCTGCAGGCGCAGTCGGCCGCCGATGCGGAGTACTTCCTGCGCATTGCGGACGTGGCGGTCGGTCACGCGGATGCGGTCCGGACGGGGATGCTGAATGCCTACCGCTGGCAGTACATCCTCACCGGCGTGCAGCACCCGCACTTCGTGAAGCTGCTCACCGCGATGACCAGCGACGCGCAGATGGGGAGGATACAGACTGCGCTGGCGCCGCTGTTCCAGCATTGACGTGTCTTGCCGCGCTACTTCAACCTGGACGTGTCTTGCTGCGCTGTTTGCGTATAGACGTGTCGAAGTTGTCTGGGCACCGTGCAGGGTTTACGGCGAGGATTCCTCGCTCCGCTCGGAATGACACCGTCGGTGTATGGCGGTGTCGTTCCGGCGTGCGTTGCGCGCTTGGTGGCATCCCGCCCACTTTTGCTCGATGTCAGCCTGACCGCGTCTGCTCGGTGTGATGCGGACCGCGCCTGATCCCGCCCACTCCTCCTCGGTGTCATCCCGAGCCCGAAGGGGGAGGGATCCTCGCCTTGATGCATCCCCACAAAGTCCCCTCCGTCCATCGACGCTCGCTCGTCGCTGAACGCCCCACTTCTACAGAACTACCCCGCCGCCTCCTGCGCCGCTGTCGACAGCATCCGCACCACCAGCGCACGCAGCGCCACGGGATCTACCGGCTTCGGCAGCACGGCCTGCACACCGCAGCGCTCGAGGTCTGCATGCTGCAGGTCGTCGCCGTAGCCGGTGTACAGAACGATGGGCAGGCCGGGACGCAGTTCGACGAGCGAGCACGCAAGCTCCAAGCCGGTCATGCCCGGCATCGTCTGGTCGGTGATCACCAGGTCGTACCGGCCGGGATCGCGCTCGATGTCCTCGCGCGCCGGCACGGCGTTCTCGTGCGCGCTCACCTCCAGTCCCCAGCCCGATAGCAGTTCGCTCATGAACTGGCGCACCAGTGCCTCGTCGTCGACCAGCAGCACGCGACCGGTCAACCGCTCGCGCGCGACGCGGCCCGGTGCGGGCACTGCGGGCAACATGGTCTCCACCGTCGCAAGCGCAACCGGTGGCAGCAGGATGCGGAACGTCGTGCCGCGCCCGGGTGCAGTATCGACGAGGATGTGACCGCCGTGCTCGTGCACGATGCCGTGCACCGTCGCCAGCCCCATGCCGCTGCCCTGGCCCACCGCCTTGGTGGTGAAGAACGGGTCGAACATCCGCTCCAGCACCTCCGGTGCGATGCCCGGGCCGGTGTCCTGAACCGCCAGCTCGATCATCCGCCCGGTGCGCACGCGCTTGCGGCACGACGCGCAGTCGTGCTCGATCTCTTCTACCAGCTGCAGCGACAGCCGGATGGTTCCGGCGCCGTTCATCGCGTCGCGCGCATTGATGCACAGGTTCATCAGCACCTGGTCCATCTGCACGCTGTCGAGCATCGCCGCGGGCACGTCCTCGTCGAGGATGGTGCGCAGCGTGACGGTCGAGGGCAGGGTGGAGCGCAGCAGCTTGACAGATTCCTTGAGCAGGCTGGGGAGCGCCACCGGCTTGCGCTCGCCGCGCTGCCCGCGGCTGAAGGTGAGCATCTGACGGATCAGGTCGCGCGCACGATTCGCCGACAGCTGGGCCTGGTCGAGGTACTTGCCGAGCTTGGCGTCGCCCATGTCGACCTGCCGCTCGGTGGCCAGCACCAGATAGCCCATGATGCTGGTCAGGATGTTGTTGAAGTCGTGCGCGATGCCGCCGGTGAGATGGCCGATGGCCTCCATCTTCTGCGCCTGGCGCAATTGCGCCTCGAGCTGCGCGCGCTCGGTCTCGGCGCGCTTGCGTGCGGTGATGTCGCGCACGATCACCAGCAGGTGCGGCTTGCCGTGGTAGTGCATCTGCGCGCCCCGCACCTCGATGTCCACCATCTCACCGCTGCCTCCGCGGGCGCGGCACTCCTGGTGGAACGGCCCGCCCGTGCGCACGGTCCGCGCGAGCTCGTTGCACAGATCCGGGCTGTCCGGCGAGAGCACGTCGGCCGGATGAGCTCCCACCAGCTGATCGCGGCTGTAGTGCAGCATCGACAGGAACGCCGGGTTCGCATCCACGATGCTGCCGTCGGCGTCAAGCACCACCATTCCGTCGACTGATGCGGCGAAGATCGCGCGGTACTGCTCCTCGCTCGCGCGCAACTGCTCGGCGGCGCTGCCGCGCTCGATCTGGGCGACGGCGCGGGCGCCGAAGATCTTCAGCACCGACTCCACCAGGGCGATGTCACGCAGCGGTTTGCGATCGACTGCGCCGATCAGGCCGAGCGCCTCGCCGTTGCGGTCGAACAGCGGGAAGGCTGCATAGCTCTCCGCCTCGAACGGCCACGTCAAATCCTCCGGGAAGCGCTCGCGCACGCGGTCCGCATACGCCTGGAATTCGTTCGAGACAACCGTCTCGCACGGCGTGCCCTTCACCGGGTACTCCCAGATCGGACCTGGTTTGCCGTCGCGCCACACTGCGAGCGAGCGCAGACTGGTGTGCTGCTCGTCGGCGAAAACGCCGATGAAGGTGAGATCGAGATCGAGGGTGATGCTCAGCTGACGTGCGAGGTCCTCGTAGACCTTGTCACCCTCGACCGCGGAGACCGCCAGCGCCGCATTGCGCAGGGCGTCCTCGGCGCGCTTGCGCTCGGTGATCTCGCGCGTGAACGCGAGAATGCGCGGCTTGCCGGCGATCACCGCAGGCTTCAGGCACACCTCGTCCCAGTGCAGGCTGCCGTCGCGGTTCTTGCGATGCCATTCAAAGCGCACCGGCCCGCCGGCCTTCGCCTGGTGAATGTGGCGCAGCGCTTCTTCCTGCGTGTACGGATGCTCGCCGGAGCTGATGTCACCCACTGTGATGCGCTTCATCTCCTCGGCGCTGTAGCCGAAGAGCGCACAGGCCTTGGGATTGACATCCACCAGTGCGCCGGTGTCCCAGTCGTGGACGAAGATCGCGTCCTCCGCGGCCTCGAAGATCGCCTGGTAGCTCGCCTCGGATACCCGTCGCGCCTCTTCCATGCGCTGGCGCTCGATCTCCGCGGAGGCTCTCGCCGAGAAGATCTTCAGCATCGACTCGATCAGGCCGCGGTCGCCCAGGGGATGGCGCGACATGATGGCGATGAGCCCCAGCGGCTTGTTGGCGGAATCGTTCAGCGGATAGGCGGCGTAGCCCTGGATGCCCAGGCGCATGAAGGTCGGGTCGTCTGCATAGACCTTCTGTACGCCTTCTGGGATGTAGCGGAACTCCTGTCCGACCACCGTGCCGCACACCGTGCCCGGCAGGCCGTACTCCATGACCGGTTCGAAGCTGCCGTCGGCATAGACCGAAAGGGTCCGTACGCGGTCGTTCTCGGGCGTGACGCAGCGCGCGATGAATGCGCACTCCACGCCCAGGGTGGTGGCGAGGTAGCGCGTCAGTTCCTCGAACAGCGCATCGCCCTCGGCGGTGGACACCGCCAGCGCCGCGCTGCGCAGCGCGGCCTCGGAGCGCTTGCGCCCTGTGATGTCGGTGGCGATGCCGCAGATGGCGTAGGGATCGCCGGCTCCATTGAGCAGCGGGAACTTGATCGCCAGATAGGTGCACGGCACCCCGTTGACGATCAGCGCCTCCTCCAGTTCCTGCGCTGCGCGAAGCTGGAATACGCGGCGGTCGTCCGCGCGAAGCTGGGCGGCGATCTGCGGCGGGAACAGATCCACGTCGTGCGCGCCGTGCAACTCCTCCTGCGTGCGGCCGAACATCTCGCAGAAGCGTCGGTTGACGAAGAGATACTTGCCGTCCGGATCCTTGATGAACACGACTGCGGTGGTGTTCTCCAGGACCTGGCGCAGCCGCTCCTCGCTGTCGCTCAGCGCCTGCTCGGCTTCGCGCAGGCGGGAGATGTTGCGGATGCGCGCGACGATGCGTGGGGCACCGTCGAGTTGCACCGCTTCGAACTGGACGATGGCCTCGAAGGGAGCGCCGTCCGCGGCGAGCAGCTGCGAGAGCATGCTCTGCGGGAGGTCGGCGAGTGCTGCACGCGCGGCCTGGTGCATGGCCGACACCGAGTCGATGCCGCCGATCTGGGTGGCGGGGAGGAAGTCTGCCGCGCGTCGAGCGGGTATCGAGGCGCGCGAGCAGCGGAACAGCATGGCTGCCGCTTCGTTGCACGCCTCGAAGTTCAGGTCGCTGTCGAGGATGACGACGGCCTTCGACGTCGAGGCCATCAGGTGCTCGTACTCGGGGTCGTTTCGGCTGAATTGGCGCATGGCGGTTTGCGAAGCGTTGGACGATCCCAGTCTATGCCTCGTTCGTGCCCGGGTCAGCCCGAGTTACGCGACTGAAACAATCGAAACCCCGGCGTTACCGGCCCGCTCCATCCCGGCGTGCACTGTCGCCCGGCCCCGTTGTACCGCCCCGCCCCTCGTACCGCCCCGCCCCGTCGTCCCGGCGAAAGCCGGGACCCAGATCTGGATTCCGGCTTGCGCCGGAATGACGTTAGCTTCGCGGAAAGAACGGCAGCTACGCCGGAATGACAGCAGCTACGCCCGTCCCGGCACGAACATGTATCCCGCGCCCCGCACGGTGCGGATCACCTGCGGGCGCTCGGCGTCGTCCTCGATCTTCTTGCGCAGCCGTGCAATGCGGATATCGATGCTGCGGTCGAACGGTTCCCACTCTCGGTTGCGCGTGAGCGTGAGCAGCCGGTCGCGCGTGAGCACCTGCTGCGGATGCTCGGTGAACACCTGTAGCAGGTCGAATTCCATGCTCGTGATCGGAATCTCGCGCCCGTCGGCCGCGAACAGCTGGTGCGTGTCGAGATCGAGCGCGCAGCTTCCCACCGGGACGCGCCGGCGCGGCGCGCTCGGCGAGGGCGCCGCAGTCCCCTCGGGCGCGGTCGCCTGCAGCCGGCGCAGGACGCTGCGCACACGGGCACGAAGCTCCCGCGGGTCGAACGGCTTGGTGACGTAGTCGTCGGCGCCGACTTCCAGTCCCACCACGCGGTCGACCACGTCGCCCGAGCCCGTGACCATGATGATCCCGACGTCGTAGCGCGAGCGGAGCTGCCGCGCGAGCGTCAGTCCGTCCTCGCCCGGCATGTTGATGTCGAGCAGGACGAGATCGGGCAGCGCCCGGGCGATCGCCTCGCGCATCGCCTCGCCCGATTCGGCCTCGGTCACCTCGTAGCCGTGCGTCGAAAGGTATTCGGCGATCAGTCCACGAACGGCTGGATCGTCATCGACCACTAGTACGTGTTCGCTGGTAGACATTACAAGTCTCCGGCCGGAAAGCAAGACCCCTTGCAGGCAAGCGACAAGTATAGACCCCGCCCTTCGCATTCCGCACGCGCTGTTACACACGGAAACAAAGTTGTTTCCGTCATGACAACGGGCAAATACACGCGCTGCGTAGGCTTGTCAGCGTGACGGACCATTCGAGTCCGCCGACGACTGACAAGGAGGAGTTCAAATGTACGCACATCTCGACGAGGACATGCTGCTTGGTGTCGAGGCAGCCGTTTCACTCGGCGGCGACGAACTGGTCTGCGATGCCGACGAGTGGGAGATCGACCACCACGACGTCCTGGAGGCGGCCGAACGGGAGGCGTGGTCGCGTCATGCCACGCGCGCCGCAGGGTTCGCCACGGCATCCGCGGAGGACGAACTCGGCTCGAATGCGCTCACCGAGGCCGTGCGCCGCGTGATGGACATGAGCTGGGATTGATCCCGTTCCCCGACCCGACTGAACGATGCAAAGGAGGCTTGCATGAACTTTCTACAACGCAGCACCGCATTTGCATATGGCGTCTTCGCCTATGCCGTGTTCCTCGTCACCGCCCTGTACGCAATCGGATTCATCGGCGGCTTCCTGACGCCCACCTCGCTGGACGGAGCGCCGACGCTGCCGCTCTGGCAGGCGCTGGCGATCGACACGCTGCTGCTCGGCCTGTTCGCCGTCCAGCACAGCGTGATGGCGCGTCCGGCGTTCAAGCGCTGGTGGACGCGCATCGTGCCCGAGCCGGTAGAGCGCAGCACCTACGTGTTGTTCTCCAGCGTGGCCTTGCTGCTGCTGTTCGCGTTCTGGCAGCCGATGGGCGGCGTGATCTGGGATGTCGACGACATGACCGGCCGCGTGGTCCTGTACGCCCTGTATGCCTTCGGCTGGGCGCTGGTGTTCGCCACGACTTTCCTCATCAACCACTTCGATCTGTTCGGACTGCGCCAAGTGTGGCTGCATCTGCGCGGGCAGCCCTACACCCATCTGCGCTTCGTCACGCCGGGACCGTACCGCATGGTCCGCCATCCACTGTACGTGGGCTGGCTGTTCGCCTTCTGGGCGACACCCACCATGACGGTTGCGCACCTGGTGTTCGCGCTGGCGACCACGGCGTACATCCTGATCGCGATCCAGTTCGAGGAGCGCGACCTGGTGGCCGCGCATGGTGACGATTACCGGCTGTATCGCGCGCGCGTGCCGATGCTTGTGCCGCGCCTGTTCGGTCGCCTGCGCGGTCGCGCGAGCGTCTGAGCGAGAGCGGTTACAAAGCGATACGCACTGTTTCCAGCGCGACATCGCTCAGATACCGCGGCCCCGTAGAGTGACAACCGTGACGACGCATTCAGGAGATATCGCCATGAAACTCACCGAAGCACTCGTGCTGATTCTCAGCACCCTGGCATCCCTGGTCTTCGCGGCCGAGATCTTCACCTGGCCCGCGGATCAGCTTCAGACCGAGGCGCTCGCCGTGCGCGACTACAGTTGCACGGTGGTGCAAGGCGAGGTCGTTTGCGACCGCGACCGCACCATGATCGCCATTCGCTGAATTCAACACGCTTCTTCCTCCCCCTCCTTCGGCCCGCGTAGGCGGGCCGCTTTTTTTTGAGGCGGGCAATACAAGTACTGCCTCGGGCTGCCGCGGCCTAGACGGCTTCGCGCTCCTGCGATTGCATCGTCGTCAGCATTCCGTCCGGAAGTGGCGCGAGGGCCTCCACCTCGTCGTCGGCATCGAAGGCGGGCGAGCGCGTGCTCGTCCAGTACACCAGTTCCATGCGCCCGTCGACGTGCTCGACGATCGCCGTGCAGCTGTCCACCCAGTCCCCGCAGTTGACGTAAGTGATGCCATCGACTTCCCGGATGGCCGCCGCGTGAATGTGACCGCAGATGGCGCCATCCAGGCCGCGATCCTTGACGCTGCGTGCGACCGATTCCTCGAAGTCGTAGATGAAACTGACTGCCGTCTTCACCTTGCGCTTGGCGTAACCGGCGAGCGACCAGTACCCGGCGATGCCCAGGCGCCGCCGCAGCGCAGACAGGAGCACGTTCAGGCGCACCAGGAAGGCATAGCTGTGGTCGCCCAGAATCGCGAGCCATTTGTGGTACTTGGTCACGACATCGAATTCGTCGCCGTGCAGCACGAGGTAGCGTCGTCCGTCCCCGCCCACGTGCTCGTAGTCGCGGTGCAGGCGGATGTTGCCGAAGGTGGCATCGACGTAGTCGCGCAGCGCCTCGTCGTGATTGCCTGGGACGAAGATCACCTTCACCCCGGCGCGTGCGCGCTTGAGCACCTTCTGGACGACCGTGTTCATCGCCGAGGTCCAGTACACGCCGCGGCGGCCCATCGCCCAGAAATCCACGATGTCCCCGACCAGGAACAGATACTCGCTCTCGTGCTGCTTCAGGAACGAGAGGAGGCGCTCTGCCTGGCATGCCCGGGTGCCCAGATGGATGTCAGACAGGAAGATGCTGCGTACCCGTGTCATGCGCGCAGCCTAGGGCCTGGACGTTACGCGGCGATGACACGACGGCCCGAATTCATCGAACCGTCTTGTGGCGGTAACAGCCACGCAACGTCGCCTGGCTACCTTGGCGGCCCATGAAGATCCTGATCGTCACCGATGCGTGGGAGCCGCAGGTCAACGGCGTGGTGCGTACGCTGAAGTCCACGCGGCGCGAACTCGAGGCGATGGGGCACGAAGTGGACTTCGTCACGCCGCTCGAGTTCCGCACCCTGCCGTGCCCGACCTATCCCGACATCCGGCTCTCGCTGATGCCGCGCGCGAAGCTGGCGCGGCGCATTCGAGACTTCGATCCCGACGCCCTGCACATCGCGACCGAGGGTCCGCTCGGGATGGCGGCGCGCGCTTACGCGCTGCACAAGGACATGCCGTTCACCACGGCCTATCACACGCGCTTTCCCGAGTACGTGAAGGCGCGTTTCGCCGTCCCGCTGTCGTGGACGTATGCGTTCCTGCGCTGGTTTCACGGCCCCTCGCGCGCGATCATGGCCCCCACCCCGGTGGTGGTGAATGACCTCCAGCAGTGGGGCTTCGACAACGTCGTCCAATGGACCCGGGGCGTCGATCTCGACGTGTTCCAGTATCGACGGGCGCAGCGCCTGCAGACCGATCCGCCGATCTTCCTCTACGTGGGACGTGTCGCCGTCGAGAAGAACGTCGAGGCCTTCGTCGATCTCGATCTTCCGGGCTCGAAGTGGGTGGTGGGCGACGGCCCTGCCCTTGCGGGCATCCGCGCGCGCCACCCCGAGGTCAACTACCTGGGCGTGTTGAACCAGAGCCAGCTTGCCGAGGTGTACGCCTCTGCGGACGTGTTCGTGTTCCCCTCGAAGACCGATACCTTCGGCCTCGTCCTGCTCGAAGCGATGGCTTGCGGTCTGCCGGTGGCCGCCTATCCCGTGACCGGCCCGCTCGACGTGATCGGCGATTCGGGCGGTGGCGTGATGCATGAGGACCTGCGCGCCGCGTGCATGGAGGCGCTGAAGATCGACCGCGCGCATGCGCGCTCCGTGGCCGAGCGCTTCAGCTGGCGCAAGGCGACCGAGCAGTTCGAGAGCTACCTCCACCCCCGGACCCGAAGCGGAAACCGGCATTGGGCCGCTGGCTCGCCGGAGACCGCCCGCCCCTGACCTGACGAGATCGGTCCCGATCCTCGTCAGGTGCGCCCCTCTCCGCGCATCCGCTTCAGGAACAGGATGGCTGCCGCCGGCACGTGCACCAGCCCCAGCCCGTTGAGGAATGCGAGCGTCGCATCCGACGGTGTCGGCGCGAACTGCGCGCAGTAGAGCCCGAATCCCACTCCCACAAGCAGCAGCACCGCGCGCGCGAGCACGGCGTGCGCACGGCCCTTGGTATGGCGGGGAATCCGGCAGTGGACATAGCCTGCGGCGGCCAGCAGCAGCGCGGCGCCGAGCGCCAGGAGCAGCGTAGTCACGCCCGACCTCGTCGATCTTGGTGCAGCCTGCTCTCACAAAGCCGATCGCCGATTCCGCTCATTTCTTCGACCGAGCAATCGTGGTACCGGGATCCGACACCGCCGTTCGCGCCAAGGCCGCCAGATCGGGCAAACTCCCGTTGTCGCTGGCAACCGGATCCTGGTTCGCATCTTGCCGGCGCGCAAACTTCGCGCTCTCCCGGAGGATTCCGTTCGCATGCGATTCGTCAAGTACACCCTCGTCGCCGTCGCGGCCATCGTCCTGCTGCTGGTCATCGGTGTGGCAATCGTCGCCACCACCTTCGATCCCAACGACTACCGTCCCCAGATCGTCAAGCTGGTGAAGGAGCGCACGGGTCGCGACCTCGCCATCGGCGATATCGGCCTGAAGTTCCTTCCCAAGCTCGGTGCGCGTTTGGAGAAAGTGTCGCTGGCCGAACGCGACGGCAGTGGGGAATTTGCCGGCGTCGATTCGGCCGAGGTGTACGTGGCGTTGCTGCCGCTGCTGTCGCGTGAAGTGGTCGTCGACCAGGTGCGCGTCGAAGGTGTGCGGGCAAATCTGGTGAAGCAGGCCGATGGCAGCACCAACTTCGACGACCTGCTCCAGCCGGGGGAAACTGCTCCCGAACAGACGCCATCGGAGGAGGGAGGCAAGCCGATCCGCTTCGACGTGGAGGGCATCGAGGTTCGCAACGCCGCGGTGAGCTGGCAGGACGCGACCACAGGCAACGATCTGAAGCTAAACCTCGACGATCTGACCACCGGGCGGGTGGTCGAGAACCAGCCTGTCGCGATCCACGTGGTCGCCAGCGCGGTCGGCACCCAGCCCAGCCTCGATCTGCGTACCCGGCTGGACGGCACGCTGGACTTCGATCTGCAGGCGCAGCGGTTTCGCTTCACCGGACTGGACGCGAAGGTGGAGGGCAGTGCGACGGACTTCAGGGACATCGCACTTGCCGTCAAGGGGAACGTCGAGTCGCTCACGGAGTCGCAGCGCATCGCCGTATCCGATCTGCAGCTCCAGGGCGAGGCGAAGCGGGGCGATGACGCATACAAGATCGACTTGGCCACGCCGGCCGTCGAATCCTCTCCCCACGGCGTACAGGTGGATCAATTGAAGCTCGTGGCGACCGGAACCGTTGCCGGTATGCAGCTCACCGGCAGCACGCTCGAGGTGCCGGCGCTGCGCGTTAACCTGGCGGACAGCCGGCTGCTCGTCGACGGACTGACGCTGCAGGCGCAGGGCCGTATTCAGGAAGACAGCGTGACCGTCGATCTGCGTGCGCCGATGCTCGACATCACGCCGCAGCAGGCTAGCGGCGAGTCGGTTGCGCTGGCTGCCAAACTACAGGGACCGCAGCGCAACGGCGACATCGATCTGCAGCTTGCCCGTGTCGAGGGCAGTGCCAAGGCGTTGCGCGTGTCGGCCCTCACGCTGAATGTGGACGCCACACTGCAGGACGATTCGATCAAGGGCTCGCTTACCACGCCGGTCACCGGCAACCTGGAGGAGAAGGTGTTCGAGCTGCCGCGTCTGGCGGGGAATTTCACCGTGACCAGTCCCGCCATTCCGCAGAAGACCGTTCAGGTGCCGATCGAAGGTTCTGTGCGTGCGGACCTGGGCAAGGAGCGCGTGGCGGCGGACCTGTCCACGCGTTTCGACGAGAGCAGCATCAAGGCGAAGGGCGGCATGAGCGGATTCGCGCAGCCCGCCTACGACTTCGATGTCTCGATCGACAAGCTCAACGTCGACCGCTACCTGCCGCCCAAGACCGCCCAGGCCGAGGGCACGTCGCAGCAGAAGCCGCCAGCCGAAGCGAAGGAGGCGCCGATCGACCTCTCCGCGCTGAAGCCGCTCGATCTCAAAGGATCGCTGCGCATCGGCCGCCTGCAGGCCAGCAACGTCAAGGCCGCGAACGTGCGCGTCGACCTGCGTGCGAAAGGCGGCCGGCTCAACGTCGATCCGCTCGCGGCGAGCCTCTACCAGGGTACGGCGAAGGGCAGCGCGAGCGTCGATGCCAACACCAACCGCTTCGTGGTGAAGCAGACGCTGAGCGGCGTGCAGATCGGTCCGCTTCTGCGCGATGCAGCCGAGAAGGACGTGCTGGAAGGCAAGGGCACTGTCGTGCTCGATATCGTGACGCAGGGTACGCTGGTGGACGAGCTCAAGCGCGCGCTCAACGGATCGGCGCGCATGGAACTGCGCGACGGTGCGGTCAAGGGGGTGGACCTCGCGGGCGCGGTACGCAAGGTCAAGTCCCTGCTCAATCCCGGCGACGTCGAGGGCAGCGGCAGTGCGAAGGAGAAGACCGATTTCTCCGAGCTCTCGGCGAGCTTTGCCATCAAGAACGGCGTGGCGCACAACGAGGACCTCAGCCTGAAGTCACCCTTCCTGCGGGTGAGCGGCAGCGGCGACGTGAACATCCCGCAGAACTCGATGAACTACGTCGTGAAGACCTCGG
>CAYLTE010000012.1:0-17103 GCA_964386195.1 uncultured Burkholderiales bacterium | reverse complement strand
TGGCCGGGCAGGGCGGGGCAGAGCGCACCGAACTGAAGGGGCTGACCGTCCCGGTGCGCGTGAGCGGTCCTTTCGATGCGCTCAAGTACAAGGTGGAGTTCAGCCAGATGGTTCGCGGTGCCACCAAGGAACAGCTGAAGGCGGCGAAGGAAGCCGGCCGCGAGGCGCTCGAGGGCGCCGCGCGCGACAAGCTGCAGGATCTCCTCGGCGGGAAGAAGTCGGGCGAAGCTGCCGGGGATGACCAGACGCAGCAGGCCGCGCCCAAGGCGCCGAAGGACCAGCTGAAGGATACGCTGAAGGGGCTGTTGCGGTAGGGGAAACGGTCATGTAGTACGCTGGCCACAGCGACCTCTGCACTGCGCTCTGCCTCCGAGCGTCGCCCGGCGGGCTAAGCCCTCAGGAATTGCGCGTTGATCGCGACGATGATCGTGCTGGCTGCCATGAAGACGGCACCGACGGCGGGCGAGAGGAAGAAGCCCAACCCGGCCGTCACGCCTGCGGCCAACGGTATCGCGATCGCGTTGTAGCCGGTGGCCCACCAGAGGTTCTGCACCATCTTGCGGTAGGTGGCACGCGAGAGGCGCAGGATCGCAACGATGTCCGACGGGTCGCTGCGGACCAGGACCACGTCTGCCGACTCGATGGCCACGTTGGTCCCGGCGCCGACGGCGATGCCGAGATCGGACTCCACCAGTGCCGGCGCATCGTTTACGCCATCTCCGACCATCGCCACGGTAAGCCCGCGCTTCTTCACCTCGCGGATCTTGTCGGCCTTGTCGCCGGGCAGCACCTCGGCGAAATAGTCGTCGAGCCCCAGCTCGCGGGCAACGGCTTGTGCGACGACACGATTGTCGCCCGTCAGCATCATGCAGGCGATGCCCATTTCCTTAAGTTGCCGGACCGCCTCCCGCGATTCCGGGCGAACGATGTCGGCCAGGGAAATGGCGCCAATCGGGCGCTCGTTGCGCAGCACGTACACGATCGTCTTCGCTTGCGCGCCCAGCACCTGCAGGCGTGGATCGTCGGCCCGCATGGCCTTCTGCTGTATATAGCCCGGGCTCACCACTGCGATTGAATCGCCGTCCAAGTTCGCCACCGCACCCTGCCCCGTGATGTTGCGGAAATCGGTGACTTTGCTCGCCGCGATCCCTTGCGCCTGCGCATGCTCCACGATGCCGCGGGCGATCGGGTGTTCCGACTGTGTCTCCAGCGAGGCGGCCACACGCAGCACCGAGCGCGCATCGTATTCGCCAAACGCCAAGACATCGGTCACGCCGAAGCGGCCTTCGGTGAGCGTACCGGTCTTGTCGAACACCACGGCCGTCAGATTGCGCGCACGTTCGAAGGCTGCGCGGTCCCGGATGAGCAGCCCGTGGCGTGCGGCCAGAGTGGTACTAACCGCGACCACAAGCGGCACAGCGAGGCCGAGCGCGTGCGGACAGGAGATCACCATCACCGCCACCATGCGCTCCATCGCAAAGCCAAAATCCGCGGCGAGCAACAGCCACACCACCAGCGTTCCGCTGCCGACGCCGATGGCGATCAGGGTGAGCCAGAGAGCGGCGCGGTTGGCAATGTCCTGCGCGCGCGAGCGCGACGCTTGTGCCTTGCTCACCATGTCGACCACCTGGGACAGATAGCTTTGTGCGCCGGTGCGGCTCACCTCCGCCGTGATCGCGCCTTCGGCATTGACCGAACCGCCGATCACCTGCTCGCCGGGGCCGCGCAGCACCGGCTTCGACTCACCGGTGAGCATCGACTCGTCCACGCTGGTGGTGCCCTCAGTGATGGAAGCGTCGGCGGGAATGCGCTCGCCGGGCTTGACCAGTACGCGGTCGCCGGTTTGCAGCGCCGTGATCGGAACGTCGCTCACCGAGCCGTCCGCTCCCACCTTGTGCGCCGTCTTGGGGAGCAGTTCGACCAGCGCGCGCAGCGCGCCCGACGCCCCCATCACCGACTTCATCTCCAGCCAATGGCCGAGGAGCATGATGTCGATCAGCGTGGCCAGTTCCCAGAACAAGGGATCGCCCTCGACGCCCAGCACGATGGCGACGGAGTAGAAGTACGCGACGCTGATCGCCAGTGCGATCAGCGTCATCATGCCGGGCCGCACCTTGGCTAACTCGGCCCACAGTCCGCTCAGGAACGGCCATCCGCCGTAGAAGTAGATCACGCTGCCGAGCGCGAGGAGCAGCCAGTCGGAGCCGGCAAACGCCCACACGCCGATGGGGCCGACAGCGTGGCCGCCGGTCGGCGACAGCAGCAGGACGGGAACGGTCAGCGCCAGGCAGACCCAGAAGCGCTGGCGAAAAGCCACGACCATCTGAGCGTGATGGTCGTGCGTGCCGCCAGCGTGGGGCTCGTGCTCGTTCGAGGTGTGCTGAGCGTGGCTGCCGTGCGCTGCATCCCGGACCTGTTGCGCGCCACGACGCGGTGTTCCGTGCAAGGGGTCGTGATTCATATGAACCTCCTGTCTCCACTTGCTGGTCTATGCACGGTTGCGGAGCCTGGAGACTAGGGCATCCACCTCGAGATGACGCCAGGTCAGCCAAGCCACGAGTGACGGGACCACAAGCCATTGCAGGAGAGGCGAAAGGCCAATTCCCAGTACCGGCACGATCGGCATCTCCGGCGCATAGCTCCATCGCTGCAGCGGTCCGGTGGCGGCGTACTCCATCACCGCCGTCACGGCGATTCCTACCAGCAGGTACGCCGACGCACCTGAAGCGCGGGCGCTGAGCATCCAGAGGCCGTCTCGCTGGGCGGCCGCGCCGCACGAGTAGGCCAGCAGCCCGATGCCCACGTCGCCGAGTGTGGCTCGCGTGCAAAGGTCCACGACCTGTCCATGTGGCGCGTCCGTCATGCCAGCGAAGAGCGGCACCTGCAACATCTCCCAGGCAAAATGGAGTAGGAAGGAGAACGCACTAAAGACTCCAATCACACGTAGATGCGAAGTCAAGGGGCTCCCCTACCTATGATTGGTCCTCTCCGAGCCGCGCCCTTCATGCAGTGATCAAATGATGTAGTTGCTAATGCGCGGATACGGCAATTCTCGCCTTCATCCCAGCGGGATAATGTCCAGGAACCTGGCAGCCCACCTCGTAGTCGCCGGCCATGCCAAATCGCCAGATCAATGTGCCCACCTTACCTGGCTGCACGGTAATGACGCTACCATCTCCGTGCTTCATCTGGGGATCGGCCAGCATCATTTCTGCATGCGCGTTCTGCTCTTCTGCGGTGCCGATGCCGAACTCGTGAGGCAGTTGGCCCGCGTTGCTGACCACGAACTTGACGGTCTCGCCGCTCTTGACCTTGAAGCTCGACGGCTCGAACCGCATGCTGTCGAGCATCTTCACGTGGATGGTACGGGAGACGTTCCGCGCCTTGCCTGGGGCACCGGCTGGAGACGCTGCGTGGCCGCTGCCTTCGTGCCCGTGCCCGCTGCCCTGCTTCTCCTGGTCTTTGGAAGCATGTCCCTGGTCGGCCAGCACCGGTCCGAACGCCACGCAATTCAGCATTACCATCAACCCAAGCGCTACGAATCTTCGCGACATCTGTCTCTCCTTATTTCTATCTGCGGGCGATCCAATCCCTTCCGAACACCTCACGTAGGCTCTAGTTGGCCGGCGTGATCTTCGTCACGTGATACTCGTTGCCCATCTTGGTGATCTCGAAGTTCACCGTCATTCCGGGCTTCAAGCCCGTGAGAAGAGCCGCGTCATGGGCCTTGAAGTTCATCTTCATCTTCGGCCACTTCAGACTCTCCACCGGATCGTGCGTGATGTTCACCCGTCCGGCATCCGGGTTCACACTGTTCACTACGCCGTGCAGCTTGTGCGCCGAGCCATGGTTCATCGCTTCCTGATGACCGTCGTGCCCCTCCTCGGCGGAAAAAGTCACCGGTGCGGCAACTGCGCAAAGAACGAGCGCCGCTGCGCTCAGCATCGTTTTCGTCTTCATGCCTCGTCTCCTTCAGGAAAAAATGGGTACCACAAACTCGTCCAACTTCAGCCGAACAACCGCTTCATCTCCTCCTCACTGGCCTTCCACGCAACCGTGCCGGGCGGGTGCTCGTACCAGCCCGGGTCGCGGTAGTCGCCCGGGGCCAGGTCGTCGCGGATCTTCACCACGGTGAACATGCCGCCCATCTCGAGGGGTCCGAACGGACCCTCGCCCATCATCATCGGCAGGGTGTTCTCCGGCAACGTCATGTGCCCCATCGCCGTATGCGCGGCGTGCTCGGCCATGCCGTCCTTCCCCATTGCCATGTACTCCGGCACCAGCTTCTGGATGCGTTCCTCGACGCCGCTCTGATCCACGCCGATCATGTTGGGGACGTCGTGTCCCATCGCGTTCATGGCGTGATGCGACTTGTGACAGTGAAGGGCCCAGTCGCCCGGCAGGTCCGCGACGAATTCGCCCACGCGGATGTTGCCGACCGGCACCAGCATTGTCGTTTCCCGGTATCGGGACGACTGCGGAATCCAGCCGGCGTCCGTGCCTGTCACTTCGAACGCGGTGCCGTGGATGTGGATCGGATGTTCGTGCATCGACAGATTCGCGATGCGGATGCGCACGCGATCGCCGGTCCTGGCCACCATCGGGTCGATGCCGGGGAACACGCGGCTGTTGAACGTCCACATGTTGAAGTCCGTCATCACCGCCGGGTCGGGTGTCGAGGTGCCGGCCTTCACGTCGAAGTTGTGCAGGATGAACGCGTAGTCGCGGTCGATGCGCGGCGTCTCGGGCACCTTCGGATGCACGATGATCATCCCGTACATGCCCAGCGCGAGCTGCACCATCTCGTCGGCGTGCGGGTGATACAGAAAGGTGCCGTTCTGATCGATGGTGAACTCGTACACGTAGGTTTCGCCGGGCTGGATGTGCGGCTGGGTGAGCCCGCCCACGCCATCCATGCCGTTCGGCAGGAAGATGCCGTGCCAGTGGATGGTGGTGTGCTCGGCCAGGCGGTTGGTCACGTAGATGCGTACCCGGTCCCCCTCCACCACTTCGATGGTCGGGCCAGGCGTGGTGCCGTTGTAGCCCCAGCAGTTGACGACCATGCCGGGCGCGAATTCGCGCTTGACCGGCTCGGCTACCAAGTGGAACACCTTCACACCGTTGTCCATCTTCCACGGCGCAGTCCACCCGTTGAGCGTCACGACCGGCGTGTAGCGCTCTGCACCAGCAGGAGGGCGCGGTGCACGCGTCACGGCCGATGTCCGTTCCTGCGCCGAGGCGCCGCGGAAGGCGGCGGTGACGGCACCGCCCGTCAGGAGCGCCGCGCCGGTCTTCAGTAATTGTCTTCTGTCCATGTGAATCGACTCCGTGAGGTCAATGCATCGAGTGGTCGTGCGTCGCCGCAGGCGGTGCGGATGCAGGCTTCGGACGATCGTCGATCTCGGCCAGAGCGATGCGGCCGCCAGCGGCACGTTCCAGCTCGGCCCATGCGATCCAGAAGTCCTTCGCCGCGGCGATATAGTCGCGTGCGACCTCGATCTGTTGCTGGCGCTCGAGGAGCAGGTCGTACGCACCGATCAGCATGCCGTTGTAGAACTTGGTGGTCTCCTCGACCAGTTGCTGCTGCAGGGGCAGGAGGGCTTCACGGTAATGTCGGGCGAGCTGGTAGGCCGACTGCAGGCGCAGGCGCGCTTCCCGGGTCTGGGAACGGATGTCCACCGCGAGCTGCTCGAGGCGTCGTTCGGCAGCGCGGAACTCGGCCTGCGCACGCGCCACCCGCGCCTGTCCCTGATCGAACAGCGGCAGCTCGAATTCCACTTCCGGGCCGAAGAAGTTTTCGTCGCCCGGCTCGCGCTTGTACGCGACGCCCACGCCGAGGAAACTCAACCAGCGCGTGCTGCGCGTCAGGCCGGATACGCGTGCCAGGGCGTCCACCTCGGCGTTGGCTGCCGCCAGATCGAGTCGCTGGGACACGGCCGCCGCTTCGAGATCCTGCAAGTCCGGAAACTGGGCGGGCAGCTCCGGCAGTCGCTCCGGCACGCGCCACTGCGTGAGCTCGCCAGTCAGGCCGAGCAGACGGTTCACCCGTTCCCGATCTGCTGCCAGTTGCGCCTCCGCGCGCGCCGCTTCGGCGATGGTCCGGCCGTAGAACGACTGCTGTGCCAACTGATCACGGCGGGCAAGCGTGCCCGCCGCATACTGACGGGCAGCCAGCTCTGCGCCCGCGGCCGTCGCGTCGGTGACCTGCCGAAGCAACTCCAGCGACTGCGCATCGGCAAGCACGGAGAAGTACGCGCTTCGCACCTCCGCCGCACGATCGGTCACCGCCTGACTGACTTCCAGCGTCGCCTGCCGCGCACCCGCTGCGCCGATCTTCTTGCGTGCGGAGAGGGTGAACAGGCTGACGAAATCCTGGACGATGGCGCCTTCGAAGATATTGCCGTCGTTCCCGGAGAGGTATTGCAGCGACAGGGACGGGTTCTCCGCGAGGCCCGCCTGCACCAGATCCGCCTGGGCGATGCCGAGGCGCTCGTACAGTCCCTGCAGGGATGGGCTGTTGATCAATGCGATCCGGACCGCGTCATCTGCAGTCATCCCATCCTGCAGGAGCGTCTTCACGGTCGACTCGGTCCACTGACGGTCCTCGTCGTTCTGGTGCCAGGCGATCTGCTGGTCGAGGCGAGCGCCCACCTGCGACGTCACTTCATCCAGGCGGGGCTGAGGTTGGACGGTCGCGCATCCTGAGAGCAGGGCGAGAAGCAGAGCGCCTGCGATCAGGGAAATCGAGGATCGCTCAGTGCTCATGGTGGTCCGGCTCCGTCGCGTTGCGCGTGGCGTCATCCGGCACTTCGCCGGGGCCGCCCTTCGCGTCACGGGGTGGCTGCGTGGAGAAGTGCTGGTACTCGTGCAGCACCTGCAACCGGTACGCGGGGGCCGCCGCGGCGGACGGGTTGGCGGGGTGGCGAGCCTCCAGGGGCGCCGGGCCTGGCGCCGCGCAGGCCCACAGGCCGAGCGGCAGCACCACGATGGATGCCCGCCCAAAAAATTTGCGTTTCATTCGATTCCTCCTCACTGCCATACGACGTGCGGCGGCGGTGCGCCGCTGCGCGATGCGAGTCACAGGCGATGACGTGCGTCCGGCGCAACGCAGATCGCGCCGGGGTCAGGGCGGCGGCGGGTCAGCCGCGTAGGGGAGGCGGATTAGGCTGTTCGGGGACGAACGTGAGCAGTGCGGAGGGATCGATGGCGATCCGCTGCGAGGTGGCCGGTGAGGCGAGTGCGTGCCACACCGAAGCAGCCATCGCTGGCGCACAGGCCAGCTGGCAGGTACCGCAGTCGTTGCAGCTAAGCTTGGAGCCGTGGTCGGAAGCGTGGCCGGAGCCGTGCGACGCGTCGCCGCTGGCGTGATGGTGCGCTGCGCTCCCGTCGTGGACGCCGGCCGCGTGATCGGCGGCGGCGTGGGCATCCGGGCCGAGCGCGGCGGACACGTCCGTGCGTTCGGCGTGCCGGCAGAACGGCATTGCCACCGAGGCGATTCCCTGCAGGGAAAGCCAGAGAATCAACGCCAGTGCGAGGATGGACTTCCAGTGAACCATGGAGAAAGTATAGTGTCAGGAAGACTTGTGGGCTAGGTGTGAAGCTTCAATAGGTTGTTGCGGGTGTTCACCCGGAGTGATTTTGAGAGACTGGGAATCGCCAAACCCCCACTCCGCTCAAAGGCACCCGGATGAACACCCATAAGAATGCCCGATTGACGTACCTGCGTCGCTTGGAAATGGTTCAGGACATCACCCTGCGCAGTATTACGCTGGCTGCGGCTGCGAGCCTCCACGGGGTGAGCAGCGTGACGGCCCGCAAGTGGCTCGGTCGCTACCTGGCTCACGGCGCCGCCGGGCTGCTCGATAAGTCCTCGCGACCAGCCAGGTCCCCGCGTGCGATCGATCCTGGTGTGGCACTGGCCATTGTCGAGTTGCGCCGCAAACTGTTGCTGCAAGCCCATATTGCCTCGAGCATGGGTGTGTCCAAGGCCACCGTCAGCCGCGTGCTGCGCCGCGCCGGATTGTCCCGGCTCAGCGATCTGCGGCCTCAGGAGCCAATTCAGCGCTACGAACGGGCGAGTGCTGGCGAGCTGTTGCAGATCGATATCAAGAAGCTGGGCAGATTCACCCAACCCGGTCACCGTGTCAGTGGCGACCGGCGCAAGCGTGATCGCCGTGCAGGCTGGGAGTACCTGTACGTGGCCGTGGATGATCACAGCCGCATTGCCTTTACCAAGCTCTACCCCGATGAGCGCCAGCACAGTGCGGGAAGCTTCCTCAGCGCTGCCCGCGCCTACTTCGCCAAGCTGCACGTACCCATCCAGCGGGTCCTCACCGACAACGGCCCGGCCTTTCACTCGCGCGCCTTTGTCGAGGCTTGTCGCGAACTGGGGATCGAGCAGAAATTCACCCGCATCTACCGACCCCAGACAAATGGCAAGGCCGAACGCTTCATACAGTCCGCCTTACGAGAGTGGGCCTACGGGCGTGCCTACCAGCACTGCCAGCAACGCCAAGACGCACACACAGAATTTCTGACACCCCCATTGACAACTATTGGGCGCTTGAGCAACGGCTTACCCCTGCCATGGAGCGCTTCCAGCGTGAATACATTGCGGCACATTAGGCCGCCCAACTGCAGCGCCGAACAGCTAGCTCGCTATTCGGTACTTGTCGTGCTTCGCGTCCGGGCAAGCCCCTGCATGCTGAGGCTGGGCTATGCTATTCTTGCGACGTGAATCTCATTGTTCGCCAACTTGTGTGCGTCCTCGCGCTGCTAGTCCTCTGGACGGGCAGTTGGGGAATTTGGGCAAGCTCTGCGTCCGCGCACGGCTTGGCCACCGATCCCGCGACCTGCCAATGTGAAGTAGGCGTCGAAGACCGATTCACTACCGATGGGAGCGTTGGGCATTGCGATCATAGTTGCCACGCTGCAGCCCATCTTCATGCCGTCTTCTCGTCCTGCCCTACATTCCATTCGGTGAACCGGAAGTCTGCACTTCACGTCGCGGATCTGTCTCTCTTCACCGCACCCTCTTCGCGACTCCTTCCTCCTCCGCGTCCTCGCCTAGTAGCCTGAGCCCCCGATGCCCATTTGGGCACCGGGTTGTTTATGCAACCTAGAGAGGAAGGTCCATGGGCTTTCGCCCCCCGGCTGCGCATGCAGCATGCCTTGCGCGTTTTTGTTGCTCGTTCCTCTTCCTTCTGGCCCTTGCGGCAGGGCGAAGTGTCGAGGCCCAAAGCAGCCTCGCGCTGACGCTCGACCAAGCAGTTCAATTTGCCGAGCAGCGCAGTCCCGCGCTGCGCAATGCCCAATCTGAACTGCGGGCGCTCGAAGCTCAACTCGGCGAAACCAATGCGCTGCTATGGAATAACCCGGAACTCACAGCGGGTCTAGACCGGCGCCGCTTCCCCGAGAACGGCCAGGCGACGGAGTGGAACCTAGGTCTCGCTCAGACCCTCGAGCTTGCTGGTCAACCTCGGCATCGGCGCGAGGCTGCGCAACAGGCGCTGGCTGCCGGCAAAGAGGCTTTCAACGAGGTCTATCACCAGCTGCGTAGCGACGTCACGCAGCGATTCGTGCGCGTGGCAGCGCTGCAGGAGCGCGTCGCTGTAGAAGAGGAAGTGCTCAAGCTCGTCAATGGGCTGTCGGAAACGATAACGAAGCGCTTAAAAGCCGGTGAAGACACCCGTCTGGACGCGAACCTGGCTGCAGTCGAGGCGGATCGTGCGCGCAATCAGCTGGGACAACTGCGCGAAGCGCTCATCGAGGCACGCCGTGAGCTGGCTGCAACGCTGCAGTTACCACCGGACCAGCTTCCTCACACGCAAGGTGGCATTCCGTTACGAAGCCCGGCGTACAGCTTGGAGCAGCTTCTGTCCCAAGTAGACCAGCGGCCGCTCATTCAGTCGCTTCGTCACAGTGAAGCCGCTGCCCGAAGCCGCTTGTCGCTGGAGCGCGCCGGCGCCTATCCGGACCTAACGCTCGGTGTTGGCACGGGGCGCGAGGGCTTGAGCGGCGAGCGCGAACAGTTCATCGGGTTAACCGCCTCCTTGCCGCTGCCGCTATTCAAGCGCAATCGGGCGGCGATCGGCCGTGCTGCCGCGGATCTCACCTCTGCGCAGATAGAACGAGAAGTCACCGCGCGCGACAACCGCAACGCAGTTCTCGCGCTGTGGGAACGGTTACAGAGCCTGCGAGAGCGTACAGCCCTTCTGCGCAATGACACATTGCCCCGGCTGGAGGAGAACCAACGCCTTGCTCGCCGCTCCTTGGAAGTGGGCGAGATCGGCACGGCCGAGGTGCTGCTCGCGACGCGGCAACTTATCGAACTGCGTCGGGACACGATCGAGGCGCAAGCCGAACTAGCACTCGCCATCGTGCAGATCGAGCAGGTGGCAGGCTGGCTCCCGACTGTCGCGCGACCCTGACCGGATGGTCACCCTACCTTCACATTTGGGAGCCCACGCCATGGCGCGTTTGGCAACTTACGCGCGCGCGGTTTGCGTGCTGGCGCTGCTCGTCTCATGCGGTGATAAGGATGCCGCAACTCCGAGTGAGGCGACGAACACCCCGACCCCCACGGCGCGAAGCAATGCGCCATCGCCCGCTGCGGGCGGCGATTCGCACGTCGAAGGCGACTCCCATGATGAGGAAGCTCACCGCGAGGAAGCTAAGAGTGGGCGGGAAGCCCAGCATGCCGAGGGCGAGGATGAGCACGGACATGGCGAAGAGGCCGGAGCACTGAGGCTTTCCGAGGCAGAGCTTAAGTCCGCCGGCATTCGCGTCGGCGAAGCCAAAGTCCAAGCGGTCGCAGACCAGATCAGCGTGCCAGCGACCGTGCAGGCCGATAAGAGCCGTATCGCGCACGTAGCCCCGAAGGTCTCGGGACGTATCCTCCGCGTTCACGTGCGACTCGGCGATTCCGTGCAGCGCGGTCAAGTACTGGCGAGCATCGACAGTATGGAGGTCGGCGAGGCGCAGGCAGCCTATGTCGATGCCCGTGCGCAACTCGACCTTGCGCAGTCGAGCTTCGAGCGCGCTCGAGAGCTGTTCGAGGAGCAGATCATCGCGCAAAAGGACTGGTTGCAGGCGCAGGCGGATCTCCAGAAAGCACGTGCAGCCGAGCGCGCGGCCGCCAGCCGGCTGCGGCTTCTGGGCGTGGGACGTCCCACGGGACAAGGTGACCCGTCTTCGGTGTACACGCTCGTCGCCCCCTTCGCCGGCACCGTGACCGAAGTGGATAACGCAGTACAAGGCGAACTCGCCAAACCCGAGGAAGGCCTGTTCACCGTGGCCGATCTATCCCGAGTGTGGGTGCAGGCGAGCCTTCCGGAAACAGATTTGGCTCGAGTGCGTGTGGGTGCGCCAGCTTCAATCGAGGTGGCGGCCTACCCGGACGAGCGCTTCGAGGGACGGGTGGCCTACGTGAGCAGTGGGTTGGACAAGGAAACGCGCACCGTTCAGGCCCGCATCGAGGTTCCTAATCCGAAGAACAGGCTGAAAATGGAGATGTTTGCGACCGCGCACATCGAGGCAGCTGCTGGCGGGGAGCACGCGTTGATCCTGCCGCGCGAGGCGGTCGTGCTTATGGATGGCAAGCCTGCGGTGTTCGTGCGGGAGAACGGAGGCTTCGAAGCGCGCGGCGTCGAGCTGGGTCAGCCGCTCGCCACAGGAACCGTGGTGCGCTCCGGTGTCCGACCGGGTGAGCAGGTGGTGCTTGGCGGGGCCTACGCGCTGAAGGCGCGCATGCTCAAGTCCCAGATGGGCGAAGGCCACGCGCACTAAAGGCGACGATGATGCTCGAGAAACTGGTCGAAGTCTCCCTGCGCTACAAATTTCTGGTCCTGATCGGCTTCGCCGTGGTGGGATTTCTGGGCGTACGCGCCGTGACCTCGGTGCCGATCGACGCCTTCCCCGATGTCACGCCCAACCAGGTCAACATCTATACCGAGTCGCCCGGTCTCGCGGCGGAGGACGTCGAGCAGCTGCTCACCTTTCCGGTTGAATCGGCCATGGCCGGCCTGCCAGGAGTCGAGCAGATCCGCTCGGTAAGCCTGTTCGGACTGTCCTACGTGGCGGTGTATTTCGACGACGGGATAGACATCTAC
The DNA here is from genome assembly GCA_964386195.1 of uncultured Burkholderiales bacterium. Taxonomy (GTDB): domain Bacteria; phylum Pseudomonadota; class Gammaproteobacteria; order Burkholderiales; family SHXO01; genus SHXO01. Next base: position 4,993 of record CAYLTE010000012.1, on the reverse strand, counting down.
TTCGCGCGGCGCCTGGTCGGCGAGCGCCTGCAGGAGGTGGGCGAGCGCATCCCCGAAGGGTACGGCACGCCGGAGATGGGCCCCAACTCTTCCGGCCTCGGCCAGGTGTTCTGGTACACCATCGAGCGCGAGGACGAGAAGCTCAAAGGCAAGATCACCGACATGGACCTGCGCACGCTGCAGGACTGGAACGTGCGCATGATCCTGCGCACCGCGCCTGGCGTGGACGACGTGCTCTCCTGGGGTGGCCAGGAGCAGCAGTACCAGGTGGTGATCGACCCGATGCGACTGATCAAGTACGGCTTGACCTACCGCGAGATCGTAGAAGCGATCGAGGCCAACAACCGTCAGGTAGGCGGGCAGTTCATCGACCTCGGTCCGGAGCAGTACCTGGTGCGCGGGTTGGGGCTGGTGGGCAACGAGGCAGACCTGGGCCTCATCGTGCTGCGCGCCGAGAACGGAGTACCCGTTTACCTGCGCGACGTGGCGACCATCGAACGCGGTGGCGCGGTTCGCTTTGGTGCGGTCACGCGTGACGGCAAGGAAGTGGTCCTGGGCATGGTGCTGTCACGCATCGGGGAGAACGCCAAGGGCGTGGTCGACGAAGTCAAGAAGAAGCTTGACGTCGCGCGCAAGGCGTTGCCCGAGGGCGTGGTATTGCGGCCGATCTACGACAGGACCGAACTGGTCGAGAAAGCGGTTTCCACCGCCGAGCGCGCGCTGATCGAAGGATCGATCCTGGTGGCCATCGTGCTGTTTCTGTTCCTCGGCGAGCTGCGCTCGGCTCTGGTGGTGATCACCGCGCTGCCGCTGGCCATGCTGATCGCCTTCATCTTTATGAACTATGCCGGACTGTCGGCGAACCTGATGTCATTGGCCGGATTGGCAATCGGCATCGGCATGATGGTCGACGGAGCGGTCGTCATGGTCGAAAATGCCTTCCGCATCATGGCGCACCGGCATGCTACCGGCCACACAGTGAACCGCACGGCAGCCGTGCTCGAGGCAGCCCGGGAAGTGGCCAATCCAATTGCTTTCGCTATCCTCATCATCATCGTGGTGTTCGTGCCACTTTTTAGCCTGCAGGGACTGGAGGCGAAGCTATTCAAGCCGATGGCCTTCAACATCAGCTTCGCCATGGCCGGATCGTTGGTGCTGACGCTCACACTGATCCCGGTGCTGGCGGCGATCGTGTTGAAACCCAAAGACGAGCGTGACACCCTGCTCATGCGTTGGGTCAAGCGCGGCTACCTCCCGCTGCTCGGCTGGTCACTGCTCCACAAGAAGAAGGTCGTGATCACCGCTAGCCTGCTGCTGGTCGCCAGCCTCGCCTTGTTCCCGCTGCTGGGCAAGGAATTCATGCCCCAGCTTCAAGAAGGCTCGATCATGTGGCGCGTCACCTCCATCCCCTCCACATCGCTGAACGAGTCGATCCGCGTCTCCGATCGAATCGCGCAGGCGCTCAAAAAGTTCCCGGAGGTGAGCACCACGCTCGCCATGATTGGGCGCGCCGAGAAGGGCGAGACAGCCGATGCCAACTACATGGAGATCTACACCGAGCTAAAGCCTCCCGAAGAATGGGGTTCGGGGCGCACGATAGAAAAGCTCGCGGAGGACATGCGCGAAGCTCTGGAGCAGGCCGTGCCCACTACAGTGGTGGCCTTCACTCAACCTATTCAGATGCGGGTCGAAGAACTCATCTCGGGCGTGCGTGCGACGCTGGCGGCCAAGATATACGGACCCGAACTCAAGGAGCTGGATCGGCTGAGTCAGCAGGTCAAGGAAGCGGTCGAGGGGGTGCCAGGAGTGGCGGATCTGTCCCTGGAGGCAAATCTGGGCAAGCCGCAGGTGCGCATCCAGGTCGACCGCGAGGCGCTCGCCCGCTACGGGCTTAACGCCGACGATGTGCTTACTGTGGTGCGCACCGGGATTGGGGGCGAGCCGGTATCGACGTTGATCGAGGGCGTCAAGCGCTTCGAAATCGCGGCGCGCGTATCGGATGCAGCCAAAGCTTCGCCCGAATCAATCCGCGACATTCCGCTGCGCGCACCGGGCGGTGCGGTGGTTCCGCTGGGCACGGTGGCCAAAGTGACCACGGCGGAGGGCTATTCCTTCGTGCGACGGGAGCAACTGCAGCGCTACGCAGTGATTCAGATGGACGTGCGCGGGCGCGACGTAGACAGCTTTGTGCGCGATGCCAACACGGCCATCGAGCAGAAGGTCAAGCTGCCGCCGGGCTACTGGCTCGAGTGGGGAGGAGCTTTCGAGAACCAGCAGCGCGCCATGGCGCGACTGGCGTTGATCGTCCCGCTGACGATCTTCTTTATCTTCGTCCTGCTGTACACCGCCTTCAACTCGATCAGGCATGCCGCCCTCATCATCGCCAACGTGCCGTTTGCTACGATCGGCGGCCTGGTGGGCTTGTTCATTACGGGACAGTACCTGTCCGTGCCCTCCGCCATTGGCTTCATTGCCGTCTTCGGGGTTGCCATGCTGAACGGCATCGTGCTGGTCTCGTTTATGAACGAGTTGCGCGTTAAAGGTGCGAGCGTTGCTGAGGCGGTACGCCAAGGTGCCGAACTTCGCCTACGCCCCGTGCTGATGACCGCCAGCGTGGCCATACTGGGGCTGCTGCCGATGCTCCTCTCTTCCGGCGTGGGTGCCGAGACGCAGCGCCCGCTTGCAACAGTCGTGGTGGGCGGCCTCATGACCTCCACGTTTCTCACACTGGTACTGCTGCCGGTCATCTACGAATGGGTAGAGCTAAGACGCGAGGGACGCGCGCTCCGGCGAAGGGCGGCAGGTACGGCAGGCGGTGGGGCGACTCTCAGCGCCAGCCCGCACTCTCGCGCGGAGGAACCATGAGCTACGCGGGATTTGAGGGTTTGCAGCGCCGAGCGCGCGCACTTCTGACATGAGCCGCGCGGAACGCAGGGGACATAGCTCAGGCACCTTCCACGGCCCCTGGCGGCACTTTCCACGGCTGCTCAGGCGCCATCGTTGCCGGTGCGATATGGGCAGGTGGGTTCCTACGGTCGCAAGTCGGAAGCGCCTTGGCTCTACACCGACGTCAGGGTTTTCTCGGCCGCTCATGAACCAAGGAATGCAACGGTGAGCACCCGCCACGATCACACCCCTCCCGCTGCACCCGGCGAGCCTACGGATGTCTGCGGCGCTTGCCAAGGAAACGTCAGTGCGGCCCCGGCGCTGGAGGGCGCCGCCGCACTTGCCGGCTGGGCCCGCTTCCATGTGCCAACGATGGACTGCGCCAGCGAGGCGTCGGAGATCCGGCGGGCGACTGAGCACATCGCCGGCATTCGCGCGATGACCTTTGAACTCGGCCAGCGTACCATCGTAATCGATGCTCCCGCTGCTTCGGTCGACCAGGCCATCGTCGCGATCCGCAAGGCCGGCTTCGACGCGAAGCCGGTGGAGGAGAAGGGCGGCACCTCGACGAGCGAATCGGGTGCCGCGTCACACAGCCATGACCACGGGGCTGGATCGTCGGGGGCGTGGCGACTCGGTTGCGCCCTGCTGCTGGCCATCGGTGCAGAGGTCCTCGGCTTCCTCGCGCCCGACACGCAGCTCTGGAAAGCTGCGGGCCTCGCCGTGGCGGCTGCGGGCATCTGGCTGGCGGGATTCGAACTCTTCAAGAAAGGTCTGACGGCGCTGCGCCTCGGGCGGCTGAACATCAATGCCCTGATGACCGTGGCCGTCACGGGTGCGTTCGTCATCGGTCAGTGGCCCGAGGCGGCCATGGTGATGGCGCTGTACGCCATTGCCGAGGCAATTGAGGCACATGCGGTCGATCGGGCCCGCAACGCGATCAAGGGTCTGCTCGAGATGGCGCCGGAGGAGGCCTCTGTGCGGCAGGCTGACGGCAGCTGGGCGACCCTGCCGGTTGCCTCCGTGGCGCTTGGCGCAATCGCGCGTGTGCGGCCCGGTGAGCGCGTGCCAATGGACGGCGTGCTGTCGGCTGGTAATACCAGTATCAACCAGGCGCCGGTGACCGGGGAGAGCATTCCGGTGGACAAGGCGGTCGGCGACCTTGTGTTGGCGGGCACGATCAACGAGAGCGGCACCTTCGAGTTTAAGGTCAGCGCGTTGGCGTCGAACTCGACGCTCACGCGCATCATCCACGCGGTGGAAGCAGCTCAGGGCACGCGCGCGCCTACGCAAGGTTTCGTCGATCGCTTCGCCGCCCTTTACACGCCGACGGTCTTCGTCATCGCCTTGGCCGTGGCGCTGCTCGGCCCCTGGCTGCTCGGCTGGACCTGGCTGGAGGCGCTCTACAAGGCGCTGGTGCTGCTGGTTATTGCCTGCCCCTGTGCACTAGTCATCTCGACCCCGGTGACGATTGTCAGCGGCCTGGCTGCCGCCGCGCGCCGCGGCATCCTCATCAAGGGTGGCATCTATTTGGAAGAGGCGCGCAAACTCAAGGCCATCGCGCTGGACAAGACCGGCACGATCACCGAAGGAAAGCCCCAGCTTGTGACCTGGAAGGTGCTTGGTACGGGGACCGACGCCGCGGCCGCCGAGCACATCGCCGCCGCGCTGGCGGGGCACTCGGACCATCCGGTGTCTCGTGCCATCGCCGCCGGCTTGGCGCCCAACAGCGCCGAGGCGAAGGATTTCAGTGCCATCGCGGGTCGCGGTGTGGAGGCCGACATCGGCGGCACCGTATACGTGCTGGGCAACCACCGGTTGATCGAGGAGCGTGGACAGTGCTCGCCGGCTCTCGAAGCGACGTTGCGCACGCACGAGGAAGCGGGCCGCACCGTCAGCCTGGTGGCTTCCGACGCCGGCCCCATCGCTTTGTTCGCGGTGGCCGACACGATTAAGGCCTCATCCCGAGAGGCTGTCGCATCGCTGAAGGCCCTGGGCATTACGCCGGTGATGTTGACCGGCGACAACCAAGCTACCGCGACAGCCATCGCGCACGAGGCCGGTATCGCCGAGGCGCGGGGCAACCTGCTGCCCGAGGACAAGCTCG
>CAYLTE010000011.1:0-38748 GCA_964386195.1 uncultured Burkholderiales bacterium | reverse complement strand
CCTTCCTGTACCACGCGATCCAGGCTGGCATGACGATGGGCATCGTCAACGCCGGCATGCTCGGCGTCTACGAGGAGATTCCCAACGATCTGCTCGAGCGAGTCGAGGACGTGCTGTTCAATCGGCGCGCGGACGCGACGGAGCGGCTGGTGAGCTTCGCCGAGTCGTACAAGAAGGAAGGCAAGCAGCAGGTGGAGGATCTCGCCTGGCGCCGGGGGAGCGTGCAGGAGCGGCTCGCGCACGCCCTGGTCAAGGGCATCGACACCCATGTGGTCGAGGACACCGAGGAGGCGCGCCAGCAGTTCGCGCGGCCGATCGAGGTGATCGAAGGTCCGCTGATGGACGGCATGAACATCGTCGGCGACCTCTTCGGTGCCGGCAAGATGTTCCTCCCGCAGGTGGTGAAGTCGGCGCGGGTCATGAAGCAGGCCGTCGCGCACCTGGTCCCGTATATCGAGGCGGAAAAGGCGCGCACGGGCGACGCCGGCAAGGCGAAAGGCAAGATCGTGCTGGCCACGGTCAAGGGCGACGTGCACGACATCGGCAAGAACATCGTTGCAGTCGTGCTCCAGTGCAACAACTTCGACGTGGTCAATCTGGGCGTGATGGTGCCCGCGGAAAAGATCCTGGAGACGGCGCGTGCGGAGAACGCCGACATCATCGGCTTGTCCGGGCTGATCACGCCCTCGCTCGAGGAGATGGCGCACGTGGCGCGCGAGATGCAACGCCAGGACTTCGCAGTGCCTCTGCTGATCGGCGGCGCGACGACCTCACGGGTACACACCGCGGTCAAGATCGAGCCGCACTACGCAGCGCCGGTGGTGTGGGTCCCCGATGCCTCGCGCAGCGTGGGCGTTTGCACCAGCCTGGTGAGCGACGGGGCGATGAAGGAGGAGTTCGTGCGCAAGACGCGCACCGAATACGAGCGCGTACGCCAGCAGCACCAGGGACGGCAGGGCCAGTCGCCGCATCACACGCTGGAGGCTGCGCGGCGCAATGCGACGAAGATCGACTGGGCCGCCTATCAGCCGCCGGTACCCGCGCAGACGGGTGTGCAGGTGTTCCGCGAATACGATCTGGCAGAGATTGCAGCGCTCATCGATTGGACGCCGTTCTTCCAGACATGGGAACTGTCCGGCCGTTATCCGAAGATTCTCGACGACGACGTGGTGGGCGAGGCCGCACGGAACCTGTTCGCGGATGCGCAGGCAATGCTCGAACGCATCGTGCAGGAGAAGTGGCTGCGCGCGAACGCGGTGATCGGCCTGTTTCCCGCCAACAGCGTCGGCGACGACGTCGAGGTCTACACCGACGAGTCGCGCACGAAGGTGCTCGCCACCTTCCACTTCCTGCGGCAGCAGGGGATCAAGCCCGAGGACCGCGACAACTACTGCCTGGCCGATTTCGTCGCGCCGCGCAGCACCGGTGCCAAGGACTACATCGGCGGCTTCGCGGTGACGGCAGGCTTGGGCATCGACGAGCGGCTCGAGGCGTTCGAAGCGCGCCACGACGACTACGACGCGATCATGCTCAAGGCGCTGGCGGACCGCCTGGCCGAGGCGTTCGCCGAACTCATGCACGTGCGCGTGCGCCGCGAGGTGTGGGGCTACGCGCCCGATGAGCGATGTAGCGTCGACGAACTGATCGACGAGAAGTATCGCGGCATCCGCCCCGCACCCGGCTATCCCGCCTGCCCCGACCACACCGAGAAGGGGCTTCTGTTCGACCTCCTCGACGCATCCGGCAGCGCCGGCATCACCCTCACCGAGAGCTTCGCCATGCTGCCCACCGCGGCCGTGAGCGGTTTCTACTTTTCGCATCCGCAGGCGCGCTACTTCGCCGTCGGCAAGATCGACCGCGACCAGGTGGAGGACTACGCGCGACGACGCGGCTGGGACCTCGACACGGCCCACAGGTGGCTGGCGCCCGCGCTGGCCTACGATCCGCACGCGTCCGCAGCGAAAGCGCAGGCGGCCTGAGGAGAGGGCCATGCAGGACCGGCTCACCGAACCCGACCTGACGCGCTTCCGCGAAGACGGCTACCTCGTCGTGCGCGGCCTGGCCGATGCGCGCACGCGCGAGGCGCTGCTCGCCGTCGGCCGCGATCATCTGGCGCGGCACGTGCCGCCGGTGGAGTACGAGGCCGACCTCCACTACCCCGGCGCGCCGGTCTCCCTAAATGCGCCGGGAGGGCGGACGGCGCGCCGCCTGCTGCAGGCCTGCGCGCGCGACGCGGCGTTCCGCGCGTGGGCGACCGGAGCGTCGGTCGCCACTCGTTTGCGCCAACTGCTCGGCGAGCAGATCCTCCTGTCGCAGGCGCACCACAACTGCCTGATGACCAAGCAACCGCGCTACAGCTCGCTCACCGGCTGGCACCAGGACATCCGCTACTGGTCGTTCCAGCGGCCCGAGCTGATCTCCGTCTGGCTTGCGCTGGGACGAGAGACGCCCGAGAACGGCTGCCTGTCTTTCATCCCCGGTACACACCGGATGTCGTTCGCAACGCAGCGGCTTGATGCCGACCTGTTCCTGCGCCCGGACCTGGCGGAGAACCAGGCGCTGATCGCGCAGCGTCAGACACCGGAACTGGAAGCCGGGGACACCGTGTTCTTCCACTGCCGCACGTTCCATGCAGCCGGTCCCAATCGCAGCGAGGCGACCAAGTTCTCGCTCGTGTTCACCTACCGCGCCGCGGACAATCCACCGCTTCCCGGCACCCGCTCCGCCAGCCTGCCGGAGATCGCGATCTAGGCGCAAGGGCATCGGGAACGCGACGGGGTCCGCGTACTCCAACCCACGCGGCGCCCGTTCGCGTGCTGCTATCCTGCGACGATGAGCAAACGCCGATACCGGACCTGGATGGCCCTCGCTTGGCTGTGGCCCACGCTGCCCGCGCTGGCCGACGAGCCCGAGCGCGTCCATCGATACACGGTCAGCGTCGACGAACAGCTCGAGCACGTCAGCGTGCGCGCCTGTTTCCAGGGCGCCGCCCCCCGCTACCTGGTGGCCGAGTCACTCGATGCGTCGCTCGCGCTCGGCGATGTTTCCATCGAAGGTTCACGCAAGCGCCTCGAGCCCAACGGTGCCGAACTCAAGCTCACCGGCATGCCGGAGGACGCCTGTCTGACCTATCGCGCGTCCCTGCTCATTCAAGGCGGCCGCCACCAGGGCAGCAGCGGCGCGGGTCGTCGCGTCGGTCCGGACGTCGTCACCGACGTGGGGACGTGGCTGTGGCGTCCGAACTCGCTCTCGGAGAACGAGGACGTGGAGTTGCGCTTCGCGCTGCCCCCGGGGTTGTCCGCCTCGGCGCCCTGGACCACGCTGCGCGACGGCAACGGCGCGGTCGTGGCCTACCGCCTCGGCCGAGGGCCGTACGACTGGCCTTCGGCCGTCGCGTTCGGGACGTTTACCGAGCGCGAGATCGAGGTCGGTGGCAGCCGGCTGCGCGTGGCGCTCCTGCACGGTGCGCCGCCCGTGGAGTGGGAGTTCGTACGTCAGTGGCTCACGCGTGCCGCCGGGGCGGTCACCACGCTCTACGGCCGCTTTCCGGTGGACGAGGCGCAGGTCGTGGTGGTGCCTGGGGCGCGCGGCGACGAACCGGTACCCTGGGCGTTCGTCCTGCGCGGTGGCCGGCCCGCGATCCACTTCTTCATCAATCAGCGTGAGCCGCTCGCCGCGTTCCTCGTGGACTGGACCGCGGTGCACGAGATGTCGCACCTGTTCCTGCCCTATGTGCGCGCCGAGGACGCCTGGCTCTCGGAAGGCGTGGCGAGCTATTACCAGAACGTGCTGCGCGCCCGCGCGGGGATGCTTCCGGCGAGCGAAGCCTGGCAGCGGATGCACAGCGGATTCAGGCGCGGGATGCGGAGCATGCCGGGCATCACCCTGGCCGATGCGACCGAGCGCATGCATCGCGATGGCGCCTATATGCGCGTGTACTGGCACGGCGCAGCGATGACGCTCATCGCGGACCAGCGCGTGCGCGAGCGCACGCAGGGCAGGCATTCGCTGGACACGCTGCTGCGCGCACTGCGCGAATGCTGCCTGGAGAGTGCGGAGGCATGGCCGGCGAGGCGCCTGTTCGCCAAGCTCGATGAACTCAGTGCGACCACCGTCTTCTCAGAGTTGTACGAGCAGCATGTCGCTTCGACGCGCTTTCCGGATCTGGTCGAGACCTACCGGCAGCTCGGACTGGGACTCAACGCGAGCGGAGAGAGCATCGAACTGCTGCCGCAGGCGCCGCGTCTCGCCGATCGCGATGCGATCATGAACGCTGCGCCGTAGAGCGCGTTCGCGCCACCAGGGCGACGCCCCGGAATTTCTGCTATCAAGCGCGGTTGCCGGCGACTCGCTCCGGCGCCCGATTCCACGCATCCATGCCCGTTACGCTCCAGACGATCCTGTTGCTCGGCGCTTCCAACGTCTTCATGACCTTTGCCTGGTATGCGCACCTGAAGAACCTCAACGACCGGCCATGGCTGGTCGCCGCTCTGGCGAGCTGGGGAATCGCCCTCTTCGAGTACCTGTTGCAGGTGCCTGCCAATCGCATCGGCTATACCGTGATGTCGCTGGCGCAGCTCAAGATCCTCCAGGAAGCGATCACGCTGAGCGTGTTCGTGCCCTTCGCCGTGTTCTACATGAACCAGCCGCTCAAGCTCGATTACCTGTGGGCCGGGTTGTGTATCCTGGGCGCGGTCTACTTCATCTTCCGTACGTGAGTCCATGAGCGACGAGATCGTCTTCAAGACGGCCACCGAACTGGCGGGTTTGCTGCGCGCGCGGCAGTTGTCGGCCCAGGAGCTGATGCACGCGCACCTGCGCCAGATCGAGCGTCACAATCCGGCGGTCAACGCGATCGTCACGCTGGATGCGGAGCGGGCGCTCCAGGGCGCACGCGCCGCCGACCGTGCGCTGGCGAGCGGCGCGACCGTGGGGCCGCTGCACGGCCTGCCGGTGGCCCACAAGGATCTGCTGCCCACCCGCGGCATGCGCACCACCTTCGGCTCACCGATCTACCGCGACTTCGTTCCGGACGCCGACGCCGTCCTCGCCGAACGCTTCCGCGCCGCCGGAGCAATCCTGATCGGCAAGACCAATACGCCCGAGTTCGGCGCCGGCTCGCAGACCTTCAACGCCGTCTTCGGCGCCACCCGAAATCCCTGGGACACGACCAAGACTTGCGGCGGCAGCAGCGGAGGAGCCGCCGTGGCTCTTGCCTGCGGCATGCTGCCGATCGCCGACGGCTCCGATCTGGGTGGATCGCTGCGCAATCCGGCCAGCTTCTGCAACGTCGTCGGGCTGCGGCCCTCTGCGGGCCGGGTGCCCGCGTGGCCGGTGCAGAACGCGTTCTTTTCCCTCGCCGTGCTGGGGCCGATGGCGCGCACGGTCGAGGACGTCGCGCTGGTCATGCAGGCTGTCGCAGGGCCGGATCCGCGCGCACCGCTGTCGCACCCGGAGTCCGCAAGCGTCTTCGCGCAGCCGCTCCCGCGCGACTTCACAGGCGTGCGTGTGGCTTGGTCGCGCGACTTGGGCGGTTTGCCGATCGACCCGGCGGTGACGGCGGTCCTCGAGCACGGTCGGCACGTGCTCGAGTCGCTGGGGTGCCGCGTGGACGAGGCGGAGCCGGACCTGCAGATCGCCGACGAGGTGTTCCAGGTGCTGCGTGCATGGCATTTCGACGGCACATATGGCGACCTGCTCGATACCCGGCGCAGCCAGCTCAAGGACACGGTGGTGTGGAACATCGAGGAGGGAAGGCGGCTCAGCGGCCGGGATGTCGCGCGCGCCGAGATTCGACGCACGGAGCTGTACCACCGCATGCGCGGGTTTATGGAACAATACGAGTTCCTCGCTGCGCCGGTGGTGCAGGTGCCTCCCTTCGATGTCGACCGGCCGTGGGTGACCGAGATCGCCGGTCAACCCATGCAGACCTATCTCGACTGGATGAAATCCTGCTACCGGATCAGCGCGACCGGCCTGCCTGCGCTGTCGATCCCGTGCGGATTCACCGCCGATGGCCTGCCGGTGGGGCTGCAACTGGTGGCGCGCAGCCTCGATGATTTCGGGCTGCTGCAGTTCGCGTATGCGTTCCAGCAGCAGACCGGATTTTGGAAGCGGCGTGCGCCGCTGGTTGACTGACCCTTCACAGAATCGAACGAATCATGGCAGACAGGACGATGCTCATGCGCCTCGCCGCCGCGCTGATATTGAGTGCGGGTGTGGCAGGCGCCGCATGGGGCCAGGACGGCGCGCCGGTCCCGGCCGGAACCGCCGCCAAGCAGTCGGCGACGGACAAGCAGGACGACCAGCGTCAGGCCACCCGGCACAGGGATCGGGTGTTCCCCAAGGATCTCGAAGGCACCTGGATCGCCGGCGCGTATCGCGACAAGCTGACGCGTACGCGCTCGCCGCGCGCATCGGCCAGCGCGCAGATCGCGACCGCCATCAAGATCCAGTACGACAACCGGGTCTATCCGATCCTCATCACCAACTTCCAGCGCGCGGTGCTACAGGCGGTCATCGACGTGCAGCCGGACAAGAAGCCGGGATCGTATCGGCTCGCGATCGCCAAGGAAGACAAGGGCGTGGTCTATGCGTCTGACCTGAGCTACGTCTACTTCCGGGGTGAGCGCGGCGCGGACGGCGTGTTCAAGACGCTGAGCATCGCCGAGCCGCATTTCTCCAAGCGCAAGTTCGTCACGTACACGCGTCTCGAGGGGGACCTGGAGGCTTACGTGAACGAAACCGTGATCGCCGGCAAGTACACCGACGCCCAAGGGCGCGCCTACACCTTCTCCGAGAGCGGGGAGGCGGTTCTCCCGGATCGCAAGTTCATCTACGAGGTGAACCTCGACCCCTCGGCGGCGAAGTGCGACATGCTGCTCAGCCACGGCGAGCGTGAGCCGGAGGGAAAGGAGCGCATAGGCTTCGCCTGGAAGGACGGAAAGCTCCATCTGTACGAGGTCACCGGCAGCAAGGCGCCGCTCGCCTGCAAGGCCAAGCCATTCGCCGTCCTGACCAGGCAGTAGGCGCAGGGCCAGAAGCGACAAGATCGATAGGAGAGGGATGATGAACGAGTCGACGACGATACGGCGCCTGCAAGTGGCCGCGCTGGCGCTGCTGGCGAGCATGGCCGGCGCCGTGCACGCCCAATCCTGCAGCGGCACGATCACCGCCGAGGAGGCGACGCGTGCAGAGGATGCGCGCTACGCGGCACAGATGGCGAACGACTTCGACGCGATGCAACGCCTGTTCGGCGAGGATCTCGTGTACATCCACTCCAGCGCGGCGGTGGACGACAAGGCCGCGTACATCGACTCCATGCGATCGGGCACGGTCAGATACCGTGTCATGCGTCGCAACGCTGTCACCGTTCGTACCTTCGGCTGTCTGGCGATTCTCAGCGGCAATGCCGACTACGACGTGACCGTCAAAGGACAGGAACTCGCCGTTCCGCTGCGCTTCCACGCCATCTGGGCCAAGCGCGAGGGCGGGCCCCAGTTCGTGTCCTGGCAGGCGACGCGGGTTCCACCGAAGCCGTAGCGTCGCTGATCGCCCTGCCACCGGGCCGGCACGAGAGCGCCGTCGCTGTCCCGGCTACTGCCAGGCCTGGGCGCAGAAGAGCGGGCAGTTCATTACGGCACGCGAAACCGAAGCGACGCGGCCCGTTGATTGCGGGCTAGAATTCCACGTTTCCGGCCATCGCGCCCTGGCGCCATTCACCTGACCGGCACGCCTCATGTCTGAAGTTCGCGAATCCCCCGCGCCGGAACGCGTGCAGGAGCACCTGCGCGACATCCAGGCGCTGCTCGACAAGCAGCATCTGGTCGAGAGCCTCGTGCACAAGCAGGAGATGCCTCGGCACGAGCTGGTGGAGTCGCTCGTCCACAAGCAGCACGTGGCTGAACTGCAGAAGAAACTCGACGATCTCCATTCGGCGGACATCGCCTACATCCTCGAGGCGCTGCCGATCGACGAACGCCTCGCGGTCTGGGACCTCGTCAAGGCCGATCGCGACGGGGAGATCCTGCTGGAAGTGTCGGAACCTGTGCGCGAAACCCTCATCGCGTACATGGAGCCTGCCGAGCTGGTCGCGGCGGCCGAGACCCTGGACACCGACGAACTCGCCGACCTCGCGCCGGATCTGCCGGACGAGGTCATGCAGAACGTCTTCATGGCGCTGCCCATCGAGGAGCGCGAGCAGCTGCGCTCGGCGATGTCTTTCGACGAGGACGCGGTCGGCGCGCTGATGGACTTCGACCTGGTCACCATCCGCGACGACGTGACGCTCGAAGTGGTGCTGCGCTATCTGCGCCGGCTCGAGGAGCTTCCCGATCACACCGACCAGATCTTCGTCGTCGATCGCGCCGAGTACCTGAAGGGCGTTCTGCCCCTCAACATCCTGCTCGTGAACGACCCGGACGTGCGCGTGGCCGACGTGATGAAGACCGACGTGCTGCGGCTGACCCCTTCCGACAAGGCGGCCGAAGCGGCGCAGGCGTTCGAGCGCTACGATCTCGTGACGGCGCCGATCGTCGATGACAACGGCAAGCTGGTGGGAAGGGTGAGCGTCGACGCGGTGCTCGACTACGTGCGCGAGGCGGCGGAGAACGAGCGGTTGAAGCTCGGTGGTCTGCGCCAGGAGGAGGACATCTTCGCCTCGGTATGGGCGAGTGCGCGCAACCGCTGGACCTGGCTGGCGGTGAACCTGGTGACCGCCTTTGTCGCCTCGCGCGTGATCGGCGTGTTCGAGGGGTCGATCGAGAAGCTGGTTGCCCTCGCGGCCCTGATGCCGATCGTGGCCGGCATCGGCGGCAACTCGGGCAATCAGACGATCACGATGATCGTACGCGCCCTGGCATTGGGTCAGATCAGCCAGGCCAATGCCCGCGCACTGGTCACCAAGGAGATCGTCATCGCCCTGCTCAACGGCGTCGTGTGGGGCGGGATCATCGGCGTGTTCGCGATGCTGCTCTATCACAGCATTCCGCTCGGCCTGGTGATGACCGCTGCGATGACGCTCAATCTGCTGGTGGCGGCGCTGTTCGGCGTGTTCATCCCGATGCTCATGTCCAAGCTCGGGCGGGATCCGGCCGTGGGCTCGAGCGTGCTGATCACCGCAATCACCGACAGCGGCGGGTTTTTCATCTTCCTGGGGTTGGCCACCCTGTTCCTGCTGTAGGGTCCGGCCGGATGCGGCGCGGACCTGTGGGACGCGCAAGCGGCCAGGAACGGCCCGGGCGCACTGCGGTCGAACCTGCATCCAGCCCGCCACCGCCTGCGTATGTCAGGGATCGACCCTTTGCGCTTCGAGGACTCACCATGCTGATCCGACGTCCGGCCGATATCGCCCCGTCAGAAATCACCGCACCGGACTCGTACCGGAGCCGGCGTTACTTCCTGCGCTCGGCGGGCCTGCTGGCCGCTGCAGCCGGCGCCGGTGCGATGCTGCGCCCGGCGCCGGCGCATGCTGCCGCCGCGAAACTCGCCAACGTACGCAAGAGCGCGCTCAGCACCGCCGAGGAGAAGACCGCGTACAAGGCGGTCACGACGTACAACAACTATTACGAGTTCGGCACCGACAAGGACGAACCGGCCGAGAATGCCCACACTCTGCGTACCCGTCCGTGGACGGTGGCCATCGAAGGGGAAGTGAAGAAGCCGCGCACCATCGGCATCGAGGATCTGCTCAAGCTCGCCCCGCTCGAAGAGCGCGTCTATCGCCTGCGCTGCGTCGAGGGCTGGTCGATGGTGGTGCCCTGGGTGGGCTACAGCCTGAGCGAACTGATCAAGCGCGTCGAGCCCACCGGCGATGCGAAGTACGTCGAGTTCGTCACGCTCGCCGATCCCAAGCAGATGCCCGGGCTCGCCTACCGCGTGCTGAACTGGCCCTACGTGGAAGGCCTGCGCATGGACGAGGCCATGCATCCGCTGACCCTGCTGTGCCTGGGGCTGTACGGCGAGGTGCTGCCCAACCAGAACGGCGCGCCCGAGCGCCTGATCGTGCCGTGGAAGTATGGCTTCAAGAGCGGCAAGTCGATCGTGAAGATCCGCTTCACGAGAACGCAGCCGAAGACGGCGTGGAATCTGGCGCAACCGAACGAGTACGGCTTCTACTCGAACGTCAATCCGGAGGTGGACCACCCGCGCTGGAGCCAGGCGAGAGAGCGGCGCATCGGCGAACTGGGCAAGCGGCCGACGCTGATGTTCAATGGCTACGCGGACCAGGTGGCATCGCTCTACGCGGGGATGGACCTGAAGAAGAACTTCTGACGGGCGACGGCGCGTGAAGTCGCTTCGCGGCGCGCAGGTCGAGTGGATCAAGCGCCTGGCGTTTCTCCTGTGCCTGGTCCCGCTGGCACGGCTTGCGTGGCTCGCAAGCGAGGGCGGCCTGGGTGCGAATCCGATCGAGTACATCACCCATTCCACCGGATGGTGGACGCTGTCGTTCCTGATGATCACACTCGCGGTGACGCCGCTGCGGCGGCTGACCGGGATGAACTGGCTGCTGCGTCTGCGCCGCATGCTCGGGCTGTTCGCGTTCCTCTACGCGACCCTGCACTTTTCGATCTACCTGTGGCTCGACCAGTTCTTCGACTGGGCATCGATCGGCAAGGACATCGTCAAGCGCCCGTTCATCACCCTCGGATTCGCTGCGTTCATCCTGCTGATCCCGCTCGCGGCCACCTCGACCAACGCAATGGTGCGACGGCTGGGCGCCTCGCGGTGGCAGTTGCTGCACCGGCTGATCTACCTCATCGCGGTGCTGGGGGTGGCCCACTTCTGGTGGTTGGTGAAGAAGGACGTGACCGAGCCGGTCCTGTTCGCGTGCGTGCTCACGTTGCTGCTCGGCGTGCGCTTGGCGTGGCGGGTACGCCGCTCACGCAGCCCGGACCTGCGCGCGCCGGTGACCTCAGCGCGCTGAAGAGGGCAGTCCCTCCAGTCCTTCGCGCAGCTGCGCCACCCGCTTCTTCAGAGCGATGGCGCGTTCTTCGCCGTTCCACCAGCGCGTGGCCAGCTCCACTGTCTGCGGCCGCGACATCACACCGACCAGCACATCGCGCTCGAAGTAGGTCTTGGCATCGAGCAGGCGATGCAATGCCTGCAGTGCCTCCTGGGCCTCGCGCACATCCGCACGCTCCTGCACGGCAAGCAGTGCGTATACCGCGTCCAGATTGACCTGGATGTCGGCGACCTGGCGTGCCAGTTCGCCGGAGACCTCGGTCGCTGCGTAGCGGAAGTTGGGATCGGCGATCAGCCGGTCGATCACCCGATCGAACTGCGTCTCGTACTCGCCGAGGCTCACCTGCAGGATGGACATGGCGTCGGCAAGCGGTTCGCGCACCGCGGGCTCTGCCGCCTCGATACGGTCTGCGAGCGAGTCGACGGCCGCCAGGTGGAGGCTCCACGGCGCGCGCAGCGTCGCTTCGGGAATGCCGGGTTGAGTCTGGGACAGCGAGAGGGTCGGCCACAGCAGGGCACAGGCGGCGAGAATCCAGACGAGCGACCGTGCGCCGGGGCGCGCGTGCAGGGATTGCAGGGGAAGCAGCATGGGTCATCCTCCTCGATCGGAACCATGTTACGCGTCTGCGCGTGTCTGCATCCGATTACCGACTTTGGCACGATGGAACAGGTAGTGCCGCGGCCGGAGAAACAAGCTTCGCGATATGCGGTCGAATCTCGACGTTCCATCACCGATCAGGACATCATGCTCATCGGCGTACCGAAGGAGATCAAGGACCACGAATACCGGGTAGGCGTCACGCCCGCCGGCGCGCACACATTGACCACGCACGGTCACGAGGTGCTGGTGGAGATGCAGGCGGGTGCGCGGACGGGGTTTTCCGACCAGGACTATCTCGCCGCCGGTGCCCGCATCGGCAGCCGGGAGCAGGTGTGGGAGTCGGACATGGTGGTCAAGGTCAAGGAACTGCAGCCATCGGAGTATCCGCTGCAGCGGCGCGGACAGGTGCTGTTCACCTACCTGCACCTGGCGCCCGATCCGGAACTTCTCGAGACGATGCTCGCCGCGGGCAGCATCGGGATCGCCTACGAGACCGTGACGGACGCCGGTGGTGGCCTGCCGCTTCTGGCGCCGATGTCGCGTATCGCTGGCAAGCTCGCGGTGCAGTTCGGCGCGTGGGCGCTGCAGATGACCAATGGCGGAAGCGGTGTTCTGCTCGGCGGCGTACCGGGCGTGCCGCCAGGGAAGGTGGTCGTGGTGGGCGCTGGCGCATCCGGCCAGAACGCTGCCCGGGTTGCAGTGGGCATGGGCTCGGAGGTGACGGTGTTCGACATCAATCCAGCGGCGCTCGCCCACCTCGAGGACGTGCACGGCGGACGGGTGAAGACCTGCTACTCGCAGTCGCTCACCCTCGCGCAGCACGTTGCCGATGCCGATCTGGTCATCGGCGCCACCCTCACGCCGGGCAAGCTGGCGCCCAAGCTGATCGATCGCGCCATGCTGCGGCGGATGCGTACCGGCTCGGTATTCGTGGACATCTCCATCGATCAGGGAGGCATCGCGGAGACTTCCAGGCCGACCTCGCACACCCACCCGACCTATGTCGAGGAGGGCGTGATCCACTACTGTGTTCCCAATATGCCCTCCGCCGTCGCGCGAACGGCGACGCTCGCGCTGACGCAGGCGACGATCCGCTACGTGCTCGATCTCGCCGACAAGGGATACAAGCACGCGCTCTCCGAGGATGCAGGGCTGCGCAACGGGCTGCAGGTCTGCGCCGGTCAGGTCACGCATCGTGGGCTCGCACAGGACGTGGGGCGCAGCTATGTGGCGCCAGAGCAGGCGCTGAGCGAACTGCGGTCGGCCTGAGGACGGATCCGGCCGCTCAGGAGAACGCGTCGCGCAGCGCCGCCGCCACCTCGGCCACCGCTTCCCGCCCGCCGTCGAGCGCGCCGGCCATCGTCATGAAGCCGTGGATCATGCCCGGGTAGCAGACGTAGCGCACCGTCGCGCCTTCTTCCGCCAATCGGTCCGCGTACGCCTTGCCCTCGTCCACCAGGGGATCGTGACTGGCGGTGATCACCAGTGCCGGCGGCAGGCCGGCCAGGGAAGGCGCGAGCAGCGGAGAGGCGCGCCAATCCACAGCCTCGGCAGGGTCGTTCAGATACTGTTGCGCAAAATAGCGCATGCGCTCGGCGGTGAGCAGGTAGCCGCTGCCCAACGTGCGATACGAGGCGCTGCCCATGCGCAGATCGGTCACTGGATAGAGCAGCGTCTGCAGCGCCAGGCGCGGTCCGCCCCGATCGCGGAGTTGCAGGGCGGCGACCGCGACGAGATTTCCGCCCGCACTGTCGCCCGCAGCGGCGATGCGCCGCGGGTCGATGCGCAGGGCCTCTGCGTTCGCGATCACCTGTCCGATCGCCGCCGTGGCGTCGTCTACCGCCGCGGGGAACCGGTGTTCAGGTGCCAGCCGGTAGTCCACCGCCACCACGCAGCACTGCGCGCCATTGGCGAGCGAGCGGCACAGCCGGTCGTGGCTGTCGAGGTTACCGAACACCCAGCCTCCGCCGTGGAAGAAGACCAGCGCGGGAAGGACTTCGGATGCCCTGGCGGTGAGCGGCCGATAGATGCGCACGGAAAGCGAACTGGCGGGACCCGCGAAGACGCGATCCTCGACGCTGCTCAGCGCCTCTTCCGGTGCGAGGAAGCAGGCCCGGCCACGCATGTACTGCAGCCGCGCCTCGGCGACTGGAATCCGGTCCGGAGCAGACAGGTTCATGCCCGCGAATGCGTCGATGACGGCGCGTGCCTGTGGGTGCAGTGTCATGTCAAAGCGATTCGATGAAGCGCAGCAGCGCAGTGCGTTGCGTGGCGGTCATGGTGCGGAACGCCTCGCGGGAGGACTCCGCCTCGCCTCCGTGCCACAGGATCGCCTCGGTGACGTTGCGTGCGCGGCCGTCGTGCAACAGGTCGCTGTGCCCGTTCACGGTCTTCAGCAGTCCGATCCCCCACAAGGCCGGGGTGCGCCACTCGCGTCCGTCGGCCTCGAAGTCGGGCCGGTTGTCGGCCAGCGCCTCTCCCATGTCGTGCAGCAGCAGATCGGTGTACGGGCGGATGGTGATGCCCTCGGTCGAGAGTCCGGGTAGCGGACCGGTGCGCATCTGCGGCACGTGGCAGACGCTGCACTTGGCCTGCTCGAACAGCCCCTCGCCTTCTCGCACCTGGGCATCGTCCACGTCCCGGCGCGCCGGCACCGCGAGCGCACGCAGATAGAACGTGATGTTGGTCAGGCGGCTGGGGACGACCTCGGGGCGGAACATGTTGCCGGTGCAACCGCCCTGGCCGCCGCATTTGCTCGCCGAGGGCAGGTCCAGGCATTCCTTCTGTGCCTGCGGACAGTTCTCCTCGGGGAACATGTAGGTCGTGGCGCCGATGTCGCCGTGGAAGGCGGCGGCCACCTGCTGACGGATGTTCGGCTGGTTGGCCTTCCAGCCGAAGCGGCCGATGACGGTCTGCTCGTTCTCCATGTCCCACACCCGGTTCGGACGTCCGCTGATGCCGTGTGCGATCTGCTGCTCGGGGATCGAGCGCAGCGTTTCCTCCGGCACGGCTTCGAGCAGTCCAAGCCCGACCATGGCCGGCGCCACGCGAGGCGAGGTCAGGACATCGGCATCGAAGGCGCCGAATGCCAGCTGCTCGTAGGAAATTCTGGGCACGCGCAGGCTGACGACCTCGCCATCGGCGAAGCGCACCTCGCGCGCGTCGTAACTGAACAACGCCTGGCCCTCTGCCGGCACACGTCCGGGGACGCCCCGATTCTGCAGTTGATCGCCGTACACGGGATGCGGCAGCGGGCCGCCGTCTTCGGCGCGTCCCGGAACGCTGAGCCGGACGAGCATGCCACGCGCGGCGTGCTCGCGGCCGTACGGTGCGCGCGCGCGGCCGTTGTGCTCGTGGCACAGCACGCACCGGTCCTCGTTGAACGTCGGCCCCAGACCCCATACGCCGCTTGGATCCGGAGCGACCACCCAGGTCTCGTTGAACTGCTCGTGGCCGGCAGCGAAGGTTGCCGCCTGTTCCTTGGAGAGCGCGGCGACTGGGATCAGATAGCTTCCGGGTCCGACCTCGGCGGTGGTGAACGGCCCCGCCGACAGCGCCTCAGCCGGCAGGTCGTCCACGGCTGCCGCGAGCAGCCACGAAGCGCTCAGCGCACAGCCGAGCGCAGCCGCGATGCGCGCCATGCGTGCCATGGAGCAGCCTCAGTGCGCGTGGTCGTCATCCCAGGGGCTGTGCTTGACCTCCGGGGGCACCCAGATGGTCTCGTAGACCTTCTGCAGTTCCCGCTCCTTCGCGATCTCGTCACTCACGGACAGGTTCGCGTACTTGGCCTCGGTGGGTCCGCTGTAGTTGCGCACGTTCAGGTTCGGTGCGGACAGGACCTTGCGCAGCGGTCCCTGGCACTTGTTGCACGACTGCGGCCCCTTCTCGTTCATGCCGTGACGGGTACGGTAGATCGTCAGGCAGGGGTCGCATGCATATTCATAGGTGGGCACGTGGGTCTCCCGACTCGCGTTCGCGATACGCGAATAAAACGGGCCGGCCCCAGGGCCGGCCCGCACTGCATCAGTTGCCGCTCAGGCAAATGCCTTGGCGACGATGTCGGCCTTGGCTTGCATGGCCTTGTTCTTGTCGATGTTCCACAGGCGCGCGGCATTCTCGCCGAAGACCTTGCGGCGAATCTCGGGGGTGATCTTCGGATATCCGTGACCCTCCACCAGCTGATCGGGGATCTGGAATTTGCGGAACGCCTCGATCTGCCACTGCGGGTTGCCCCACAGCAGGGAGTCGGTGCCCCACAGGACGTAGTCCGGTCCCAGATCGCGCAGCAGCGTGCCGAGCACGTGAGCGCACTCCAGCGGACGGCTGGTGACCGTCGCGGCGAACGTCGATCCCACCTCGCAGTAGAGATTCTTGCGCTGAGGCTTGAAGCCCTTCAGCGCCGCCAGCTCGTTGTGGTAGGGCCACGCAGAGTGGTAGGCGATGAAGTTCAGGTCCAGGAAGTCGTCCGCCGCGGCGTCGAAGTCCTCGCAGTGCGCATAGCGCGCGTAGAACTGGCCGAACGGGATGCCCTTATGGCAGCCGATGTTCTTCACGCCCAGCTTGCGGCACTCTTCCCAGATGGGATAGGCGAGTTTCTCGTCGTCGAACCACCAGCCTTTCTTGTCGGTGGCGTCGAATGTGTACAGCTTCAGGCCCGAGATCTTGTAGTCGCTCACGTACATGCGCAGGCGGTCGAGCGTCTCGCCCAGCCCCTGGTTCGGCGTCAGGCCGCCGGCGAGCATGATGGTGCTCTCGGGCCAGTTGTTGCGCACCTGGACCTGATATTCCATCGGAATCATGTCCTGATTGCCGTAGTGCTCCTTGAAGCCGAACGGGTTGAAGATGCCGACGGTGGTGTCGGACTCCTGCAGGATCATCTTCCCGTAGTTCTCGACGTTCATATCGCGCGTGCCGTTGGGCAGTCCGAACGCCTTGCCGAGGTCGTCGAGCAGCTGCACGAACCACATGCCCCGCTCGCTCGCGTTCTCGCCCAGGACGTAGTGGCCGGGCCGCGTACAGACGTGGGTATGCACGTCGACGACGAAGTCGCTGCTCGCGCGCGCGAGCTGGATCGCCTCCTTCTTTGCATCGAGGTCGGCTGCTTCGGCCGCGCCGACTTCGAAGAACTTCATGCCGGTCACTTCGTTGGCCGCGAGCATGGCGGCGGACAATCCCAGCGACGAGCGGATGAAGTTTCGCCTCGACATGCCGGCCTTCGCCGCATAGCCGTCAATCTTTTCCGAGATCTGATCGCCCATGTTCCCCGCCATGAACAGCGAGGTGCCGATCTCGTCTCCGTTGAAGGGGTTCGTCGGCCTGTCCTTCAACCCCTTGAACGCTTGCAGTATGTTGAACTCCATTGCTCCTCCTCTCCCTTGTAGTTTGGCGGTGCTTCCGGGGTCTCATGCCGCAGGCTTAACGGCCGACCTGCGCTCCACGCATGATGGCCGGCGATTACTGTAGTACCGGGCAAATCCGGATAGCAAGGGATTTTCGCCGCGTGTGCTCACGCTTTCTGGTTGCTGCGCAGCATTGGCAGCCGAGGGCCAAGACTGCTAGTCCGATTGCGCGCGATGAACTTCCTCGGAGGGCAGTTTGGCGCGCCGCTCTCCCCGCGCGGCAAGAAAGATCCCGCACAGCAGCAGAGCGAAGCCGACGAGTTGTACATCGCCGAAGCGCTCGTCGAAGAACACCCATGCGAGCAGCGCCGATCCCACCGGTTCTCCCAGGATGGCGAGCGCGACGAATGTCGCGGACAGGTGACGCAGGGCGTAGTTGAAGGCGGTATGCCCGAGCAGTTGCGGGCCGAGGGCGAGGCCGGCCATGAGCAGCCACGCGTGGAGAGAATGCCCGCTCATGGATGTGCCGGACACGGTATGGGCGGTGCCAAGCAGCACGGCGCCGAAGCCGTATGCCAGGGCGATGTACAGGATCAGTCGCAGGCGCGTGCGCAGCGCGCGGCCCACGAGCAGGTAGCCGGATGCCGCGAACGCGCCGACCAGCGCAAGGGTGTTGCCGAACAGCGGAGCGCGGTTGGCCGCCGCATCCTGCGCGTCGGCGACGAAGGTGAGCGCAGTACCGAGCAGCGACAGACCGATGCCAGCGATGGCGGCGCGTCCGGGGCGCTCCCCCAGGAACAGCGCGGCGGCGAGCGCGACCCAGAGCGGATTGGTGGTGACCAGGATCGTGCTGCTCGCCACCGATGTATGCTGCAGCGATTCGATCCAGGACCAGAAGTGGACAGCGAGCAACGCGCCCGAGCCCATCGCGAGCAGCAGGTCTCGCCCGCGCAGCGAGTGCAGGTCGGATCGCGCAGCGCGCAGCGCGGCGGGCATCAGCACGAGGGTCGCCAGTCCGAGGCGGACCGCCGCGATGGTGAGGGAATCCACGCCTTCCGCCTGGGCGAGACGGATCAGGATGGAGGCGGTGGAGACGATGACCACGCCCGCGCCCAGCACGAGCAGAGGCGGAAGCGCAGCCATGAGACGGGAACGCGCCGGGCGCTAGTGCAGCTTGTCCTTGGGCAGCACGGGCACGGGCAGCGCGAACACCTCTATGCCTTCGTCCTGAAGCGCCTTGGTCTCGTGCTCGGAGGCCTGTCCGCGAATCGCCCGGTCGGGCGCTTCCTTGTAGTGGATCGCACGCGCCTCCTCGGCAAAACGGCCGCCGACATCCTCTGTATTCTGCAGGACGAACTCGACGAACTTCTTGCGCATGGTTTCCAGCAGTTCGGGATTCGCCATCACGGCCTGCCCGTTGTCATCGGCGCCGCCGGTCTGCACGTACGGCGCGGAGGGTTGCTTCTGCACGCTGGAGGATCCGCACATCGGGCAGGCCAGTTGACCGGCTTCGTGCTGATGCGAGAAGGCTTCCGGGGAGGCGAACCAGCCCTCGAAGCGATGCGCGTTCTCGCACAACAAATCGTAAACGATCATGGTTGTTACTCTTATCAGGTCTCGGCGAAAGTCTAGTGGGGACGCGCCGCGCGGACAAGCGGGCATGCCCTTGTTCCGGTTACGACAGTGTGAACGTGCGGCGCTTTGCCGGGTTTACATTGCCAACTCGGCGCCGTCCGGCCATTGCAACCGGCGCCAGCTGCGCGCCCGACGGCGGGAGGCTGCCCGGTGAGCGCGCAGGGGGACCGCTACCCGGGGTTGGCGAGCAGGGTACCGAGTGCGTCGCCGGGCGCGACGGTCGGGGAGACCGTGGCGATGCTGGAATCCGGCGGCTTCGACCACGTCGACTACGTGTACGTGCTCGATCCCGCGAGAGTCCTGGTCGGACGCATCGAACTGGCAGCACTGTTCAGGGCGCGGCGCGAGGACGCGCTGCGCACCCTGATGAGCGCGCCGCTTCCGGGGCACCCTTCCTGGTCGCAGGAACGCATCGCCTCGCACGCGCTGCGCCATGCGCTCACCGCGGTTGCGATCACCGACGAGCACGGCCGACTCCTCGGCGCGATCCCCCCGCGCGTGCTGCTGCGCGTGCTGCGCCGGGAGCACGTCGAGGACATCCACCGCCTGGCAGGCATTCGGGAGGAATCGGCGCAGGCGCGCGACGCCATGGAGGCGCCGCCGGTGCGGCGTGCGCGGGACCGCCTTCCCTGGTTGCTGCTCGGGCTGCTGGGCAGCGCGATTGCCACCAGCATCGTCGCCTCGTTCGAGGCTGCGCTGTCCTCACGCGTGGCGCTGGCGTTCTTCATCCCGGGCATCGTGTACCTCGCCGATGCCGTCGGCACGCAGACCGAGGCCATCGCCGTGCGCGGGCTGTCGCTCAGCCACGTTCCGTTGCGCACGCTGATGGCCGGCGAGATGCGCACCGGTCTGCTGATCGGGCTCACCCTCGGCGTACTGAGCTTTCCGATGATCTGGCTGACCTTCGGCGACGTGCGCCTGGGCGCGGTGGTTGCACTTTCGCTCGTGGCGGCCGGTACCGTGGCCACCACCGTTGGGCTGCTGTTTCCGTGGCTGCTCGCCCATCTCGGCCGCGACCCGGCGTACGGCAGCGGTCCGATCGCCACGATCGTCCAGGACGTGCTGTCCCTACTGATCTACTTCGCCATCGCCCACGCCATGCTGTCCGAATACTGAGCGTGCAACGATGAACGAGAACGAATCCAGCGGAGCGCGCGACGATGCCGTGCGTGCGCTCGAGCTGCGGCGCATGCAACGGGCCGCGTCGATCCTGCTCGCGGTGATCGCGGTCGTCTACGTGCTCGCCCGGATGGTCGAGCATCGGCACCCGGCACTCGGGTACCTGCGCGCTTTCTGCGAGGCGGCCCTGGTGGGGGGGCTCGCCGACTGGTTCGCGGTGACCGCCCTGTTCCGGCATCCGCTGCGCGTCCCGCTTCCGCACACGGCCATCGTCCCCCAGAACAAGGAGCGGATCGGGCGCACCCTGGGGGATTTCGTGCAGCGCAACTTCCTCTCGGACGAAGTGGTCGTCGCGCGCCTGGGGGACATCGACTTCGCGCGCACGGCAGCGCGCTGGCTCGCGGATCCGGCGCGCACCGGCCCGCTGGTGACACACATCGCGCGTTGTGTGCCGCGCGTCCTCGACACCGTGGCGGACGAACCGGCTCGCCACTTCGTCAAGCGCAATCTCGCGGCGGCGCTGGAGCGCATCGAACTCGCACCGCTCGCGGCGAACGTGCTCGAGATCCTGACTGCCAGTGGCCAGCATCAGCGCCTTCTGGACGAACTGCTGACGCAGGCGCGGCGCTTCCTGGAGGCCTCCGAACCGGAGATCCGGTCGAAGGTGCGCGAGAAGACGGCGTGGCTGTGGCAGAAGCTCGGGGTGGACGATGCGATCTCGGACCGACTCATCCGTGCCGCGGAGGAGTCGCTCGTGGAGATCGAAGCAGACCCGCAGCACGCCTGGCGGCAGCGCTTCGCGGCGATGCTGGAGGGCTATGTCGTATCGCTGCGCGAATCGCCCGAGCATCGTGCGCGTGCCGAGCGGCTGAAGCACTCGCTGCTCGAGCACCCGGCTCTGGGCGAGTACCTGAACCAGGTGTGGGACGCTATGCGTGAGCGCCTGCGCGAGGATGCACGTTCACCCGATTCGAGGCTCCAGGCCGGGCTGCAGGATGCCGTCCGCGCGATCGGCGAGAATCTGCTCGCCGACGACGCGGTGTCGGAGGCACTCAACGCCTGGCTGCGACGGGCGCTGGCGGATCTGGTGCGGCAGCGTCGCCAGGCTGTCGCGATGCTCATCGAGGATACGGTGCGCCGGTGGGACACCGAGGTGTTCACGAGCCGCATCGAGCTTGCGATCGGGCGCGACCTGCAGTACATCCGCGTTAACGGAACCCTGATCGGCGGGGCCATCGGCGTGCTCATCCACGCCGTGGCAGGCCTGCTTCCCGCGCTGGGCTAGCGCCTCGGCGCGCGGGTGCCAATGCGTCGAGGACGTCGGCGAGGAACGCCTGATGGTTCCACCGGTGTGGCGGCCGCGTGAGACCGAGGCGCAGCACGACGAGTCCTCGGCTGGGGATGATGCTCATGAACTGCCCCTCGTGTCCGATGGCGTGAAACGCGTCGGCCGGCAGTGGACGGCTGGCCCTCGCCGGGCCCGCATACGAATCGGGCACGCGCAGCCACACGTGTGCGCCGAACGCTTGCGCGCCCGAAGCTGGAGTGGGCCTCCTCATCGTGCGCACCCAGCCCTCAGGCAGCACGCGCACGCCGTCCCAGACTCCATCCTGCATCAGGAACTGTCCGAAACGCAGCCAGTCGTGCGCGCTCGCGTGCATGAAGGACGATCCCACCGGCAGCCCCGAGAGGTCGGGCTCCACCACCGCACTGTCCATGCCGAGCGGCTGGAACAGGACCTCGCGCGCAACCGCGGCGGCGGTTGCTCCCGGATAGCCCAGGGCATCGGCGACCACGCGCATCAGCACGTTGCTGCTGCCGCTCGAGTAGCGCCAGGTGCTGCCCGGTGTGGCACGCAGCGGCTTGGCCGCAGCGAACCCTGCTGCGTCTGGTGCAAGGAGCAACATCGCAACCGCATCGGAAAGCGGATTGGCCGGATCCTCGTCGAAAGCCAGCCCGTCGGTCATGCGCAGCAGGTGCTCGAGCGCGATGTCGCGCCGCCCGTCATTGGCCCACTGCGGAAGCAGCGCGGTGGTCCCGAGGTGCAGGACGCCGCGGCCGACTGCGATCCCTGCGAGCACTGCCGTCATGGTCTTGCTCATGGACCAGCCCGGCAGCGCCGTGTCGGCCGCGAAGCCAGGGGCATAGCCTTGTGCGACGAGACGGCCGCCGTGCATCACTGCCAAGGCACGCGTGCGTGGTCCGGGGTCGGAAAGTACGCGATCGAGTACCCCCTGCACGACGGGGTCGGGCGCCTGCGCGATCGCCGCGGCGACCGTCATCGGGCTGAGCGGTGCGTTGACCGCCGCACCCTCGAGGGTACAGCCACGTCCCGGCAGGTATTGCGCGTGGCGTGGCCGCAGGCCTGCGAAATCCGCGTGCACGGCGGCGTTCCCGGTATCGACGCGCACGCGGGTCAGGGCGAGAAGCGGGTGGTTGTCCGCCACCACGTCGACGTCGTAGACCTCGTCTGCGGTGCGTCCGGAAACGAATACGCCGGTGCATGCCGTTTTCGCTGCGTAGGCTGACCCGATCGGACCCAGGCGCCATACGATCCATCCCGCGATCGCCGACGCGCTGACACCGACGAGCGCGAGCGCCCCGAGAGCCAGGCGAGTGCCGCGCGACAGACGCATTGCAGGGAGCGCCCGGTCTCCGTTTCCGCCGGCCTGCGTTGCAGGCTAGGCTGCCTCCTTCACGCTCGGCAGGCCGGACAGCGCCATCGCCAGTTCCTGCTCGTCGTAGTCGTGGTCGATCAGCTTGCCGGAGAAGTAGTCGGTGTAGGCCTGCATGTCGAAGTGGCCATGGCCGCAGAGGTTGAACAGGATCGCGCGGCTCACTCCCTCCTCCTTGCAGCGCAGCGCCTCGTCGATCGCGCCCTTCACGGCGTGATTGGCCTCGGGTGCCGGCACGATGCCTTCGTGCCGCGCGAAGAACACGCCCGCCTCGAAGCACGCCGTCTGGTGGTAGGCGCGCGCTTCGATCAACCCCAGTTCCTTCACGTGCGACACCAGCGGCGCCATGCCGTGGTAGCGCAATCCGCCTGCATGGAACCCGGGCGGCATGAAGTTGGAACCGAGCGTGTGCATCTTCACCAGCGGCGTCAGATGCCCGGTGTCGCCGAAGTCGTAGGCGTACCGTCCGCGCGTCAGGCTCGGGCAGGCGGCGGGTTCGACCGCGACGATGCGCACCTTGCGCCCCCCGCGCAGTTCCTCCCCCATGAAGGGAAAGGCAATGCCGGCGAAGTTCGAGCCGCCGCCGGTGCAGCCGACGATGACGTCCGGGTAGTCGTCGGCGAGCTCGAGTTGCTTCATTGCCTCCTGGCCGACAACGGTCTGATGCAGCAGCACGTGATTGAGCACCGAGCCGAGCGCGTACTTCGTGTCGTCGCGCTGTGCGGCCAGTTCCACCGCTTCCGATATGGCGATGCCGAGGCTGCCATTGCTATCGGGGGTGGCGCCCAGAATACGGCGGCCGACCTCCGTCTCCATGGAAGGGCTGGCGATGCAGCGGGCGCCGTAGGTCTCCATGAGCGCGCGGCGGTAGGGCTTCTGGTTGTACGACACCTTGACCATGAACACCTGGATCTCGAGGCCGAACAGGGCGCCCGCGAAGGCCAGCGAGGATCCCCACTGTCCGGCGCCGGTTTCGGTGGTGATGCGCTTGACGCCGGCCTCCTTGTTGTAAAAAGCCTGCGCCACTGCGGTGTTGGGCTTGTGGCTGCCGGCCGGGCTGACACCTTCGTACTTGTAGTAGATCCGCGCCGGCGTCTGCAGGGCCTGCTCCAGGCGTCGCGCGCGGAACAGAGGGGCCGGGCGCCACTGGCGGTACACCTCGCGCACCGGGTCGGGGATCTCGATCTCGCGCTCGGTGCTGACCTCCTGCGCGATCAGCGACATCGGGAACAGCGGCGCGAGGTCGTCGGGGCCGATCGGCTGGTGCGTGCCGGGATGGAGTACCGCGGGCAGCGGGGTGGGGAGGTCGGCCGCGATGTTGTACCAGGTGCGCGGAATCTGGCTCTCGTCGAGCACGTACTTCACGCTGTCTTCCATGGGCTCCTCCAGTTCTGTGTGTGCGGGAATTATAGGAAGCGCAGCGGCGCTGCGGCCGCCGGCGCGGACATCGTCTGATCCAGATCAAGTCATGCCGGGGCGCGTGCGCGCCGCAGATCGCCGCGGCGTGACCACCACGCCTGGAACCGCTCCATGTAGACGTAGATGACGGGCGTGATGTAGAGCGTCAGGATCTGAGAGACCACGAGGCCGCCGACCACCGCGAGCCCGAGCGGCCGGCGCGCCTCGGCGCCGCCGCCGAATGCCAGCGCGATGGGCAGCGTGCCGACCAGCGCTGCCATCGTCGTCATCATGATGGGGCGGAAGCGTGTCTGCGCCGCCTGATAGATGGCCTCCGCGGGGGAGGTCCCTGTCTCACGCTGCCGCTCGATGGCGAAGTCGATCATCATGATGGCGTTCTTCTTGACGATGCCGATCAGCATGAGCAGCCCCACCCAGCCATAGATGTCCAGCTCGGGGTGGAACAGCCACAGCGTGAGCAGCGCGCCCAGCACCGCCGAGGGCAGCCCCGAGAGAATGGTGAGCGGATGGATCAGGCTCTCGTACAGGATCCCCAGGATCAGGTAGATGACGAACACCGCCATCAGAAGCAGCATCGGCATCCCCATCAGCGAGTCCTGAAAGGCCTGGGCGGTACCCTGGAAGGTGGCGGTCAGCGTCGCCGGTGCGCGCAGTTCCGCGATGGCGGCATTGGCGCGCGCGACGCCCTCGCTGAGCGCGACGCCGGGAGCGAGGTTGAACGACAGGTTCACGGCAGGCAGCTGTCCGAGGTGGTTGATGGACAGCGGTCCCACCGACGTGTCGATGCGTGCCACGGCGCCCAGCGGGACCAGTTGTCCGCCGGTGGAGCGCACGTGCAGCAGATCCAGCGTGGAGGCATCGCGCTGGTAGCGCGGATCGAGTTCGAGCACGACCCAGAACTCGTTGCTGGGCGTGTAGATGGTCGACACCTGGCGCGAACCGAAGGCGTTGAACAGCGCGCTCTCGATCTGCTCCGGCGTCAGACCGAGGGCGGATGCCTTGTCGCGCAGGATCCTGACCTCCACCTGCGTGTTCCTGATCTGCAGGTCCGAGGCGACGTCCTGGATCCCGGGAATCGTGCGCATGCGCGCCTCGATGCGCGGCGCCCACTGGTACAGCTCCTCCAGGTCGGCGCTCTGCAGGGCGAGCTGATACTGGCTCTTGGTGATCACGCCGCCCAGACGGATGGTGGGCAGGTTCTGCAGGAACACCTTCACGCCGGGGATGTCGCTCAGCTGCGGACGCAACATCTGCATGATCGCCTCCGCGGAGGGACGTTGCGCGCGCGGGTCGAGCGTGATGACGATGCGCCCGAGGTTCATCTGCAGGCTGGAGCCGCCCACGCCGATGAAGGACATCGTGTCCTGTACGTGCGGGTTCTCGCGGATCCTCGCCGCGACGATCTGCTGCTGGCGATACATCGCCTCGAACGAGATGTCCTGCGGCCCCTCGGTGAACGCGAACAGCTGACCGGTGTCTTCGGCGGGCAGGAAGCCCTTGGGGATGGCGATGCCCAGCCAGAGGGCGGCGCCGCTGGTGAGCGCGAACACGAACACGGTCAGGCGCGGTGCGCGCATCGTCGCGCGCAGGGTGCGCGCGTAGCCGTCGCGCATCGCGTCGAAGGCGCGCTCGACCGCCATGTACGCGCGTCCGTGACGTCGTCCGTGCTCCGGCTGCAGCCAGCGACCGCACAGCATCGGAGTGAGGGTGAGCGACACGAAGCCCGAGATCAGGATCGCCGCCATGATGGTGATGGCGAACTCATGCAGCAGACGGCCGACCACACCTCCCATGAACAGGACCGGAACGAACACCACGGCCAGGGACAGCGTCATCGACAGGACGGTGAACGCGATCTCGCGGGAGCCTTCGAGCGTCGCCTGCAGCGGGCTCTTGCCCATCTCGAGATGCCGGGCGATGTTCTCCAGCACCACGATGGCGTCGTCCACCACGAAACCGACGCACAGGGTGAGCGCGAGCAGCGAAAGCGTGTCGATGCTGAAGTCGAACGAATACATCACGGCGAACGTGCCGACGATGGACAGGGGCAGGGCCGCGGTGGGAATGACGGTGGCCGAGAGGTTGCGCAGGAACAGGAAGATCACCATCACCACCAGCACGAGCGCCAGCACCAGGGTGAACTGGACCTCGTGCACGGCTTCGCGGATGCCCTGCGTGCGATCGAACAGCACGTCGATGTTCACGCCGGGCGGCACCTGCTCGCGAAACGCCGGCAGCAGTTCGCGGATGCGGTCTACCACCTCCACCGTGTTGGTGCCCGGCTGTCGCTGGATCCCGAGCAGGATGCCGCGCTTGTCGTTGAACCACGCCGCCACGCGGTTGTTCTGCACCGCGTCCACTGCCTGTCCGATGTCCTTCACCCGCACCGGGGCGCCGTTGCGATACGCGACGATGACCTCCGCGAAGCCGGCTGCATCCCGCAGCTTGCTGTCGGTCATGATCGACGCGGAGCGCTGCGCGTCCTCCAGCACGCCCGTCGGCAGGTTGGGGTTGTTCTGCGCGAGCGCGCGCTCGACCTCGTCGATGCCGATGCCGCGCGCCGCAAGCGCCTTGGGATCGACCTGCACGCGCACTGCGTAGGCCTGCGAACCGAACACGAGCACCTGCGCGACGCCGCTGACCATGGAGATGCGCTGCGCCATCAGCGTCTCGGCGTAGTCGTTCACGCGATGCAGCGGCAGCGTGTCCGAGGTCAGGGCAAGGTAGTAGATGGCCTGGTCGGCGGGATTGACCTTGCGATACGACGGCGGCACCGTCATGTCGGGGGGCAGCTGCCGGCGCGCGAGCGAGATCGCGGTCTGCACGTCTTGCGCGGCGGCATCGATGTCGCGATCGAGTTCGAACTGCAGGGTGATCTGCGTGGTGCCCTGGGTGCTGGAGGAGGTCATCTGCTCCAGTCCGGCGATGGTGGAGAACTGCTTTTCCAGGGGAGTGGCCACCGCGGTGGCCATCGTCTCCGGGCTCGCGCCGGGGAGCTCCGCGCGCACCTGCAATGTAGGGAAGTCTACGTTGGGAAGCTGCGCCACCGGCAGCTTGCGATAGGCCAAGACGCCGAAGGCGAGCAGACCGACCATGACAAGCAGCGTCATGACCGGGCGGCGGATGAAGGGTTCGGAGAGGTTCACCCCGGCCGCACCGACACCTTCGCGCCTGGCGTCACGCGCAACTGCCCCGCGGTGATCACCTGCTCGCCGGGCTGCACGCCCTCGGCGATCACGGCGTTTACGCCCTCGGTGCGCTGCAGCTTCACCGGGCGCAGCTGCGCGGTCTGGTCGGCCTGGATCACGTAGACGTAAGGACCCTCGGGACCGTTCTGTAAGGCCTGCGTCGGGACGACCACGGCGTCGCTCTGTTGCGCGAGCGTGACGGTGACGGTGACGAACTGACCGGGCCACAGGCGCCGGTCGGTGTTGGCGAAGGTTGCGTGCAGGCGGATGGTTCCGGTCTGCGCGTCCACTGCATTGTCGACGAAGCTCAACCGACCGGTGACCGGCGCAGCCTCGCCGCCCTCGTGCGTGACGCTCACGCGCAGGGGCTCACCGCCGGGCGGCGTTTGCACCTGTGAGAGCAGGCGCTCGGGCACGGCGAAGCTCACGTTGATCGGCGCCATGCGGTTGATGGTCACGAGGGCGCGAGTGTCGTTCGCGCTGACTGTGCTTCCCAGCTTCAACGCGACGCGCCCCACGCGCCCGCCGATGGGGGCATCGATGCGCGTGTAGGAGAGCTCGACGCGCGCGGTCTGCACCGCGGCGCGGTCTGCCTCGACGGTCGCCTCCGCCGCCTCGCGTCCGGTGCGCGTCTGGGTCAGCGCTTCCTCGGAGACGAAACCCTTCGCGTGCAGTTCGGCGTGACGCTGCTCGAGCGAGCGCGCGTTCGCGAGCAGGGCCAGGTCGCGGGCTTCCTGGGCTTCGAGCTGCTTGAGTTGCGCCTGCAGGAACCTGCGGTCGAGCTCGAACAGCAGCTGCCCCCGGCGTACCTCCTGGCCGTCGCTGACGTGCACCGCCACGATCTGGCCGTCGATGCGCGACTTGACCTCGACGCTCTCGATCGGCTCGACGTTGCCGACTGCCGTCACCGTGAGGGGAATGCTGGTGCGCTGCACCGTGGCGACCGTAACGGGCGCGGGGGCTGTCTCCTTCTTCGAGGCAGCGCTCTTGCCATCGCTGCAGGCGGTGGCTGTCAGCGCGAGCGCGAACGCCGCAGCGGCCAGCCAGCGGATCTTCATCGATCGCGTCGGGCGGGCAGTACGCGTTCGCCGGCAAACAGGTCACTCACCCGTTCGCGCTCGCGCACCAGGTGCACTGCGTCGCCGTCCACCAGCACTTCGGCCGCGCGCGGCCGCGTGTTGTAGTTCGAGCTCATGGTCATGCCGTATGCGCCGGCGGACATCACCGCCAGCAGATCGCCCTCGGCGATGGCAAGCTCGCGTCCCTGCGCGAGGAAATCGCCGCTCTCGCAGACCGGACCGACGATCTCCCAGCGACGCACGTCCCGTGCATGCGGACGCACCGGCACGATGGCGTGGTAGGCGTCGTACAGGGCGGGACGCATGAGATCGTTCATGGCGGCGTCCACCACGGCGAAGTTCTTCGCCGTACCCGGCTTGAGGTACTCCACACGGGTGAGCAGCACGCCGGCATTGCCCACCAGGGCCCGGCCGGGCTCGAGGACGATGGTTTCGCTGCGGCCCTTCATGCGGGACAGCATCGCCTCGATGTAGCGCCCGGGCTCGGGCGGCGTCTCGTCCCGATAGCGGATGCCCAGGCCCCCGCCCAGGTCGATGTGGTGCAGGTGCACCCCTTCCGCCTCGAGCTGTCCGACCAGTCCAAGCAGCTTGTCCAGCGCATCCAGGAACGGCGGGATCTCGGTGATCTGCGATCCGATGTGGTAATCGATGCCCACGACGCGCAGTCCCGGCAGGGTGCGCGCGCGCCGGTACAGCGCGAGCGCGTCCTCGAAGGCCACGCCGAACTTGTTGTTCTTCAGCCCGGTGGAGATGTAGGGGTGGGTCTTTGGATCGACGTCGGGGTTGACCCTCAGGCTCACCGGTGCGTCGATCCGCATGCGCGCCGCGATCGACGAGATGCGCGCCAGTTCGCTCGCCGACTCGACGTTGAAGCACAGGATGCCCTTCCCCAGGGCCAGCTCGATCTCGTCCGCGCGCTTGCCGACCCCGGAGAACACCACCTTGCCGGCATCGCCGCCTGCGGCCAGCACGCGCTCGAGCTCACCTCCCGAGACGATGTCGAAGCCGCTTCCCAGCCTGGCGAACAGATCGAGGATCGCAAGGTTCGAATTGGCCTTGGCGGCGTAGCACAGCAGATGCGGGCGCGACCCGAACGGCCGCGTGAAGCTATCGAACGCCGCGGTCAGCTGTGCGTGCGAATAGACGTAGCAGGGCGTTCCGAACGACTCGGCGATCTGCGCAAGGGGTACGGACTCGACGCACAGCGTCCCCTCTCGATAGCGAATGAAGGGGGAGTGCGGAGGATCGGTGTGCATCGCGGTTCCTGGACTCGCCTAACGGGCGACGGGCTCGATGGGAGGCGGCGGGGCGGTCTCTGGCGGCAGCGCCGGTGCCACGCGCCGATCGCGCTCGAGTGCCTCGGCTTCCCGTTCGCGCTGCTCGCGCGCGGCGAGCGCCCGCTGGCGCTCTTCCTCCTCCTGCAGTTGTTCCGCGGTGGGGATGTAGAGGCTTCCCTTCTGCCCGCAGCCCTGCAGCAGACAGGCCACCACGAGGAGCGGAAGGAAGGTGCGCATGAGGGGGCGAGTGTTTCGTCCGAGTGTAGCACAGGGGATTTGCGCCCCTGCTTCACAGCGCCATGTAGTGAGCGGCACGCCGGTCGAGTTCCGCGCGCGCCTCGCGATAACCGGGCTGAATCCGTTCGACGGTGGCCCAGAAGCGCGCCGAGTGGTTCATCACGCGCAGGTGCGCCACCTCGTGCGCGACAACGTAATCGATGAGCTGCGGTGGCGCCTGCATGAGGCGCCAGTTGAGCCGCACCTCACGACGGGCGTTGCAGCTGCCCCAACGTCCCCGCGCGCTGGTGAGCAGCACGGTAGGCGCGCCTTCTCCGAGCAGCCCCGCGAAGCGGACCGCAGCAGCGCTCAGGTGCGGCAGTGCGTGTCGCCGGTACCAGGCGATCACCGCGGCACGCACTGCGCTGGAATCCTCCGGGTTGGAGATCCACAGCTGCAGCCTGCCGTCTTCCTGCAGCCGCGCCACGGTGCGCCCGTTGTGCGCCTCGAGGTGCAGGGGCAGATTCCGCCCGAGGTACTCGATGCTCTCGCCGTGCGTCCAGCGCCGCTCCCGGGGGCGGCGCATGGCGTAGAGCTCGAGCTTGCTCAGGACCCACGGCGTCGACTGCTGAAGCAGGTCGGCGATGCGATGCTCGGCGGTGCGCCACGGCACGCTCACCGTGAGCCCGTTCTCGTCGACCGTGAGCAGCATGCGACGGCGCTTGACGCTGCGCTTGAGCAGGTAGTGCACTTCGTGCTCGCCCAGTCGCGCGGTTCGGCGTTCGGCGAGACGTTCTGGGCGCTGGAAGAGATCGAACTGCACGGCCTGCTCAGTGCGGCACACCGATGCGACGGACTTCCTCCTCGATCCACGCGCGTACGCGGCGATTCAGTTCCTCCGCCTTCATTCCGGCAGGATCGATGGCCGGTCCGATGCTCACGCTGATCGTGCCCGGCCGTTTGAGGAAGCCGCCGCGCGGCCACAGGTAACCCGAGTTGAGGGCGATCGGCACGACGGGCGCGCCGGTCTGCACTGCTAGCCATGCGCCGCCGACGTGGTAGGTGGTTTCCTCACCGGGCGCATGGCGGTGTCCCTCGGGAAACACCACGATCCAGAAGCCCTGTGCCAGGCGCTCGCGCCCCTGCTCGAGCGTCTGCTTGAGCGCGCGCATGCCGGCGTCGCGGTCGATCGCGATCGGGCTCATCAGCGCAAGGGCCCAGCCGAAGAACGGAATCCTGAGCAGGCCGCTCTTGAGCACCCACACCTGCGGCGGGAGGAACACCTGGAAGGCGAGCGTCTCCCAGGCGGACTGGTGCTTGGCCAGCACCACGCTTGGGCGCTTCGGGAGATTCTCCAGCCCCCGCACCTCGTAGCGCACGCCGCACACCACACGGGCCAGCCAGATCACCATGTGCGACCAGGCGGTGATGAAGCGATAGCGTGCCAGCGGCGGGAACGGCACGGTCAGCATCGAGAGAAGCGACCAGACGACGGTGAGCAGAGCCTGCAGGATCGTGAACAGCACCGAGCGCAGCGCGATCAGCACCGTTTCACTGCCCTGCGATGATGGTACGCACGGCAGCGGCGAGATCGTCGAACACCTGCGTCGACTCGGGCAGACCGCCGGCAGCCAGCGTCTTCTGGCCCTTGCCGGTGAGCACCAGCATCGGCTGGCAGCCCACCTTCACCGCCGCCTGCAGGTCGCGCAGCGAATCGCCGACGCTCGGGACACCGGCCAGGGGAGTGTTGAAGCGGCGGGCGATGTCCAGGTACATCCCGGGACTGGGCTTGCGGCACTCGCAGCCGGTCTCGGCCGGGTGAGGGCAGTAGAACAGCGCGTCGATGCGCCCGCCGAGAATGGCGAGCGCTTTGTACATCTTGTCGTTGATCGCGTTGAGCGCCGCCATGTCGAGCAGACCGCGGCCGATGCCGGACTGGTTCGAACAGACGACGACCCGATACCCGGAGTGCGTCAGCGTGGCGATCGCTTCAAGGCTGCCGGGGATCGGCTTCCACTCCGCAGGCGACTTGATGAACTGGTCGCTGTCCTGATTGATCACACCGTCGCGATCCAGGATGATCAGCTTCATCGACGAAGGCATGGCGTCTCGTGCAGGTCTAGCTCTCGCCCGAGGCGCTCAGGCTGGAGATGTCGGCCACCTGGTTCATGAGCGCCTCCAGCTGCGCCAGAAGCGCCAGCCGGTTGTCGCGCGTGAGCGGTTCGTCCGTCATCACCATCACCTCGTCGAAGAAAGTATCCACTTCCTTCCGCACGCCGGCAAGCAGGCGCAGCGCCTGCGCGTAGTCCTCGTCGCGCACCAGCGCACGCACCTGCGGCAGGAGCCGCTGCGTGGCGCCGTGCAGGTCTTTTTCCGCCTGGGCCTGCAGCAGCGCCGGTTCCACGTCGGCCCGTGAAACCGTGGTCTTCCTCAGGATGTTGCGGATGCGCTTGTTCGCACTGGCAAGCGACTGTGCCTCGGGCAATCCGCGGAAGGCACGTACGGCCTGCAGGCGCGGCACCACCTGATCGATACGTGTGGGGTGCTGGCCCACCACCGCCTCGATCTCGTCGGGGGAGAACTCGCGCTCGCGCAGATAGCCGCGCAGGCGATCGAGCATGAACCCGTGCAGGTCTGCATCCACGCTGTTTGCCACCACACCGGAGGGGAAGGCGAGCTTGGCGAGTTGCAGCAGCTCGCGCAGATCGAGCGGCAGCTCCCGCTCCGCGAGGATGCGCAGCACGCCCAGCGCCTGCCGGCGCAGGCCGAAGGGGTCGCGGTCGCCGGTGGGCACCAGGCCGATGCCGTAGATGCCGACGAGCGTGTCGAGCTTGTCGGCAAGCGCCACGGCAATGGCGACGTTTCCTTCAGGAAGCAGGTCGCCCGCGAAGCGCGGGAAGTAATGTTCCTGGATCGCATCCGCAACAGCCGGCGGCTCCGCATCATGCAGCGCGTAGTAGCGTCCCATGACGCCCTGCAACTCGGGAAACTCACCGACCATGTCGGTGATCAGGTCGGCCTTGCACAGCCACGCCGCGCGCTCGGCCTGCGCGACGTCGGCGCGCAGCTTCTCGGCGATGGCGCTGGCGAGCTTGCGGATGCGCTGCACACGATCGAGCTGCGAGCCGAGCTTGTTGTGGTAGACGACGCTGCCCAGCCGCTCGAGGCGATCGGCCAGCTTCGTCTTGCGGTCCTGGTCGAAGAAGAACTTGGCATCCGCCAGGCGCGGGCGCACGACGCGTTCGTTGCCCTGGACGACTCGAGCGGGATCCTCGGGGGAGACGTTGCTCACCACCAGGAAGCGGTTGGTAAGCTTCCCTTGCGCGCCGAGCAGCGGGAAGTACTTCTGGTTGGCCTTCATCGTGAGGATGAGGCACTCCTGCGGCACGTCCAGGAACTGCTGCTCGAACTGGCACAGAAGCACCTTCGGGCGTTCGACCAGCGCGGCCACCTCGTCCAGCAGAGCCTCGTCGCGGATCGGCTGCAGTCCCTGCGATTGCGCGGCGCGCGCGAGTTGCGCCTCGATCTCCCCCCGGCGCTCGTTGAAATCGGCGATCACCGCGCCTTGCTCGCGCAACTGCGCGGCATAGCTGTCTGCGTTGCGGATCTCGATGCGCGGCGTGGCCGCCTCGAAGCGATGGCCCTGTGTGGTGCGGCCAGCGTCGAGACCGAGCGCTTTCACCGGCACCACGTCGTTTCCGTGCAGCGCGATCAGCGCATGCGCGGGGCGCACGAAGTTCACGTCGGTCCACCCGTCGGCAAGCTGGTATTTCATGACCTTCGGAATGGGAAGCCGTTCGAGCGCCTCGTCGAGCGCCCGCTGCAGGCCGTCGGCAAGCGTCGCGCCCTTGACCGTGGTGTCGAGGAACAGGGTCTCCGCCTTGCCGTCGGTCTGACGCTTGAGGGAGGCAACGGCGGATTCGTCGGCGCCGAGCGAGGCGAGCTTCTTCAGCAGCGCAGGCGTTGCCTTGCCTTCGGCGTTCAGCCCCACGCTCACCGGCATCAGCTTCTGCGCAACTGTCCTGTCCGCCGCGTGCGCGAGGACTTCAGGGATGAAGACGCCCAATCGACGCGGCGAAGCGAACGGTCGCACACCCGTCATCTCTTGGCGCAGCACCAGTCCGGCTCTGCGTAGCGCATTGAAGAGCACATCGGTGAAAGCCTCCGATATCCTCTTCAGTGCCTTCGGCGGCAGCTCCTCGACCAGCAGCTCGACCAGCAGGTTCTTCGCGTCCATCGCTCAGGCTGCCTTCTTCTGCTTCTCGAGCAGCGCGAGGGCCTCGTCTGCCCACGCGCGCGGCGCCATCGGAAATCCAAGGCGCGCGCGGCTATCCAGGTAGCTCTGGGCGACGCTGCGCGCGAGGTTGCGGATGCGTCCGATGTAGGCTGCACGCTCGGTCACGCTGATCGCGCCGCGCGCATCCAGCAGGTTGAAGGTGTGTGCGGCCCTGAGCACCTGTTCGTAGGCGGGCAGCGCGAGCTGCTGCTCCATCAGGTGCTTCGCCTGCTTCTCGTGCGCTCCGAAGGCGCCGAGCAGGAACTCGACGTTGCTGTGCTCGAAGTTGTACGCGCTCTGCTCGACCTCGTTCTGGTGATACACGTCGCGGTAGGTGAGCCCGTCGGTCCACACCAGGTCGAACACGTTGTCCACGCCCTGCAGGTACATGGCGAGGCGTTCGAGCCCGTAGGTGATCTCGCCGGTGATGGGCTTGCAGTCGATGCCGCCGACCTGCTGAAAGTAGGTGAACTGCGTGACCTCCATGCCGTTCAGCCAGACCTCCCAGCCCAGGCCCCAGGCGCCCAGGGTCGGGTTCTCCCAGTCGTCCTCGACGAAGCGGATGTCGTTGGCGCGCAGGTCGAAGCCCAGTGCGGCGAGCGATCCGAGATAGAGGTCCAGGATGTCGGCGGGCGAGGGCTTGAGCACCACCTGATACTGGTAGTAGTGCTGCAGGCGATTGGGATTGTCGCCATAGCGCCCGTCCTTCGGACGGCGGCTCGGCTGCACGTAGGCGGCCTTCCACGGTTCCGGCCCGAGCGCGCGCAGGAAGGTGGCGGTGTGGCTGGTTCCAGCGCCCACTTCCATGTCGTAGGGCTGCAGCAGGGCGCAGCCCTGCTTGCCCCAGTACGTCTGGAGCGTGAGGATCAGATCCTGGAAATTCATGGTCGCACGGGCGCAGGCAGCCCGCCGGGGAAATCGGAAAACGCGGATTCTACTGTGTTTCCCCCGCCATCCCGCGCGATTCCCGCGCGCCTCGAGGCCTCGGGCAGCCGATGGTGGGGCCTCTGCGCGCTTACTGCGGCTTCTTCGTCGCGGCCGACTTGAGTTCCTCGATTTCGGATTCGAGCATGTCGATGCGTGACTGCATCTGCTTGAGCATGCCGTTGACGCGGCCGACGTTGAAGTAGCTCACGCTCTCGGCGGGCGCATCGAAGGTGTTGCCATAGACCAGCCACGAGCCGTCGTAGAGCTTCACGTTGCGAAAGCCCAGTTCCTCCAGCACGGAGACCGTCACCGACGAGCGCGACCCGCTCTGGCAATAGACGATCGTCTCCTTGTCAGGGTCGAGCGCGGCATACAGCGCCTTCAGCTCCTCGCGCGGCTTCAGGTCCATTCCGTCCTTGTTCTGGACCTGCCGGCGCATGAGCTTGCGAGGCGTGTCGGGATCGACCCAGTTGTCCTCGTAGGGAATGTTGATGGCGCCGGGAATGTGCCCGCCGCGCAACGCACGAATGTCGTCGCCGCTGAACTCCTTGGGAGTGCGCGAGTCGACGATCTGCACGTCTGGCCGGTCGAGCGCCGCGAGCACCTCGCGTGTGCTCACCCAGCGGTTCTTCTGAAGCTTCGCGTCGAATGCCACCGGGGGCAACCGGGTTGCATCCGTGCTGACCGGCTTGCCGGCCGCCTTCCAGTCGTCGAGACCGCCGTGATAGATGTGCACGTCGGCCGCGCCGAAGTAACGCAATACCTGCTCGGCGAAGTAGGCCGAGGGCATGCCTTTGCTGCCATAGATGACGATCTGCCTGGTCGGGTCGATGCCCAGTTCCCCGAGCATGCGCTCCACCTTGGGGATCGCCAGCAGGTCCTCGTTCCTGTCGTCGCGCAGGACGGCCTGCGGATCGTCCATGTTCACGGCGCCCGGGATGTGCCCGCGCTTGTAGTCCTCCTCGCTGCGCGTGTCCCACAGGATCGCGCCTTGCGACAGCGCCTGCGCCACGAACTCAGTGTCGACGATGCCGGCCACGGCGCCACGCCAGGGCGTGAACAGGACGAATACGCAGGCCAGCGCCAGAAAGATTCGGGTGGTGTGGTCGATCATCGCGACACTCCTCCGGAGATCACTTGGACGGCAGGGAGTGTAGCGCGCGGGCGCGCCAGGCCACTGTGATCAGCATCACACAGGCGAGCGCCAGTGCCGGCCAGTTCCCCCAGCGTACATATGGTGTTGCGCCGGCGAAGCCCTGCGCGCTGCCATCGATGGCAGTGGTGACGAACTCCGGCGCTGCCGCCCTCACGTGTCCGCGCTCGTCGACGATCGCCGTCACGCCCGTGTTGGTCGCGCGCAGCATCCAGCGCCCGGTCTCCTGCGCGCGCATCTGCGCCATCTGCAGGTGCTGTTCCGAAGCCCACGAGTCGCCCCACCACGCGTCGTTGGTGAAGTTGGCCAGCATCGTGGCGTGCGGCAGCTGGCGGATGATCTCCTCGCCGAACGCGTCCTCGTAGCAGATGTTGACCGCCACGCGCTGCCCTGCCACCGCGAGCGGAGCCTGCACGGCTTCGCCGCGCGAGAAGCTCGACATGGGGATGTCCATCGCCTGCATGATCCAGGTGATGAAGGCCCAATCGGGGAAGTAGTCGCCGAACGGAACCAGGTGGTGCTTGCGATAAGTCTGCGTCGGGGCGCTGCCGAGGCTGATCACGCTGTTGTAGTGGCGCGGCGGCGTGCCGGCGACGTATTCGGGCACGCCCAGCAGCACATCGCCGCCGTTGGCGCGCGCGTGCGCGGCGAGCAGGTCGAAGTAGCCGTGCGGCACATCCACGTCGAACAGCGGCACGGCGGTCTCGGGAAGCAGGATCAGCCGGCTGCTGCTGGCGCGCGTGAGCATGAGATAGGTCCGCAAGGTCTCCTGCAGCGCTTCCGGACGCCATTTGAGGTCCTGGGCGATGTTGCCCTGCGCCAGCGTCACGCTGACCGGCTCGCCCTGTGGGTGGGTCCAGGCCCAGTGCTGGGACGCCAGCGCAGGGAGCCACAGCACTCCCATGCCGGCCAAGGCCGGCCACACCCGAGCGCCATTGCGCAGCGCGTGCACGCTGCAGGCGAGCAGCCCGGCACTCAGCGCGCTCGCCAGCGACACGCCGTAGACGCCGACCAGCGGCGCGTAGCCGCTCAGCGGGCCGCCGGGCGACTGCGCATAGCCGACGATCAGCCACGGAAACCCGGTGAACATCCAGCCGCGCACCCATTCGCTCAGCATCCACGCGGCGGGAAAGGCGACTAGCAGGCGGACCTGCGCACTGGCGCGGAGGCGGCCGGTCACCCAGGCGGCGGCGGCCGGAAACAGCGCCAGATAGGCGCAGAAGAACGCAGTTGCGAACACCCCCAGCGGCACGCTCATGCCGCCATAGCGGTGCATGCTCACGAACACCCAGCTCACCCCGGCGGCAAACCAGCCGAAGCCGAAGGCGTAGCCGAGGGCGAAGCAGGCGCGCGGAGTGGAGGCGCGCAGGAGCATCCAGGCCAATCCGCCCAGAGTCAGTACAGGCAGCGGCCAGAGGTAGAACGGCGCGAAGGAGAACACCGTCGCTGCACCGAGCAGGAGAGCGACGCCGAGGCGCAGGAGAAATGCCCGCCGCGCGGACGGTGGCGGGCCGGCGCTCACTCGGGCGGCGGCAGGCGCGAGACCAGCAGCGAGTGCAGGCGACGGCCGTCCGCGCGTTGCACCCTGAAGCGCAGGCCTTCGAGTTCGATCTCCTCGCCGCGCCGCGGCAGGTGGCCGAAGTGCGACAGGAGCAGGCCGCCCACGGTGTCGA
This sequence comes from uncultured Burkholderiales bacterium, assembly GCA_964386195.1. GTDB lineage: Bacteria > Pseudomonadota > Gammaproteobacteria > Burkholderiales > SHXO01 > SHXO01. The sequence goes on along the minus strand of CAYLTE010000011.1, from coordinate 1,209 downwards.
ACTCGTCGTCGGGGAAGCGCGTGCCGAAGGTCGAGTTGAAATCCTCGATCTCGGTCTGTGCGCGCACGCGGTACGCACCGTCGCGCACCGGCTGGATGTTGGCGTCGGTCTCGTCGAAGTCGTACTCGTCCTCGATCTCGCCGACGATCTGCTCCAGGACGTCCTCGATGGTGACCAGGCCCGCAACGCCGCCGTACTCGTCGATCACCACGGCCATGTGGTTGCGGTTGCGGCGGAAATCGCGCAGCAGTTCGTTGAGGCGCTTCGATTCGGGGATGAACAGGGCGGGGCGAAGCACTTCGCGCAGGCTGCCCGCCTGCTGCGCCAGGCAGCGCAGCAGGTCCTTCGCCAGCAGCATGCCGACGATGTCGTCCTTGTTTTCGCCGTACACGGGAAAGCGGGAGTGGCCGGATTCGACGACCTGCGCGAGCACGCGCTGCAGGTCCTCGCCCACGTCCACCATGTCCATCTGGGCGCGCGCAATCATGATGTCGCGCGCCTGCAGTTCGGACATCTGCAGCGCGCCTTCGATCATGCCGAGCGCATCGGCATCGATGAGATTGCGCTCGTAGGACGAGCGCAGCAGTTCGACCAGCTGGTCGCGGTCTTCGGGTTCGCGCATCAGCATGGCGCCGATGCGCTCGAGCAATCGAGGTCTAGGGTGAGGGTCCATTCTGGTCAGGCGGCTTCCGACGCCGGGTCGTTCGGGGCGTCGTCGGCCGGCAAGTAGGGATCGGGAAAGCCGAGTCGCAGGAGGATTTCGCTTTCGAGCGCCTCCATCGCCTGCGCCTCGTCGTCGCGTTCGTGGTCGTGTCCCTGGAGGTGCAGCATGCCGTGCACGACCAAGTGGGCGTAGTGCGCGTCGAGGCGCTTGCGCTGCTGCGCGGCCTCCGTCTCGACGGTTGGGGCGCACAGCACGATGTCCCCGGACAACGGCAGCCCGGCGACATCCGGCTCATAGGCGAAGGTAAGCACGTTGGTCGCGTAGTCCTTGCCGCGGAACCGGGCGTTGAGCCGCCGCCCCTCCGTGTCGCCCACGATGCGCAGTGTCACTTCGGCGTCGCGCTCGAGCGCCGCCTGCGCCCATTCGCGCAGCCTCGCCCGCGAGGGCAGCCCGGTCGCGGCGGTTGCTGTCTGCACGCTCAGGGAGAGTCTAGGTCTTCGGCTGCCCATGGATGGAACTGTCGTGTCCCTGTGCCTTCTGCGAGG
>CAYLTE010000010.1:0-39592 GCA_964386195.1 uncultured Burkholderiales bacterium | reverse complement strand
GCCCACGGAAGTCCGGCACCAGCACCTCGATGCGGGTACCGGGCGAACGCGCGCGCACGGCGTTGATGCAGTCGGCGAAATGTTTCGCGCCGCCGTCGCGCAGATCGTCGCGGTCCACGCTGGTGATCACCACGTACTGCAGGCGCAGCTCGGCCACGGTCTGGGCGAGGTGATCGGGCTCCTGCGCATCGGGTGGTTTGGGACGGCCGTGCGCCACGTCGCAGAACGGGCACCGGCGGGTGCACAGCTCGCCCAGGATCATGAAGGTCGCGGTGCCCTTTCCGAAGCACTCGCCGATGTTCGGACACGACGCCTCCTCGCACACCGTGTGCAGCTGCTGCTCGCGCAGCCTGCGCTTGATGTCGGTGAAGCGGGCGCCGCCACCGGCCTTGACGCGGATCCAGTCCGGCTTCTTCAGCGGCGCGATGGGAATGACCTTGACCGGATTGCGCGCGGTCTTGTCCGCGCCAGTCTGTCCCTTGGTGAGGTCGCTCATGGTGTCGGATTTCCTTCAGGAAACGGTGCCCGTGTCGAGGCTGCGCAGCAGATGTTGGACGAGCCGGTCGCCGACCCGTTCCAGCGGTTCCGCCACGCCGAGCTCGCGAAGCTGCGTCACTGCAAGCCCCGGGTAACCGCAGGGATCGATCGATCGAAACGGCGCGAGATCCATGTCCACGTTGAGACTCAGCCCGTGATAGCTGCAGCCGTTGCGGATGCGCAGTCCCAGGGCGGCCAGCTTCGCGTCGCGCACATATACGCCCGGCGCACCGGGGCGCCGCGCGCCTTCGATGCCGTAGCCGGCGAGCAGGTCAAGAACCGCCTGCTCCAGGCGCTGGACCAGCGCCTTCACGCCGATGCCCAGGCGTCGAAGGTCGAGCAGCGTGTAGGCGACCAGCTGTCCCGGGCCGTGATAGGTCACCTGCCCGCCGCGGTCCACCCTGACCACCTCGATCCCGTCGCCTCTGGGCAGGTGCTCCGCACGCCCGGCCACGCCGGTGGTGTAGGTCGCCGGATGCTGCAGCAGCCAGATCTCGTCGCGCGCATCGCGCTGCCGCGCCACGGTGAAGCGACGCATGCTCTCCAGCGTCGAAAGATAGGGCACGAGGCCGAGGCGACGCACCAGCGGTGCGCGGACGGCGGCGGCGATCGCGCTCACAGCACCATGCTCACGTCGGGATGCCCGCTCAGCTCGGTGTAGAGGGCGTCGAGCTGCTCGCGCGACGTCGCGCGGATGGTGCAGGTCACGCTCAAGTAGTTGTTCTGCCGGCTGGGACGCATCTCGAGCGTGGACGCGTCGAAGTCGGGCGCGTGGCGCGCCACGATGGCTGCGATCAGCTGCGCGAAACCCGGCTTGTTCCGGCCCATCACCTTGACGGGGAAATCGATCGGATATTCGATCGGTGACAGTTCGGGTTGCATCTCAGGCGTGGGCCCTGGCCGGCAGTGCGTTCCTGAACGCGCGGAACGCGGTGCGCATCCGCTCGAACACCGGCCCGGGCCTGCCGGAACCCACCGGCTTGCCGTCCAGTCGCGTCACCGCGAGGACTTCCCGGGTCGCGGAGGTGATCCACACCTCGTCCGCCGCGCGCAGCTCGGCTTCGCTCACGGGGCGGATCTCGAACGGCATGCCGCCCTCTCTCGCCAGTTCGAGCACCACGTCGTAGGTCGTGCCGGGCAGGATCAGGTTGCTCTTCGGCGGCGCCAAGATGATGCCGTCGCGCACGACGAAGACGTTGCTGGCGGCGCCCTCGGTGAGAAAGCCGTCGCGGATCATCACCGTTTCCTGCGCACCCGCGTCGACGGCGAGCTGGCGCATCAGCACGTTGCCCAGCAGTGCCGTCGACTTGATGTCGCAGCGCAGCCAGCGGTTGTCCGTCGCCGTGACGGCGGCAGCGCCGTTGGCGAGCAGTTCCGCCGAGGGCGTACTCAATGCGCCCGTCATCATGAACACGGTGGGCCGTGCACCCTTGGGAAAGGCGTGGTCCCGGCGAGCGACGCCGCGCGTGACCTGCAGGTACAGGCTCTGATCGGGGTGCGGGCAGCGGTCGATCAGTCCGAGCACGAGGCGCGTCCACGTCTCGTCATCGTGCGGATTGGCCATGCGGATCGCCTCGAGGCTGTACTGGAGTCTGCACAGATGCTCCGGCAGGCGGAACGGTACTCGTCCGTACACCGGGACCACTTCGTATACGCCATCCCCGAAGATGAAGCCGCGGTCGAGCACCGGGACATGCGCCTCGCGCATGGGCACATAGCTGCCGTTGAGGTAGACGATCGAGTCCTGCAGGTCTTCGGGAATGTCGAACAGCACGCTCACCTCGTCTTCATTCGAACAGCAGCCGCAGGCTGTCCCAGGCGCGCACGAACAGGTTGGCCACGCTCACGTTCTCCAGTGCGACCACAGGATACTCGCCCACCGCAGCGCCGTCGTACTCTACGCGCAGCGAGCCGACCTGCTGGCCCTGAGTAAGCGGCGCCAGCAGGGGCTGGCGGCTGGTGAGGCTGGCCTTGATCGCATCCGTCCGCCCGCGCGGCACGGATACGTAAACGTCCTGGTCCGGTCCGGCCTTGAGCCGCTTCGCACTGCCCTTGTAAACCGGCAGCTCGGCGACCACGGCGCCGCGCGCGTACACCTGCGGCGTCTCGTAGTGCTGGAAGCCGTAGTTGATGAGCTTCTGCGCTTCTGCGGCCCGCGTGCTCTCCGAGGCTGCGCCGGTGACCACGGCGAGAAGGTGGCGCGACTCGCGACGGGCGGTGGCGACGATGCAATAGCCTGCGTTCTCGGTGTAGCCGGTCTTCATGCCATCCACGCGCGGGTCGCGCCCGAGCAGGATGTTCCGGTTCGCCTGCGTGATCTCCTTGTAGGTGAACTCGCGCAACTGGTAGAGCGGGGCATGCTGCGGAAAGTCGCGAATCAGCGCGGCGGCCAGGCGGGCGATGTCGTGCGCCGTCGAGTAGTGCTGGGGATGCGACAACCCGGTGGAATCGGCGAAGCGGGTCTGGTTCAGGCCGAGGCGGCGCGCCTGCGCGTTCATGCGCTCCACGAACGCTTCCTCGCTTCCGGCGATGCCCTCCGCCAGGGCGAGCGTGGCATCGTTCGCGGACACCACGATCATCCCGCGTAGCAGCTGGTCGACGCTGACCCAGGTGCGCGCCTCGAGAAACATGCGGGAACCGGGCATCTTCGCGGCCTTCTCGGACACGCGCACGTCCTGATCGAGCGCGATCTCCTTCTGGCGCAGCGCCTCGAACACCAGGTAGGCGCTCATCAGCTTGGTCAGCGAGGCCGGCTCGATGCGTTCGTTACCGCCTTGCTCGGCGATCGCCTGCCGGCTCTGGAGATCCATCAGCAGCCAGGTGCGTGCCTCGATGCCGGGCGGGGGAGCGGGAGTCTGGGCGAGCGCGGCGCTCGGCGCCAGCGCGAGGAAGAGGAGAAGCAGTACGCGGAACATCCGGCGGAAATTATAGGTGATCTGTATCAATGGCCCCAGTGCGGCCTCTGCTAACCTAGGCGCTGGCCAATCGCCCATTGGGAAGAATGATGACAGTTCCAGGATGTAGAAGTTTGCTCGTTGCTCTCGCCGCGCTCGCCTGGAGCGCGCTCGCCAGCGCCGGCGAGGTGCGGGTGGACGATGCCTGGGCGCGCGCGACGCTGCCGGGGCAGAAGGTGGCCGGCGTCTACATGACCCTCACCAGCCAGGCCGGTGGGCGGCTGATCGGGGTGGAGAGTCCGTCCGCGCCCACCGCCGAGATCCATGAAATGCGGCACCAGGACGGCGTGATGAAGATGCGCCGCATCGAGTCGCTGGCGCTGCCGGCCGGACAGCCGGTCAAGCTGGCGCCCGGCGGTTTTCACATCATGCTGCTGGATATCGGGCAGCCGCTGCAGCCGGGGCAGCAGGTTTCGCTCACCCTGCTGGTCGAGGAAGCCGGAGAACGCCGATCGATCCCGGTGAAGGCGCCGGTGCGCGCCGCTGCCGGCGCCACCGGCGGCGGACACGAGCACCACTGAAGCGGCTCAGTCCCGCGCGCTGCCCAGGATCGCGCCCTGGCTGCGCAGATCCTCGAGCACCTGCGCGCCGGCGGCGATCACCGCACCCGGGTCAGGATGGCTAAGCTCGCCGGCAATGGCGTTCAGCGCCTCCCGTCCGGACAGGTTGCCTTCCGAAAGCAGGGCCAGCAGGCGTGCAGTCACCGGATTGAGGACGACGAAGCGAACGCGGTCATCCCGGTCCCGGAAGACGAGGATGCGGGTCAGTTCTTCGTCCGGTTGCGAGGGCCGCATGCGCGGTCCGATTCGGTGCACCGGATAGGGGTAGGCGACCAGCATCGCCGCAGGATCGAGCACGGGGCGTCCGCCCAGCAGGTTCCCCTCCGGATCGAACGTGTGCGCGTCGGACGTGGCGGTCGAGGTGTCGACCGCCAGTTCCACCCACTCGTAGTGGGCCAGATGCGGCAGATAGTCCGGTCGTTCGACTGCGGCGCCGGAGAGCCACTGCACGAACTCTTCCGGAATCTGACGGAACAGCGGCGTGCGGCAGCGATGCTGCGCGAAGAACGCGCGCACCAGGCGCTTCCAGGCGCGCGCGCCGAGGAGCTTCCTGCAAACCGGGAAGCAGGCGAGCAGGAACCCCTCAAGATTGTTGAAGAGCAGTTCGTTGTACACCCGCATGCGCGCTGCGGGGACGCCGCTCGGGCGGGGCGATGCGGCAGGATTTCGAATGTGTGCGGCGAACGCGTACTGGTAGCGTTGGAAGGCGGGCAAGTCGGACGCCTCCGCCTTCGTTGCGCGACGGTCAGCCATGCCTGCGTCGTCCGGCGGCAGGCGCGCGCGACTGCTGCAGCCGGTCGATCCGCGCGACCTCGGCCACCAGTTCGGCCAGGGGCGGTATGTTGAAGTCCCGCTCGAGCAGCGTCGGATGCACGCCGACGGTGTCGTAGGCCGTCTCCAGAAGCGACCAGACACGATCGGCCACGGGTGCGCCGTGGGTGTCGACGAGCAGGGTATCGGATTCGCGGAAGTGCCCGGCCATGTGCATGTAGACGACCCGCTCGGCGGGCAGCGTCTGCAGGTACCGCACGGGGTCGAAACCGAAGTTGACGCTATTCACGTAGACGTTGTTGACGTCCAGGTGCAGCCAGCAGTCGGCCTCCTCCACCACGGCGCAGACGAACTGCGCCTCGTCCATCTCGCTGATCGGCGCTGCCGCGTAATACGAGGCGTTCTCGACCGCGATCCGCATCTCCAGGATCTCCTGCGCCCGCCGGATGCGGGCGGCGACGTGGCGCACCGCCTCGTGGGTGAAGGGGATCGGGAGCAGATCGTAGAGATGCCCGTCATCGGTGGTGTAGGCGAGATGCTCGGTGTACAGCTGCATCCCGTGTGCGCGCATGAACCGGCCGATGCGCCCGAGCAGGACTTCGTCCAGCGGGCCCGGACCGCCCAGGGACAGGGACAGGCCGTGGCAGACGATGGGATAGCGTTCGCTGAAGAAGCGCAGTGCCTTGCCCGTCGACCCGCCGAGATCCAGCCAGTTCTCCGGCGCAAGCTCGAAAAATTGGATTGGGGGCGGGACAGCGGCCTGCAGCGCGGGGATCAACTCGCGCCGCAGGCCGAGGCCGGCACCGTGCACGTTCAGGCCGTGCATCGCGGTCAGGGGTTTACTTGTTGCCGCCGCACTTGCCCTCGCCGCACTTGCCTTCTTTCTTCTTGTCCCCGCCGCAGGCGCCTTCCTTGTCCTTCTTGTCCCCGCCGCAGGCACCTTCCTTGTCCTTCTTGTCCCCGCCGCACTTGCCCTCGCCGCACTTGCCCTCGCCGCACTTGCCTTCCTTGTCCTTGTCGGCTGCGGCAACCTGGTAGCCGCTCTCGAGCGATTCCATCTTGAACGGATTCTCGTCGGCGGCGGCCGGCTGGATGGACACGAGCGATGCGGCGAAGGCGCTGCCCACGGCAAGGGTCAGCGCAGTGGTTTTCTTGGACATCGGACGATTCTCCTCAACGAACTGGGTTGGTTACGCCGGCCGGAGCCGGGCTGGATGCGCCCGGGTGCCCGGGTCACGCAATTCTATACGAGCGGTTCCGGCGGCTGGATTCAGCGGGCCGGGCTTCGGGCTTGAATTGCCCGCACCGCATACGCATATACGCGCTGAGGCGGAGCAGCCGCCACATTGCTGATTTCGAGGAGGAATCGAACCATGGCGAACATCACCCGTTGGGATCCGTTCGAGGACATCGACGACCTGTTCAGGGGCGTTTTCCTGCGCCCGATGCGACTGGAGAGCCAGGAAGGCGCGCAGGGCATGCGCCTGAAGATGGATGTTAAGGAAGACGAGAAGGCCTTCACCGTGCACGCGGAGGTGCCGGGCGTAAAGAAGGAGGACATCCACATCTCCATCGATGGCAACCAGGTGTCGATCACGGCCGAGGTCAAGCGCGAGAAGGAAGAGCGGCAGGGCGAGAAGGTGCTGCGCTCGGAGCGCTACTACGGCAAGGTGTACCGGTCATTCACCCTGGCCCAGGACGTGGATCAGGACGGCGCGAACGCGCGCTACGAGAATGGCGTGCTCGAGCTGACGCTGCCGAAGAAGGCTGCCTCCGCGCAGCGGCGGCTGACGGTGCAGTAACGGCGCGGACCCCGGCTTTCGCCGGGGTGACGTGACCTGGACCCCGGCGTTGGCCGGGTGGCGTTCGGCGGCTCCTGCGGGAGCCGCTTCGTTTTCGCAGCCCCGGGCCGGGCGGGCTGCCAAAGTTGGCTAGAATTCGCAGTCCCCGCTCAGGCCCCCTACCATGGCTCTCTCCGATTCCTCCGCCGGCCAGCGCGCCAAGATTCTGGCCGAGGCGCTCCCTTACATCCGTCGCTTTTCGGGCAAGACCATCGTCGTCAAGTACGGTGGCAACGCCATGACCGACGATCGCCTCAAGCACTCGTTCGCGCGCGACGTGGTGCTGCTCAAGCTGGTCGGCATGAATCCGGTGGTCGTACACGGCGGCGGCCCCCAGATCGACAGCCTGCTGCAGCGGGTGGGCAAGAAGGGCGAGTTCGTGCAGGGCATGCGCGTGACCGACGCCGAGACCATGGACGTGGTCGAGATGGTCCTAGGCGGCCTGGTGAACAAGGAGATCGTCACACTCATCAACCAGCACGGCGGGCATGCCATCGGCCTGACCGGCAAGGACGCCGCCTTCATCCGCGCGCGCAAGCTGCTCGTTCCCAGCAAGGACGACGCTGGCGAGATGCTCGACATCGGCCAGGTCGGCGAGATCAGCGCCATCGATCCAGAAATCATCACGCTGCTGCAGACGCGCGAGTTCATCCCGGTGGTGGCGCCTGTGGGGGTGGGTGCGGACGGGGAGAGCTACAACATCAACGCCGATCTTGTCGCAGGCAAGCTCGCGGAAGTGCTGCGTGCGGAAAAGCTCATCCTTCTCACCAATACGCCCGGCGTGCTGGACAAGGAGGGCAAGCTGCTCACGGGCCTTACGCCCAAGGAGGTGGATGCGCTGTTCGCCGACGGTACGCTCCACGGCGGCATGCTGCCCAAGATTTCCTCGGCGCTCGATGCGGCGAAGGGCGGCGTGAAGAGCGTGCACATCATCGACGGCCGCGTGGAGCACGCGCTGCTGCTCGAGATCCTCACCGACGAGGGTGTGGGCACGCTCATCCGCAATCGCTGAGCATCCCGGCGCAGCCCGACCGCCGACCGAAAAGAACCGCGATGGCCTCGCGTGCCCGACGACGCCGTGCCCCGGGGCCGGTCTGGATCTTCGATCTGGACAACACCCTGCACGATGCCAATCCGCACGTGTTCCCGCATCTGAATCGCTCGATGACAATGTATCTCGAGCGGCATCTGGGGCTGGACACCGACGGCGCAAACGCGCTGCGCGTGCAGTACTGGCATCGCTACGGTGCCACGCTGCTCGGGCTGATCCGACATCATGCGGTCGATCCGCATCACTTCCTGCGCGAGACGCATGCCTTTCCCGAGCTGCAGCGGGCAATCCTGCGTCATCCTCTGCTGCGCTCCGTGCTCATGCGCCTGCCCGGACGGAAGCTGGTATTCTCCAACGCGCCCGTGCACTATTCCCGCGCGGTGCTGCGCCTGCTGCGGGTGTCGGACCTGTTCGACGATGTGTTCACCATCGAACACACGCGCTTCCGTCCGAAGCCCGATCCGGCCGGCTTCCGTCGACTGTTGCGCAAGCATCGCCTGCATCCGCGCGCCTGCATCATGGTGGAGGACACTCTGGTCAACCTGAAAGCCGCGAAGCGCCTGGGCATGAAGACGGTCTGGCTCGGACCGGCGGCACGGGTGCCGGCGCACGTGGACGTGAGCATCCGCATCCTCGCGCAGCTTCCCCGCCACCTGCCTCGCCTGCACCCCCGTTAGGATTCCGTCATGCCCGCCGCGCGCCCGGGCGAGCGAAAGCTGCAGATCCTGCAGACGCTCGCGGAGATGCTGGAGACGCCGAATGCCGAGCGCATCACCACGGCAGCGCTGGCGGGGAGGCTCGACGTCTCGGAGGCCGCGCTCTACCGGCACTTTGCCAGCAAGGCGCAGATGTTCGAGGGCCTGATCGGCTTCATCGAGGAGACCATCTTCGGGCTGGTGAACAAGATCACCGCCGAGCATGCCAGCGGACTGGCGCAGCTCGAGGCGATCGTGTCGATGCTGCTCGGCTTCGCGCGCAAGAACCGAGGCATGACGCGCGTGCTGATCGGCGACGCGTTGGTCAACGAGAACGAACGGCTACAGCTGCGCATCAACCAGTTGCACGACCGCCTGGAAACGACGATCAAGCAGTGCCTGCGCTTTGCTCTCAACCAGCACGAGATCCCGGAGGGACTGGATGCGGGGGCGCACGCCAACCTGGTGCTGTGCTTCGTGATCGGCCGCTGGCACCAGTTCGCGAAGAGCGGTTTCAAGCGCGATCCGATGGAGGGGTTTGCCATGCAGTGGCAGCGGCTTCGACCTGGCTGATCGGATATTTTCTACCACGAAGGTCACGAAGAACACGGAGAAGAGCAAGACCTTCTAACGCAGCGGACGCGGAGGATCACCGAGGAGAAGCGAGGCCATCGATCGGTCCTCGGTGCTAACAGATTCTGCCTTTCTTCATATCCTCCGTGTTCTTCGTGACCTTCGTGGTGGCTTCGTCTTTCGAAAGGCAGCAGCGTCAGCCGCTGCAGACCTTGCACGCGGGGTCCTTCTGCAGGCGCACGCTGCGCCACTGCATCGACAAGGCGTCGAGCAGCAGCAGGCGTCCCACCAGCGGCTGACCCACGCCCATCAGCACCTTGAGCGCCTCGGAGGCCTGCACCGAGCCGATGATGCCGACCAGCGGGGCGAACACGCCCATGACCGCGCAACGCATCTCCTCGAGGTCGCCTTCCTCCGGAAACAGGCAGTGATAGCAAGGGCTGTCCGATGAGCGCAGATCGAACACGGACACCTGGCCGTCGAATCGCACCCCGGCACCGGAGACCAGCGGCCGCCGATGGCGTACGCACGCCCGGTTGATGGCGTGGCGAGTCGCGAAGTTGTCGGTGGCGTCGAGCACGACGTCGGCGTCCGCGACGAGGCGGTCGAGTTCACCCTCGCCGATGCGAGCCTGGACTTTCTCGACGCCGACCTGCGGATTGATGGCGTGAAGCCGGCGCTGCGCCGATTCGACCTTGGGCAGGCCGATGGTGCCGGTGTCGTGCACGATCTGGCGCTGCAGGTTCGTCAGGTCGACCGCGTCGTGATCGCACAGCGTGATGCGGCCGACACCGCTGGCCGCGAGGTAGAGCGCGATCGGTGAGCCCAGTCCGCCGGCTCCGACCACCAGCGCGCGCGAAGCGAGCAGCCGCTGCTGTCCCTCGATGCCGATCTCGGGAAGCAGGATGTGCCGGCTGTAGCGCAGCAGTTGCTCGTCGTCGAGGTCGATACCGCTCGCGTCGCCTTCTGACATGGCAAAGAAAAAAGCCGGCCGCTCGCGCAGCCGGCTCCGTCCGGGTTGAAGGAGCGCCTACTTTCGGCTCAGGATCTGTAGACCCTTGAGCAGGTTGAGCGCCTGATTCAGCTGGTAGTCGCCCTTGGAACCCATCTCGGCGGGCTCGCCCTTCGGTGCGGTGGACGCGGGCGGCTGCTGCGTCTGGTCCTGCGCGCCGTTGTCCGACTTCGGCTCGACCGCCGGCGCCGCGGGCGCGGCATCCTCCGGATCGGTCGGGTTGGAGAGGTGGCGCTGCAGGTCGGCCTCGCGCATGCGCAGGGCCGGGTCAACCTCGGCGATCGTCGCTTCCTCGACCACGATGTCGGGGGTGATGCCCTTGGCCTGGATCGAGCGGCCGTTCGGGGTGTAGTAGCGCGCGGTGGTGAGCTTGATCGCGGTGTTGTTCCCAAGGGGCAGGATGGTCTGCACCGATCCCTTGCCGAAGGTCTGCGTGCCCATGACCACAGCGCGCTTGTGATCCTGCAGCGCGCCCGCCACGATCTCCGAGGCCGAGGCCGACCCGCCGTTGACCAGGACCACCATCGGCACCGACTTCACGCCCTCGGGCAGCTTCTTCATGAAGTCCTCGCGCGCCCCGCGCCCGTAGTACTCCTTGTTCGCGTACAGGCGCATCTTCGAATCCTCGGTGCGCCCGTCGGTGTAGGTCACCAGCGTGTCCTCGGGGAGGAAGGCGGCGGAGATGGCCACGGCCGCATTGAGCAGGCCACCGGGGTCGTTGCGCAGGTCGAGCACCAGCCCCTTCATCGCGTTGCCGTTCTCCTTCCACATCTTCTCCAGGGCCGCCACCATCTTCTCGGCGGTGTGTTCCTGGAACTGCGTCACGCGCACGTAGGCATAGTCGGGTTCGACCAGCTTGTACTTGACGCTCTGGATCTGGATGATCGCGCGCGTGATGGTGACCACCCGGGGCTTGGCCTCTCCCTTGCGGATCACCGTCAGCGTGATGTCGGTGTTGGGCTTGCCCCGCATGCGCTTGACCGCGTCGTTGAGCGACATGCCCTTCACGTTGGTGTCGTCGAGCTTGATGATCAGGTCGCCCGGCTTGAGCCCGGCACGGAACGCCGGGGTGTCCTCGATCGGCGAGACGACCTTGACGAATCCGTCTTCCATGCCGACCTCGATGCCGAGACCGCCGAACTCGCCCTGGGTGCCCACCTGCAGTTCGCGGAACGCCTCGGCATCCAGGTAGGCGGAGTGTGGATCGAGGCCGGTCAGCATGCCGTTGATGGCCTCGCTGATGAGCTTCTTGTCGTCGACCGGTTCGACGTAATCGCTCTTGATGCGCCCGAACACCTCGGTGAAGGCGCGCAGATCCTCGACGGGAAGAGGCGTGCTGCTCTTCTGGGCCACGGCCGAGAAATTCAGGCTGATGAGCACGCCGAGAACGGCCCCGAGGGCGATCAACGCGGCTTGCTTGACGGGAGTGCGCATGTGTCGTGCTTCCTAAAGGTGCTGCGGAGTGCCGCGTGGGTGCCCGGACGTAGGCCCGGTTCCTGAATCGTCCGCCGCGCGACCTTCTGGAGGCCGGGCGCGTGGATTCCGGTCAGCGCGACGCGATCCATCGCGCAGGATCCACCGGTTTTCCCTGATAACGTAGCTCGAAGTATAGACCCGAATCGGCGCTGCCACCGCTGTTTCCGACCGAGGCGATCTGCTCACCTGCGCGAACCTCGTCCCCAACCGCCTTGAGCAGGGTTTCGTTGTTGCCGTACAGGCTCATGAGGCCCTCGCCGTGGTCGAGAATCAGCAGATTGCCGAACCCCCGAAGCCAGTCGGCGAACACCACCCGGCCGGCGGTCGGTGCCTTGACCGGCGTGCCTGGCGAGGCGGTGATGAACCATCCGTTCCAGCGCAATCCGGTACCGGAACGTGGACTGCCGAAACGCGCCGCGAGTTCCCCCTTCACCGGCGCGCCGACCGGAGCCTGCAGGTCCGGAAGGCGGACCGCGGCGATGGCCGGTTCGGCCTGCTTCGAGGCAGACGGCACGCTTTTTCCGCCCGACGCACTCTTTGCGCTCTTCTTCCCCGAGGCGTTCTTCCCGCCCGGTGCAGCGGGCCGCTTCTTCGCCGGGGTGCGCTTCGCAACCTGCTTCGCCAGCTTCTGCACGAGCTCGGTCAGCCGCTCCTCGCCGCGCTTGAGCTGGTCCATTTCGCGCCGCTGGCGGTCGATCTGCGCGGATACGCGGGCGAGTGTCGCCGCGCGCTCGCTGCGCTGGCGCTCCAGTTCGCGCTGCGCGGCCGCCTGCTCGGCCTGCAGCGCCTCCAGCGCCAGCGCCTGCTGACGGCTCTCCTCCGCCAGCGCCTGCACCCTGGCCTGGTCGCCTCGCAGTTGCTCGATCGCCGTCGCGCGATCGCGGACCAGGTAGCCCAGGTAGTGCAGCCGGCGCGCTGCCGCGCCGGGCTCGCCGGGCGAGAGCAACAGGGCTGCGGCCGGTACCTGGCCGTGCATGTAGGCGTGGCGCAGCACGTTCGCCAGCGTTTCCTGCTGCGCGCGTACGTCGCCGCCCAGTCGTTCCAGCTCGGTGTCGAGTTCGGCAAGGCGCGCGCGCGACTCAGTCTCCCGCGCACGCAGTTCGAACACGTGACGCCCGCTGCGGCTGATGGCCTGCTCGGACTCGCGCAGCGCATCGGTGGCGTCTGCTTTCGAGGTTTCCGAGGCGGCGAGTTCGCGGGTGAGTGTCTCCACCTTCTGACGAAGCGCGCGCAGGTCCTCCTTCGGACCTGCCAGGGCGCCGGCGCCAAGGCACAGGGCGGCGAGTGCCGCGGCCGCGCGACGCAGAAGCGGTGTCAGGCTTCGCGCCCCACGCCGGATCCGGCGGGCGGCCTCAGGACCCGGCTTTCCCCTGGGCTGCAACCGCATTGACTGCGGCGGCCACGCGCGCCGGGTCGCCGAGGTAGTAGTGGCGGATGGGCTTCAGCTGCGCGTCCAGTTCGTAGACCAGAGGAATGCCGGTCGGGACGTTGAGTTCGACGATCTCCTGCTCGGACACGTCGTCCAGGTACTTGATCAGGGCACGCAGCGAATTGCCATGCGCGGCGATCACGACCCGCCGCCCGCGCGCCACCTCCGGCGCGATACTCTCGTTCCACAGGGGAAGGAAGCGGGCAACCGTGTCCTTGAGGCATTCCGTCAACGGCAGTTCGCTGCGCGGCACCTCCCGGTAGCGGGGGTCGGAGCCGGGATGGCGCGGATCGTCCGCCGCGAGCGGGGGCGGAGGCGTGTCGTAGCTGCGCCGCCAGATCTTGACCTGATGCTCGCCGAACTTCGCCGCGGTCTCGGCCTTGTTCAATCCCTGCAGATCGCCATAGTGGCGCTCGTTGAGCCGCCACGAGTTGCGCACCGGGATCCACATCAGATCCATCTCGTCCAGCGCCATCCACAGGGTGCGGATGGCGCGCTTGAGCACCGATGTGTAGGCCACGTCGAAGCCGAGACCCTCGGCCTTGAGCAGCCGCCCGGCTTCGCGCGCCTCTTCGCGGCCACGGTCCGACAGGTCGACGTCGGTCCATCCGGTGAAGCGGTTCTCCTTGTTCCAGACGCTTTCCCCGTGGCGCAGCAGTACGAGTTTGTGCATGGCGTTCGTTGACTCGGGACAGGTGGGATATTCTAGCTTGGATGCCCCGCCTTCCAATTTCGCAGTCCATGCACGCCCCGACATCCCTCTGGCATGCATGGAGCCTGCTGTGCCTGGGCCTGATGCTCACGCTGCCGTTCCTGGCGTGGGAGAAGTCACCGCCGATCCCCAGCTTCCAGGCGGAGGCGATCGCTGCCGCGCTGGGGCTGCTCGCCTGCGTGCCGCTCGTGGCGCTCGCGTCGCGGCTTGCGCTCCCGCGCTCGGCGCTGATCTTTCCGGCCTTTGCCGCCCTCGTCGTCGTGCAGATCCTGCTCGGGCGCATCGCCTTTGCGCAGACCGGCTTGCTCTCCCTGCTCTACCTCGCCTGGGCCGCCGCACTCGCGGTGCTGGGGACGACGCTGCGGCGCGAACTGGGAATGGAGCGCATCGTTTCGGCATTGGCGTGGTTTCTGGTATTCGGCAGCGTGCTCAACGCCGGCATTGCACTCGCGCAGCAACTCGGCACCCACCACACGTTTGGCCGCTACGTTCTCCCGCCCTCTCCTGCCGAGCGCGCGTGGGGCAATCTCGGTCAGCCCAACCACCTTGCCAATTACCTGGCGCTGGGGATCGCCGCGGTGGCGTATCTCTTCGCCGCGCGCCGGATGCACCTGCTCGTGGCGGCGGGAATCGTGGCGCTGTGCCTGGTCGTGCTGCAGCAGACCGGCACGCGTGCAGCGCTGCTCTACCTGGTCGCGATGCTGGCCGCCGCGGGTTGGGCGGCGTGGCGGGCACAGTCGGGCGGACGCCGTCTGCTGGCTTTCACTGCCATGTCGCTCGCCGCCTATCTGCTGCTTCCCGCCGTGCTGCGTGCGCTCGCGCCCGAGGCGCTCGAGCCGGTCGGTGGGCTGGCACGCTGGCGCGGCGATGCGCTCGCGCAAGACCTGCGCGGGCGCATGTGGAGCGCTGCGTGGCACATGTTCGTCGAGGCGCCCGGCCTCGGGCAAGGCCTGCAGATGTATTCGCATCGCTATTTCCTCCTCAATCCGGACCTGCCGCCGGCGCCGGTGCGTGGCCTGCTGGAGAACGCGCACAACCTGCCGCTGCACGTCATGGCCGAGTTTGGGCTCGCCGGCCTTGTGGTGCTGGCGACTGCGGCGATCGCCTGGGCGGCGGGCCTGCGCCGGCTGCCACCGGGCCCGTCACGCTGGTGGGTGCTGGCGCTCGCGGCGGTGCTCGGCATCCACAGCCTGCTGGAGTATCCGCTGTGGTACACGTTCTTCCTCGGACCGGCAGCGCTCGTCCTTGGTTTGGGGGAGGGCGCCACGGTAGAATTCCAGCATGCGAAAGCGCCCGTGCGGCGGCTCGGCTGGTACGTGCTCGGGGCACTCGTGCTCGGCGCCGTCGCCCTCGGGCAGCTGGTACGTGACTACCGTACGCTGCAGGCCGTGCCGCTGACGAGCCATGGCGGCCTGTCGGCCCGGTCGACTGCCGGTGGCGAAGGCGAGAAAGCGCTTCTGGACCTGCATCGCGCCTCGCTGCTCGCTCCTCTGGGGCAGTTGGTCCTGGCGCGCAGCATCCCCATCGACCCGGACAGCCTGGAAGAAAAGCTGTTGGTCAACGGACGTGCGCTGCGTGCCTATCCGCTGGAGGACGTCGCGTACCGGCAGGCGATGCTGCTCGCACTGAACGGCGACTATCCCGCGGCGCTGCGGACGTGGCGCGCGGCGGTGGCCTCCTACCCTGCAGCCGAGACCGGGGCGCGCCGCGTCCTGGACGAGCGCGTGGAGGCGGGGCTGACGCAGCTTGCGCCGTTGCTGGAGCATCTGCGGCCGAAGGCTGGCGTTTCCGTACAACAATCGACCTCGAAGGAATGACGACGTGGAATTCGTGCAGAAGAACATCTGGCTGGTATTGATCGCAATCGTCAGCGGCCTCATGTTCATTTGGCCGACGATCGCCAAGCGGATAAGCCAGGCGAAGGAGGCGGGTGTGGCGGACGCGGTGCAGATGATCAACCGGCAGGATGCGCAGGTGGTGGACGTGCGCGAGACCGGCGAATTCAACGCTGGCCACATTGCGGACGCACGTCACATCCCCGTCGGGCAGTTGGGCGAGCGGGCGAAGGAGCTGGAAAAGTTCAAGGACAAGCCGATCTTGCTCGTGTGTGCGTCGGGCAACCGGTCCATGACCGCCGCCGCGACGCTGCGCAAGGCGGGGTTCACGCAGGTCTGGTCGCTGGCCGGGGGCATGAATGCCTGGCAGCAGGCCGGGATGCCGGTGAAGAAGGGTTGATCCAGGCACGATCGAGGCGGGTTCGATGAGCAAGCGCGTGACCATGTATGCCACCGGTTACTGTCCCTATTGCACGATGGCTGAACGCCTGCTTCAGTCGAAGGGCGTGGAGGTCGACAAGATCCGTGTCGACCTCGAGCCGCAGCGACGCGTGGAGATGATGGAGCGTACGCAGCGCCGCACTGTCCCGCAGATCTACGTAGGAGAGGTCCACGTGGGAGGCTACGACGACCTGTCGGCGCTGGACCGCGCGGGGAAGCTCGATCCGCTGCTGGCGGGCGAGCCCGAGTGAGGGAGAATCGATGAGCGGGGACAACCTGCACGTCGTGTGCGCACAATGCGGGGCGGTCAACCGCGTGCCTGCGGCGCGGCTCGAGGAAGGCGGAACGTGCGGTCGCTGCCGGGCGCCTCTGCTCGACGGCCGCGCGGTGGCCCTGGACGAGGGCAGTTTCGACACCTTCGTGGCGCGCAACGACCTGCCGGTTGTTGTCGACTTCTGGGCGAGTTGGTGCGGACCGTGCAAGATGATGGCGCCGGCATTCGAGCAGATCGCGCGCGAGGAGCGCGCACACGCACGGCTGGCGAAGGTCGACACCGACGCGCAGCAGGGGCTGGCGGCGCGTTTCGGCATCCGCAGCATTCCGACGCTGATCAAGTTCCAGGCAGGGCGCGAGATCGACAGGGTCTCCGGCGCGCTCGATGCGCGCAGCCTGCGGGCGTGGGTACGACGCGCCTGACGCAGCCTGTCGACCGGTTGCAACATCCCATGCGCTAGAATCGCAGTTTTTCGCAGGGGCGACCATGGCCGAGGAACAGCAGCAGAATCAACCGGTGTTCACTATCGACAAGATCTACGTGAAGGATCTCTCGGTGGAGGTTCCGAACGCGCCCCAGGTGTACCTGGAACGCGAGACGCCGCGCGTGGATGTCCAGCTGAGCACGCAATCGAAGTCGATCAACGAGGGCTTCTACGAAGTCACCCTCAGCGTCACCACCACTGCCGTGCACAACGAGAAGACCGTGTTCCTGGTCGAGGCGCATCAGTCGGGCATCTTCCAGATCCGCAACCTTCCGAAGGAAAGCCTGGACCTGGTGCTGAGCATCACCTGCCCGAACATCCTGTTTCCCTACGCGCGCGAGACCGTCTCCGATTCGATCAGCCGCTGCGGCTTTCCGCCGTTCCTGCTCGCGCCGGTCAACTTCGAAGCGCTGTATCAGCAGCGTCTTCAACAGCAGCAGGGCAAGGACGCGCAGCCGGCGACGCCGCCCGTCACGCATTGACGGCAATGCGCGGTCGCGCGCGTCCGCTGCGCCTGCTCGTCGCACTCGCATTCGGTGCCGCAGCGCCGGGCGCGCTGGGCCTGGAGTTCCGCTCGGTCGCTGTGGATGCCGCGGTCATGTTCGATGCGCCGTCCCTGAAGGCGCGTCCCGTCTCCATCCTGTCGCGGCACTATCCGGTCGAGGTGATTGTCGCCCTCGACGGCTGGATGAAGGTGCGTGATGCCACCGGGGATCTCGCCTGGGTCGAAGCGGCGCACCTGTCGCCCCGGCGCACGTTGAGCGTGCGCGTCCCGCGCGCGCAGGTGCGCGCGGCGCCGGACGAGTCCTCCGCGCTGGTGTTCGAGGCCGAGCAGGACGTGGTTCTCGAGATGCTGGAGCTCTCCGGCAACTTCGTTCGCGTGCGCCATCCGCAGGGCCTGGCCGGCTTCGTGCACGTCACCCAGGTCTGGGGACTGTGAAGATCGCCGTGCTCGGCGCCGGCGCCTGGGGCACGGGACTGGCAATTGCCCTGTCGGGCAACCATGCGGTGACGCTATGGACGCGCGATCACGCGCAGGTGCGCGACATGGACGCGCATCGCACGAACGCCCGCTATCTTCCCGGCGTCGACTTCCCCGCCACGCTTCGGCTTTCCGCACAGCCACAGGAGGCGCTGCGCGATGCCGATCTGGCTGTGATCGGTACCAGCGTCGCGGGCCTGCGTTCCTGTCTGAAGCTGGTCGCGCAGGCGGGGCGGGTGCTGCCCGCAATCTGGCTGTGCAAGGGATTCGAGGGTGGCAGCGGCAAACTGCCGCACGAGGTGGCCGCAGAGGAACTGCCGGTGGCCGCTGCGCGTGGCGTCCTGTCGGGGCCGAGCTTCGCTCAGGAGGTGGCGCGAGGCGTGCCCGCCGCCGTGACGCTGGCGGCGAGCGAAGGTAGCTTCGCTGCGGGGCTCGCGCGCGAGCTGCGCACGAGCCGGCTGCGCATCTATTCGAGCGACGATCTGACCGGCGTCGAAGTGGGCGGGGCAGTGAAGAACGTCATCGCCATCGCCGCAGGCATCTCCGACGGCCTGGGCTTCGGCGACAGCGCCCGCGCCGCGCTCATCACTCGCGGCCTGGCCGAGATCACCCGGCTCGGCGTGCGCCTGGGCGGCCGGGCGGAGACCTTCATGGGGCTGGCTGGCATGGGCGATCTGATCCTTACGTGCACCGGCGATCTGTCGCGCAACCGACAGGTGGGCCTGCGCATGGCGGCAGGCAAGTCGCTCGATCAGGTGCTGGCAGAGTTGGGGCACGTCGCCGAAGGCGTGAACACGGCGCGCGAGGTGAGGCGGCTGGCCGCACAGGCCGGTGTAGAGATGCCGATCACCGAGGCCGTATGCCGGGTCCTGTTCGAGAGCCTGGCTCCGCTGCAAGCCGTGGAGGCGCTGCTCGCACGCGAGCCGCGCAACGAGACCGCGGGCTGACGCGCGCGCGACCGTCCAACTGGGAAGCATCCGCCGCTACGCGCCGCCGGCGTAGCCGTTCTGTCTCCACGCCTCGAATACCGCGACCGCAACCGCGTTGGACAGGTTGAGGCTGCGGTTGCCGGGCACCATCGGCAGGCGCAGGCGCCGGGACGGGGCGAATTCCTCCAGCAGCGCAGCGGGCAGTCCGCGCGTTTCAGCGCCGAACACCAGCACGTCGCCCGGGGCGTAGGCTGGCTCGTCGAAGCGGCGGCCGGCGCGCGTCGTGAACGCATACATGCGTCGCAGATCCAGCACCTCACGGCATGCCGCCCAGTCGGCATGCACGCGCACCTGCGCGTACTCGTGGTAGTCCAGCCCGGCGCGACGCAGATCCCGATCGTCCATCCTGAATCCCAGCGGCGCGACCAGGTGCAGCCGGCAGCCGGCGTTCGCGCTCAGGCGGATGACGTTGCCGGTGTTCGGCGGAATCTCGGGCTGGACCAGGACGATGTCGAACATCTGTTCGGATTCGGTTAAATGCCGGCCGCTGCCCGCCGATAAACCGGGGGTCGACCATCTGGAGAGGCCATGGCAAGGCCGGAGAAAGTTCGCCTCGGCGAAATTCTATTGCAGCAGGGGCTGCTCACCGAGCAGCAGCTGCGCGACGCGCTCGACGCGCAGAAGCTCAGCGGACGCAAGCTCGGCCGGGTCTTCGTCGACAAGGGTTTCGTCTCCGAGGAGCAGATATCGAACGCCCTGGCGCGCCAGCTCCAGGTGCCCTATGTGAACCTCAAGCAGTTCACGGTCAAGCCTGAGATTGCCGGGCGCCTGCCCGAGGCGCAGGCACGGCGTTTCCGCGCGCTCGTGCTGGAAGACTGCGGGTCCTTCTATCGCGTGGCGATGGCCGATCCGACCGACCTGTTCGCCTACGACGAGATCACGCGCTTCCTCAAGAGCGAGATCCAGTTGGCGGTGGTCACCGAGACGCTGCTGCTGCAGACCATCGACCGCGTCTACCGGCGCACCGAGGAAATCTCCGGGCTGGCGCAGGAGCTGGGCCAGGAACTGGGCGAGACCAGCGTCGACTTCGCTTCCCTCGGAGGCGGCACCACGGTCGAGGATGCGCCGGTCGTGCGCCTGCTGCAGTCCCTCTTCGAGGACGCGGTGGGCGTGCGTGCCTCCGACATTCACATCGAGCCGCAGGAGACGCGGCTCGTCATCCGCTTCCGCATCGACGGCGTGCTGCACGTGCAGACCGAGGCGGACCCCAAGATCGCCTCCGCGCTGGTGCTGCGCCTGAAGCTGATGTCCGGCCTGGACATCTCGGAGAAGCGCCTGCCGCAGGACGGCCGGTTCCAGGTCAAGGCGCGCAACAGCTAGGTGGACGTGCGTATCTCCACCATGCCGGTGCAGTTCGGCGAGTCGGTCGTGATGCGTCTGCTCAACCAGAGCTCCGGCCTGCTTGGCCTGGCGAGGCTGGGCATGCCGGAACACATCCTGGAGCGGATGCAGGACGCCGTGCACCGCCCCAGCGGGATGATCCTGGTCACCGGTCCCACAGGCAGCGGCAAGACCACCACGCTGTATTCGGCGCTCGCCGAGATCAATACGCCGGAGCGCAAGATCATCACGGTGGAGGATCCCGTCGAGTACCGGCTTGCGCGCATCAACCAGGTCCAGGTGCAGGAGAAGATCGACCTGACTTTCGGCCGCATCCTGCGCTCGACGCTGCGGCAGGATCCGGATGTCATCCTGGTCGGCGAGATGCGCGACCAGGAAACCGTCGAGGTGGGATTGCGCGCGGCGATGACCGGCCACATGGTGCTGTCCACCCTGCACACCAACGACGCGCTCAGCACGCCGATCCGGCTCATGGACATGGGTGCACCGCGCTACATGGTGGCAATGTCCCTGCGCATGGTCCTCGCCCAGCGGCTGGTGCGCGTGGTGTGCGACGGCTGCGCCAGGGAGCACCCGCTGGAACCGGCCGAGGCCGAGTGGCTGCGCCACGAACTGGACGGCGCCCGGGTCGAGCCGCGCTTCCTTCGCGGCAGCGGTTGTTCGCAATGCAACGCGACCGGCTACCTGGGGCGCACCGGCGTCTACGAGATGTTGGAGATGACGCGTCCTGTGGTGCAGGCGGCCAACGACGCCGATCCGTCGCGCTTCATCGAGGCGGGGCGACGACAGATGGCGGGGCATACGCTGCGTCGCCACGCCGCGATGCTGGCCGTGCGCGGCGTCACCACGGTCGAGGAGGCGATGCGCGTGTCCTCGCAGCTGGACTGAGGGCATGGCGCACTTCTCCTACAGCGGCCGCGACGCCCAGGGCGTACTGGTGGAAGGCGTGCTCGAGGGCGTCGACACGACCGCGGTGGCGGCGGCCCTCGTCGGCAGCGGGATCGTTCCGGTGCGTATCGCGCCTGCAGCGGCTCCGTCCAGCGGCGGCGCCTCCGCGACCCTGCTCGCGTGGCGCAAGCGGCGGGTGAAGCCAGCCGATCTCCTGCTGTTCAGCCGGCAGATGTACTCGCTGCTCAAGGCTGGCGTACCGATCCTGCGCGCCCTGGGCGGACTGCAGGAATCGAGCACCAATCCGACCTTCAAGGCGACGCTGCAGAACGTGCGCGAGAACCTGGAGAGCGGCCGCGACCTGTCGGCCTCGATGCAGCGCCAGGGCGAGGCGTTCAGCCCGTTCTACGTGGCGATGGTGTACGTGGGCGAGACCACCGGGCGCCTTGAGGAAATCTTCCTGCGCCTGTTCCATCACCTGGAGTTCCAGGAGGAGATGCGTGGCCAGGTGAAATCGGCGCTGCGCTATCCGACCTTCGTCATCGTCGCCATGCTGGTAGCGCTCGGCGTGATCAACCTCTTCGTCATTCCCCAGTTCGCACAGGTGTACCGCGGCTTCGGCGCGCAGTTGCCCTTGATCACGCGCGTGCTGGTGGCGGTTTCGGACTTCTGCCTGGGTTACTGGTGGATGCTGCTCGCCGCGGCGGCGGGGGCCGCGCTCGGCTTTCGTACCTGGGTGGCGAGCGATGAGGGCAGGTTGCGCTGGGATCGCATCAAGATGCGCATTCCGATTGCCGGGCCGATCGTGCTCAAGGCCACTCTCGCGCGCTTCGCGCGCAGCTTCGCGCTGGCCTTGCGCAGCGGCGTCTCCGCGGTGCACGGACTCACGCTGGTCGCCCAGGTGGTGGACAACCACTACGTGAGCCGGAAGGTCGAAGGCATGCGCGAGGGGGTCGAGCGCGGCGAGAGCGTGCTGCGTACGGCCATCGCCACGGGCGTGTTCACCCCGGTCGCGCTGCAGATGATGCTCGTGGGCGAGGAGTCGGGCTCCCTCGACGACATGATGGACGAGGTCGCGGACATGTATACGCGCGAGGTGCAGTACGACCTCAAGACCCTCGGTGCACAGATCGAGCCGATCCTGATTGTGATGCTGGGCATTCTCGTCCTGATCGTCGCGCTGGGGGTGTTCCTGCCCATCTGGGACCTGGGCCAGGTCGCGCTCCAGGGCCAGGGCGGGAAATAGCCCGGACGGTGCCGTCAGGCGCGATGGGCGACGCACGGTCCTCAAGAGTTTGCAATTCCTGCCGAATTCCCACCCAAAGGTAAACGCCGGCCCGCGGCGACGCGGCGGCCACTGGCCGCAGAGAACTGCGGCGGAAACGGACAGGAACCCGGATGAGGCGACTGCATCCCGGCTTCACGCTCATCGAACTGATCATCGTGATCACCATCCTCGCCGTGCTGGCGGCGGTGGCGATCCCGCGCTTCGTCGCGCTGCAGGTCGACGCGCGCATCGCCAAGGTCAACGGCATGCTCGGGTCGGTCAAGGCGGCGGCGGTGCTCGCGCGATCGGTGCAGCTCACCCAGGGTCTGGCGCCGGACACGGCGGTGTCCATGGAGGGCGCGACCATCGCCATGGTCAACGGCTATCCGAGCGCGGCATCGATCGCGATCGCGGCGGGAGTGTCGGCGCCTGACTTCAGCGTGGGCGCGGTGACCAGCGTATCGGGTGCCAGCCAGATCAGTCTGGCATCCGATCCGGATCATCCTGACTGCGCGGTGACCTACCGGGAGGCAGGCGTCGGTGCTGCACCGACATACAGCGCAGCCCTCGATCCGGGCAGCGCCACCGACCGGGCCCGGTGCGCATGATCGAACCACTTCGCGGCAATGCAATTGGCATGGATGGTGCTCTCGCGTGCACCGTAGTCCGGCCCTCAATCGATCCAATCTGGAGATTTCCAATGAAGCAGCGCGGTTTCACCCTCATCGAACTCATCGTGGTGATCGTCATCCTCGGCATCCTGGCGGCGGTCGCCCTGCCCCGGTTCATCGACCTGCGCGGCGAAGCCGGCGCCGCAGCGGCGCAGGGCGTGGCCGGCGCGGTCGCTTCGGCCACCGCGCTGAACTTCTCCGCCCGCCTGGTGGACAGCGGCAAGGCGAACACCTACGCGATCAGCGGCTGTCAGGACGGTGACATTCCGACCCTGCTGACCGGGGGCGCGTTCCCGAGCGGCTTCTCGGTGGACGCCGGATCGACGGCCACCTGCACGGCCGGGCAGCAGACCGAGGGCTTTCCGCTCTCCTGCAACATCCTCGGGCCGCAAGGCGCGAGCGCCGTGGCCACGGTGATCTGCTCTCAGTAAAGGTCGCATCGCACTCAGGACGCCCGATCGCACGCGGTCGGGCGTCTTCGTTTCCGGCAGGCACATGCCCACACAGATCGATCCGCCGAGGCCCGAACGCGGCTTCACCCTCGTGGAAATGATCGTCGTGATCCTCGTGCTCGCGATCCTCTCGGTCGTCGTGCTGCCACGCTTCAGCGCGACCCGCGACTTCGACGCGCTCGCCTTCCACGACCGCGTGCTCGCCGCCGTGCGCTACGCGCACAAGGTGGCCATCGCGCAGAACACGGCCGTATACGTGCTGACCGCGGGCGACACGCTGTCGCTGTGCTTCGATGCCGGATGCGCATCAGCGGTTGGGGACCCGTCCGCAGACCAGGCGCTGAGTCTGACCGCGCCGGGCGGCGTGACGCTCGCCAGCACCGCGGCGAGCTTCAGCTTCGATGGGCTGGGCCGGCCCAGCGGCGGCGCCGTGACGTTCACGGTCGGCGGCACACCGACGCGCACCTTCACCGTCGAGGCGGAGACCGGCTATGTCCACCCGTGAGCGCGGGCTGACCCTGATCGAGATGATCGTGTTCATCCTGGTCGTGAGCATCGCGTTGACCGGCGTGCTGCTGGTGATGAACCGGAATACCGCGCGCAGCAGCGATCCGCTCGTGCGCAAGCAGGCGCTGGCGATCGCGGAGGGGCTGCTGGAGGAGGTGCAACTGATGCCCTTCACCTACTGCGATGCCGACGACGCGCACGTGACCACTGCCGAGGCCGCGACGGTCAATGCCTCGGACCCCGCCCAATGCGCCAGCCTCGCGGACGCCGTCGGACCCGAAGCCGGGGAGACGCGCTATGCGACCTCGACGCCGTTCGATCATGTCGGCGATTACGACGGGTTCGACACGTCGATGGCGACCCCCGCGGGGGTGCGCGACATCACGAACACCCAGGAGGGTCCGGCCGGCTTCGCCGCGAGCGTGTCGGTGCAGAACGCGGCGCTGGGCAACGGGTCGTTTACGGTGCCAGCGGCAGCCGCGCTGCTGATCACGGTGAGCGTGACCGGGCCGGGCAACGAGACCGTGCGCGTGCAGGGCTACCGTACGCGCCACGCGCCGCGCTCGCCATGACCGGGCAGCGCAACTTCCGGCAGGGCGGATTCACCCTGACCGAGGCCATCATCGTCATCGCGATCACCGGCATCATCGCCTCCGCGGTGGCGGTGTTCATCCGCGCGCCTGTTCAGGGCTACTTCGACAACACGCGCCGGGCACAACTCACCGACCTGGCGGACACGGCCCTGCGCCGGATCGTCCGCGACCTGCGCTTGGCGCTGCCGAACAGCGTGCGCGTGACCAGCGCAGGCAGCATCTTCTACCTGGAGTTCCTGCTCACCCAGGGCGGCGGCCGCTACCGGGCGGAAGTGGATGCGCTCGGCGCAGGGGACGTACTCGAGTTCGACAGCGCCGCCTCGCCCTTGCGCTTCGACGTGCTCGGCCCGATGCCGACGAAGCCGGTGGTGGTGGGAAACATGGTGGCTGTGTACAACCTCGGACCGGGCTTCGGGACATCGGATGCCTACCAGGGTGCGTCGGGCAACCTGCGCAGGGTGACTGCCGTTGCCGGCAACACCATCACGCTCTCGCCCGCGATCGTGTTTCCGTTGCCGTCCCCGGCATCGCGCTTTCACGTGGTGGAGCACGCCGTCACCTACGTATGCGCGCCGAACGCCGCCGACCCGGCAAGCGGCCAGCTGCAACGCTACTGGGCGTATCCCATCTCGGCGAGCCAGCCCACGTCGTTCGCGTCCGGTTCGCAGGCGCTGCTCGCCGAAGGGGTGGCCGCGTGCAGCGTCGTCTACAACCCCAGCGCCGTGGCCATGCGCAACGGCGTCGTGGCGCTTTCGCTGACACTGACGCAATCCGGTCCGGGCGGCAGCGAGACGATCACGCTGGTACAGGAGGCGCATGTCAGCAACGTCCCCTGAGCGCATTCCGGCATGTGCCAGTCAGTGCGGATTCAGCATCGTGTCCGCGCTGTTCATCCTGGTGGTGCTTGCCGCCCTGGCTGCAGGCCTGGTGCACGTGTCGGTGATGCAGCATGCCAGCGCGGCGCTCGATCTGCAGGGCGTGCGCGCCTATCAGGCTGCGCGCGCAGGCCTCGAATGGGGCGTCTACCGGATCCTCGATCCCGAGGGCACGCCGAGCGCCACGCTGCCTGCCTGCTGGGGCGCGCCGGAGGCGTTGTCGCTGGCGCAGGACCTCGCGCCGTTCGCCGTCAGCGTGACATGCACCGGTCCGTCGTCGACGACCGAACTGGACCGGACCGTGGGCATGTACCGCCTCTCGGCCACAGCAACCTTCGGCACGGCGAACACGCCGAACCGGGTGTCGCGCACGCTCGAGGTGACGGTGAGCCGCTGCGTCAACCCCGCCAACGCACCGGGCTACGCATGCTGAAGTCGCAACGGCTGCCCGGTGTCCGCAGGCTGGCCTGGCTGGCCTGGCTGGCCATGCTGGCGCTGATCTGGCTCGTGCCCCGCGCGCACGCCGTCGTCGTGGGCTTTCACGCCATCGAGACTGCGACCGCCAACTCGAACTCGATCCAGGTGGACGTTCCCGCGGAACTGCGCAGCGGCGACATGCTGCTCGCCGCCGTCAGCGTGCGCAGCGCTCCCACGATCAACACGCCAGCCGGTTGGACGCTGCTGCGCAACGACGCCGTGTCGGGCGACGTGCGCACGGCACTGTTCTACCGCGTGGTGACGGGCGGCGAAGCCGCGAGCTACACATGGACCTTCTCCCAGAGCCGGCGCGCGGCCGCCCTGATCGTCGCGTACCGGGGCGTGGCCGGAATCGGCGACCACGACGGCAACACCAACGTATCGGGCTCGACGAACATCGTTGCGCCGTCCGTCGCTCCCGGTACCACGGGCACCCGGCTGGTGAGCTTCTTCTCTCTCCGGAATACCACCAGCATTGCCTCGCCCGGTTCGATGACCGAGCAGGCCGACGTCAGCTCCGGCGGCAGCGGTGTGCGTCTGGCTGTCGCGGACGAGTACATCTCAGGCGCCGGAGCGACCGGCACGCGCACCGCCACCTCGAGCAACGACGAGAACATCGGGCAGAGCGTGATCCTCCTGCCCGCGGCGGTAGCTGCCACACCGAACCGCTGGTACAGGCTGGACGAATCGAGCTGGAACGGCACCGCGGGCGAGGTGACCGACAGCGGCACCGACGGGCGCGACGGCACCTCGCTCAACGCGAGCACGGCGAGCGGAATCAAGTGCGGCGCGGGCAGCTTCGCGCCCCCCAGCAGCCGCATCGACATTCCCTACCACGCGAGCCAGAACATGCAGAGCACGTTCACCGTGACGGCGTGGATCCGGCCCGACACCCATCCGGCCTCCGGGCTGATGTCGATCTTCTCCAACGACTACAACTACGAGTTCCATATCACGTCCAACGGTGCGCTGAACTGGTGGTGGAACGATGGCAGCGCGGAACTGTTCACGGCTGCAGGAGCGGCCCCCACCAACACCTGGACCTTCGTCGCGTTCGTGTTCACGCGCGGCGCGCAGGCGATCTACACCGGCACGTCCGCCACTGCCGTCGCCGTGCGTCAGACGGGCACCTCGAGCGACCAGCTCACCAAGGCGCCCACCAAGCTCCAGATCGGCGACGATCAGGACTTCAGCGGCGGCTCGCGGCGCTGGGACGGGAAGATCGACGACGTGCGGGTCTACGACCAGGCGCTGACCACCGACGAACTCGAACAGGTTCGTACTTACTCGGCGCCCTGCGCCGCGGTCGACCACTACCGCGTGCAGCACAGCGCCTCGGGCATCAACTGCCAGGCGGAGTCGGTGACCATCACGCCGCACGATGCTTCGCACAGCGCGCAGACATTGAACGGCAGCACCACCATCACGCTCGCCGCGCAGTTCGTGTCGGGCCTGGGCGGCCCGGGCAACCGTGGCGACTGGTCGATCGTATCCGGCGGCGGCACGTTGAACAACGGCACTGCCGACGACGGCGTGGCGACATACACCTTCGCAGCAGGCGGCGAGAACAGCGTGGTGCTGGCGCTGAAGAACACGTGGGCGCAGACGGTAAACATCGCCGTCACCGACGGCTCGGCCACCGATACGAGCGGCACGGCGAGCGCGGACGCCGGCTACGACCAGAATCTGACGTTCGATCCGGCTGGCTTCCGCTTCGTCACCTCCACCAACGCGCTGCTGCCCAATCAGGTATCCGCAGTGACTTCGTCGACCCTGTACCTTCAGGCGATCCGCAGCGGCAGCTGCGGCGCGACGGGGGCCTGTACCGGCGCGTGCACGGTCGCACCCGGATTCGCGAATGGCAGCAGCGTGACGGTCCGTCTGGCATCCGAGTGTGTCAACCCGAGCGCCTGCCAGCCCGGTCAGCAGGTTACGATCGTCAACAACGGCGCCAGCGCCATCGCCGCGAACAACAGCGGGGCCGTATCGGCCTATACCAGCAAGAGCCTGCTGTTCGGGACGAACGGCACGGCCGCCTTCACCTTGAGCTATCCGGACGTCGGCGCGATCCGCCTGCACGCGCGCTACAACGTTCCGCTCGGAACCGGCGGCGCATCGTCCACGGACATGGCCGGCACCAGCAACAGCTTCGTGGTCAGGCCCTACACCTTCGCGCTGACCAACATCCGGCGCAGCAGCGATGCCTTCGCCAATCCGGGTGCGGCAAACGCGGCGGGCGCTGCCTTCATACGGGCCGGCGAGGACTTCAGCGTCACGGTCACCGCGCGCAACGCCGCGGGCAGCGCGACGCCGAACTTCGGTCAGGAAAGCACCCCCGAGGGAGTGCGGCTGAGCACGACCCTGGCAACGGGGCTGGGGCTCACCAACAACCCGGCACTCGCCAATGCCACCCAGTTCGGATCGTTCAGTGCCGGCAGCGCCACCGGCACGCACTTCAGCTGGCCCGAGGTCGGCATCGTCACCCTATCGCCGAGCGTGGCCGATGGCGACTACCTCGGCGCGGGCGACGTCGCGACGGTCACCTCCAGCGGCAATGTCGGACGCTTTACCGCACATCACTTCACCGTGGGCGGCACAACGATCACGAACCGCTCGGCGGCTGGCTGCGCCCCGGCATCGGGCTTCACCTACATGGGGGAACCGCTCGCCGCAGGGTTCGCCCTCACCGCGCGCGCCGCGGGCGGCAGCACGACCGTCAACTACGCCAGCGCGAACGCGTTCGCCAAGCTGCCGAACACGGCCGGCACGGTCGCGCCGCTGTCCACAATGGGCTGGGGCGCGGTGAACGCCGGGACGAATCTGAGTAGTCGCATCGATACGCTGGGCGGCGCGGCGTTGACCTGGACGGCGGGCGTGTCGAACGTGAACGCGAACCTCGCGATCGCCCGCGCCAGCGGTCCCGATGGACCGTTCGCGTCGCTCGGCCTCGGCATTGCGCCGGTGGATCAGGACGGCGCCGCGCTCGACCCTGCGGCGCTCAACCTCGATATCGATGCAGGCGGCGGCAACGATCACGCGCTGCTCGGCACGACCGCCGTGCGCTTCGGCCGTCTCAAGGTGCACAACGCGCTCGGATCCGGCCTGACCGCACTTCCGGTCGCCCTCGAGACGCAGTACTACAACGGCACCGGCTTCGTGACCAACGGCCACGACAGCTGCACGCAGCTGCTGCGCAGTGACTTCATGTTCCGCAACTTCCAGAAGAACCTCACGGCGTGCGAAACCTCGTCCGCTGCCCTGCCGGCCGGGCTCGTGTTCTCCGCGGGCAGGTCCGCGCTGACGCTGACCAAGCCGGTGGCCGGCGGGGACGGCGCAGTCGATGGCAGCGTGGACCTCATGCCCCGCCTGTCGGACGCCGTCACCGGCAACACCTGCCTCAACGGCGTTTCCTCCGCGGCGACCAATGCCGGCAAGAGCTGGTTGCAGTACGACTGGTCGGGAAGCGGCGTGCACGACCAGAACCCCACCGGGCGTGCCGCGTTCGGCCTGAGCCGGGGTGCGAACGAGTTCATCTACTTCCGGGAGTTGTACTGAGGTGCCGGCCCGCGCTGGTGCAGATTTTGCACGGGCTGACATTTGACAAATCGGAGCGCATTCGCGCCTGACCACCCATGCTTTCCTTCCTACGCAGTTCGCGAAGTCGACCGCCGCACTGGATCTCGGTGGCCATCCATGCCAATCGCATCGACGTGGCGCAGATGGAGCCGGGCACGCAGGGCCGCTCCTTGTTGCGATGCGAGAGCCACCGGGTGGCGGAGGATGCGGTGCAGGTGCTCGCGAACGTGCGTCGGCAGCTCGGGCGCGGCGAATACATGTGCTCCAGCCTGCTGCAGCCGCGCGGCTACCAGATGCAGATGACCGATGCGCCCGCCGTGCAAGCGGCCGAGATGCGCGAGGCCGTGCGCTGGAAGCTCAGGGATCTCCTGGACTATCCCGTGGACCAGGCGACGCTGGACGTCCTGCACGTCCCGCCGCCCGGCCAGGATCAGGGCCGCATCCACCACGTGTTCGCGGTGACCGCCCGCAACACCGACGTGGCATCGCGCATGCGCCTGTTCCACGAGGCGCGGTTTCCGTTGCACGCGATCGATGTCCCGGAGATGGCCCAGCGCAACGTGGCCGCGCTGTTCGGGCAGCCGGGACGTGGCATCGCCATGCTGAGCATGGATACGGAGGGAGGGCTGCTCACTGTCACCCGCGACCGCGACCTGTTCCTCGCGCGGCGCACGGACATCGCGCTGCCGCAACTGCAGGAGGGACCGGACGAATCGCGCGAGCAGGCCTTCGACCGGCTCGTGCTCGAGCTGCAGCGCACGTTCGATCACTTCGATCGACAGTTCTCCTACGTCAGTGTGTCGCGGCTGCTGGTCACGCCACTGCCCGCCCTGCTCGGACACCTGCAGGCGAACCTCGATCTGCCAGTCGAGGGGTTCGACCTGGGGGAAGCGGTGGACCTGTCCGCCGTTCCGGCGTTGTCGGATCCGATGCGCAAGTGCGAATACCTGCATCTCATCGGCGCTGCGATGCGCGAGGAAGCGCAGGCGTGAGCCAGCAGATCAACCTCTATAACCCCGTGCTGGCGCCCACGGTCGAGCGGCTCAGTGCTCGACTCACCTTGCGGGCGATGGTGGCGTGCACGGTATGTGCCGTGGTGGCAGGACTGCTGGCCCACGTGGAATCCGGACGCATCGCGCGCCTCTCCACGAGCCAGGACGCGCAGCTCGCGACGGTGCAGGACGATGCCACGCGCATGGCGAGGGAAGCCGCAGCCCGCAAGCCGGATTCCGCGGTCCTGGCCGAGCTCGAGTCGGTGCAGAGCCTGGTGGATGGCCGCCGGCAGGTGATGGCACGGCTCGAACGGGGGGATCTCGGCGACACCGGCGGGGTGTCCGAGTACCTGCGCGCGTTTGCCCGCCAGCGCCTCGACGGCGTGTGGCTGACCGGCCTGAGCATCGAAGGAGCGGGGCGCGAGATCACCGTCCACGGTCGCACGCTCGATGCGCAGTTGCTCCCGCGCTATCTGGAACGCCTGCGCGAGGAATCCGCATTGCGCGGCCGGGCCTTCGGCACCCTGGCGGTGGACACCCCTGTTCCGGGCACACCCGCGGCGGACAACGACGATGAACGCGGCGAACCGGCGTTCCTCGAGTTCCGGCTTGCCACCGCCGAGAGCGGGCACGCGCGCGAGGAGCAGCGATGAAGGCGCGCTGGGTCGCTCTCGAAGGATGGCTCGCGGCTCGCGCCGAGCGCGAGCGGTTCGTCCTGCTGTTTGCCTTCGTGGCCGTGGTCGGCCTGCTCACCTACGTCGGCTGGGTGGAACCGGCGCTGCAGTCGCGCGGCGCCGCGCTCGCGCGCATGGCGGAACAGCAGCGCCTGCTTGCGGCCGCGCAGGCACAACGCGCAGAGACAGTGCGCGTGCTCGGCACGGATCCGAACGCTGCCGTGCGCGAGCGTGTCGGCGCGGTTCGTCGGGAGCTCGAGAGCATCGATGGCCAGCTCGGGGCATTGCAGCGCACGCTGCTTCCGCCGGAGCGCATCCCCGGCGTGCTGCAGGAGTTGCTGGGCAAGGATACCCGGGTGCGGCTGGTGTCGATGCGCAACCTGCCTGCCGTGCCGTTGGATGCGGCAGAGGACGCCAAGGACGGCGACCCGAAGGCGACCTCGCGCGGCGCGCAGGTGTTCCGGCACGGCATCGAAGTCGTGGTCGAGGGCAGCTACCTCGACCTGCTCGCCTATCTGAACCGGCTCGAGCGCCAGCCCTGGCAGCTGTTCTGGGGGCAGTTGACGTTGAAGGCGGACTATCCGCGCGCCACGCTCAGCCTGACGCTCTACACGCTGAGCCTGGACGAGGCGTGGCTGGTGGTTTGATCGGAGTTGGTCCGCACATGAGACACGCCTGGCACACCCTTTTCGCCGTCGCGCTCGTCGCAGTCACCGGCAGCGTTCGTGCCCTGGACGATCCGACGCGGCCGCCCATGCGAGCGCGGGTGGCGGCGGAAGTGGCATCGCCGGGCGAGCCGTTGCTGATCCTGCAGTCGGTGATCCGCTCGCCCAATGGCAACGCCGCCATCATCAGCGGCAGGCTG
Source organism: uncultured Burkholderiales bacterium (assembly GCA_964386195.1). GTDB lineage: Bacteria > Pseudomonadota > Gammaproteobacteria > Burkholderiales > SHXO01 > SHXO01. Next base: position 7,798 of record CAYLTE010000010.1, on the reverse strand, counting down.
GTGCCCGTGGGGGGGCGGATCGGCGCCGCCCGGCTGGTGCGGGTCACCGAGGACGCCGCCGTGGTCGTCGCGAACGGCGTGGAGAAGCGGCTCGCGCTATACCCTGCCGCGCAGAAGCGCTTCGGGGGGCGCACCCAGTAAGGCACCTCGCCGGCGAGAAGGATTGCCGACCTGAAATAACTGTAAAAACTGCGCCGATCCGGCCGTCAATGATCTGACAGATCGTTCACGTCCCGCTCAGTCCGTCATATGACGCGGCCAACGCTGCGTCACGACCCTTCAACCATGGGCCACCGATGAGTTTTGCGCTTCGCCTGTCCGGCTTGCTGCTCGTCCTCCTGATCGGAGGGTGCGCGCACATGCAGCCACCCAAGCCGCCGCAATGGGATGCGAGCAAGGCAACCCTGGACCAGGCCATCGCGGCTGTGCCGAACGTCGATCAGGCCAGGGCCGAGCAGGCCCTGCTGCCGCCCATCGTCGTCGAGATGCCGCAGGTGGACGGCAAGGCGGTTGAACCGCGTTTCGATCTGTCGGTGAACAGCGCGCCCGCGCACGAGGTGTTCATGGCCATCGTGGCCGGAACGCGCTACAGCATGATCGTGCATCCGAGCATCCAGGAACGCATCAGCGTGAATCTCAAGGACGTCACCGTCGGCGAGGCCCTGGACACCGTGCGCGAGATGTACGGTTACGAGTACAAGGTGCAGGGCACGCGTATCCTCATCCAGCCCATCGCGCTGCAGACCCGCATGTTCCAGGTGAACTACCTGCTGGGACAGCGCAAGGGCCGCAGCGAGGTGCGCGTGAGTTCAGGCGCCATCTCCGATTCCGCCGGTGCCACCCAGCCCGCGGCGAACACCTCCACGACCCAGCCCTCGAACGTCCGGGCGCTGGAGAGCAGCCGGATCGAGACGCGCTCCGACGCGGACTTCTGGAACGATCTGGTGGCCGCGGTGCGGACCATCATCGGCACTGAAGACGGCCGCAACGTCATCGTCAATCCGCAGTCGGGACTGGTGCTCGTGCGCGCGTTTCCCGCGGAACTGCGCATGGTCGGCGAGTTCCTGGAGGCCATGGAAGGGGTGGTCGCGCGCCAGGTGATGCTGGAGGCGAAGATCATCGAGGTGCGGCTCAACGACAGCTTTGCCACGGGCATCAACTGGGCCGCCTTCTACAGCAACAGCAACGCGCGCATTGCCGGCGGCGTGATCTCGCCGGGCACGGGCCTGTCACCCGAGGGGGCGATCTCGACGTTCACCGCACGCGGTCCGGACGGCCAGCTGCTGGCCAACTCCGAGCTGAGCTCGAACCCGGCCTCGCCCGGCGACCTGATCGCGAACGCAGGGGTCCCTGGCACGCTGTTCGGACTGGCCTTCCAGACCAAGAACTTCGCGGCCCTGCTCGGCTTCCTCGAAACGCAGGGCGAACTGCAGGTGCTGTCGAGCCCGCGCATCGCCACCCTGAACAACCAGAAGGCCGTCCTCAAGGTGGGTACGGACGAGTTCTTCGTGACCAACATCACGACCAACCAGACGACGACCACCGGCGGCCTGGTGCAGAACTCGCCATCCATCACGGTGCAGCCGTTCTTCTCGGGCATCGCACTGGACGTCACCCCGCAGATCGATGCCAACAACCAGATCATCCTGCATGTCCATCCGTCCGTGAGCCAGGTCGTGGACAAGACCAAGGACATCGATCTGGGCGATGCCGGCGTGTTCCGGCTGCCGCTCGCTTCCAGCGATATTCGCGAGACCGATACCATCGTTCGCGTCGCAGACGGTAACATTGTGGCCATCGGCGGGCTGATGGGCGAGGTGAGTGCCCGCGGAAAGAGCGGTTTGCCCTGGGCGGGGGATCTGCCCGTGGTCGGGCACGCCTTCAAGAACACGAACCGGCGCACCCAGAAGACCGAGCTGGTCATTCTGCTCAAGCCAACCATCATACAGAGCAACGAGACGTGGAAGCAGGATCTACGCGACGTGCGGCAGCGCCTGGACGGCTACCAGTACACGCCGGCGCCGGGCATGGAGAAGGACAGCAAGCGGAAGAACACTTCGGGTTGAGCCGGTTTGCCCGTCGGCCTGCGGCGGGATGACCGGACTCATGTATCTCTCCCACTTCGGCCTCGACGAGGCCCCGTTCGGGATCACGCCCGACACCAGTTTCGTCTTTTCGTGCAACGCCCACCAGGAAGCGCTCAACACCCTCCTGGTCGCCATCACCAACGGCGAGGGCTTCATCAAGATCACCGGAGAAGTCGGCACCGGCAAGACCCTGCTGTGCCGGCGCTTTCTCGCGACGCTCGACGAGCGCTTCGTCTCCGCCTACATCCCCAACCCCTACCTCGAGCCGAAGGCGCTGATGCACGCCCTGGCCGACGAACTCGGCGTCCCGGTCGCGAGCGATCTCGACCAGCACCAGGTCCTGAAGCGGCTCAACCAGGCGCTGCTGGAGTTCGCCGACGCCGGCAAACGTGTGGTGGTGTGTCTGGACGAGGCGCAGGCGATGCCGCTGGAGACGCTCGAGGCCCTGCGCCTGTTGAGCAATCTCGAAACCGAGAAGAGCAAGCTGCTGCAGGTGGTGCTGTTCGGCCAGTCGGAACTGGACGAACGCCTCGCGCAGGACTCCGTGCGCCAGCTGCGCCAGCGCATCACCTTCGAATACACGCTGGGCGGGTTGAGCCGCGACGAGTTGCTGCTCTACCTCGCGCACCGCCTGCGCGTGGCAGGCTACAGCGGCAAGCCGCTGTTCGACCGGCGCGCGGTGGACGCGCTGTTCGCCGCCAGCAACGGCCTGCCTCGACTGGTGAACATCGTCGCTCACAAGGCATTGCTGCTGGTGTACGGCGAGGGTGGGCACAAGGTGCAGGCGCGCCACGTGCGCGCGGCGGTGGAGGACACGCCCGCCGCGCGGCAGGTCGCGATCGGCTGGTGGCTGTTGCTCGCGGTCCTCGCCCTGGTCGCTGCCGGCGTCGCCTGGTGGTGGACGCGGTGAGCCTGATCAATCGCGTTCTCAAGGATCTCGAGAAGCGTCACGCAGGAGAAGTCGGCGGCCCCGCGACGCTGCCGCGCGGCGTCAGGCCGGCGGGCGACGCACGCTTCCCGCGCCTGCCTGCCTACTCGTGGCTTCTTGGCCTCGCACTGATCGTCGCGGCACTCGCGTGGTGGTGGACCGAGCGCCTCGAACCCGCGCCGCCCCCGGAGCGCGTGCAGGCGCCTGCCCCCGTCACCCCGCCGGCACAGGCACCCATAGCGCCACAGCAGTCACCGGCCACCGCCCTCCCCGCGCCCGTTCCCATCCAGCCGGAGACGCCGCAGGTGCCGCCTCCGGTTCCACCGGAAGTGCCTGCTCCCGAACCGGCTGCGACCGCCGTTCCTGCCGAACCGCAGGCACCGCCGCCGTCGAGCGATACGCCCGAGTCAGCGATGGACGAGGAGCGCCCGTCGCTGGCGCGCGAGGGTCCGCTCGCACGGCAAGCGCCGTCCGAGCCGGTAGTCGACGCGAACGAGCTGGCGGTGCCTGGACGCATCGACAAGCAGGTTCGCCCGCTCGAGGCAGCCGAACGCGCCGAGCAGGAGTTCCGGCGGGGGATGGAACTGTTCCGCGGAGGCCGCACCGATGAAGCGGAGGCCGCCTGGCGGGCAGCGCTGGACATCGACCCGGCTGCCTCCGCGCCGCGCCAGGCACTGCTCGGAGTACTGCTCGAACGCGGCGAGCGCGAGTGGGCCGAGAAGCTGCTGCAGGACGGGCTTCGCTCCAACCCCCGCCAGCCCAGGCAGATCATGCTGCTCGCGCGCCTCCAGCTCGATCGTGGCGCGCAGACCGAGGCGCTGCGCACGCTGGAGCAGGGCCTGCCGCACGCGCAGTGGAATGCCGAGTATCTGTCCATGACCGCCGCCGTGATGTCGCGCGTGGGACGCCATCGGCATGCGGCCGAGCTCTATGCATCGGCGCTGCGAATCGTGCCGGGCAATGCCGTGTGGGAGATGGGCCGTGGCATGGCGCTGCGTGCGGACGGGCAGCGCGAAGTCGCGCTTGCGGCGTTCCAGCGCGCGAGCCAGTTGCAGGGCCTGACGCCCGAGCTGCGCGCCTTCGTGGAGCGCCAGGTTCGCGAACTTCAGTAGTCCGCCTTCATCCGGGCGCAGGGGTGCGCGCCACCACCCAGCAGTGCACGTCGCTCGCGCCTGCATTGCGCAGCGTCTGCGCCAGGGAGTCGAGAGTCGCTCCCGACGTCAACACGTCGTCCACCACGGCGATGCGCGCGCCAGTGAAGGCGCGTGCGCAGCTGAATGCGCCGCGCACGTTGCGTGCCCGCGCATCGAGAGGCAATGTGGCCTGCGGTGGATCCGAGTCGCGGCGGCGCACTGCGCGTGCGTCCAGTTCCAGGTCGAGCGCACGTGCGACGAACCGTCCGAGTTCCGCTGCCTGGTTGAAGCCGCGCTCGATCAGTCGCGCGCGTCCCGCCGGAACCGGCACCAGCAGGTCGGGGCGCGGTGCCTGGGCGACGGCGGAGCAAAGCAGCGCGCCGAGCGGCGCCGCAACCGCCAGGTTGCGCCCATACTTGAAGTGGGAGACGATGGCGTCCAGGGGAAAGGCATAGTGGGCTGCGGCGACCGTGGCCGTGAAGTGCGGCGGGTGGCTCAGGCAGCGTCCGCAGCGGCCCTCGCCCAGCCGCGGCAACGCGCAGACCGGGCAGCGCGCATCGTCGCGTCCAGGAATCTCTTTCCAACATGCCGGGCACCATCCCGATCGCTCCCCGACCTCGCCGCACAGGACGCAGGGAACGGGAATCAGGGCGGCGGCCAGCCGTGCTGCGGACCGACGCATGCGGTGCCGGACAGTGAATGACATGAGCATGAATGTGACCGATTTCCCGCGACGGTGCAAGGCTTCGGGCGCGCGTGGCTGATCTCCCGCCGATCGATCCGGTCCGTGTCCGGCGCAGCTTCGACCGGCACGCGGGCGCATATGGCGGTGCTTGGGTGCTGGCGCAGGAGGTGGGACGGCGCATGCTCGAACGCCTCGACCTGGTGCGCGTGCAGCCCGCGCGGGTGCTCGACCTGGGCAGCGGCGCCGGCGACATCGCGCGCGCACTGCTCGCACGCTATCCCGCCGCCCATGCCATCTCGCTCGACTTCTCGCAGAACATGTTGCGGACGGGCCACCGCAGGCCGGCGTTCTGGGATCGCTGGCGCCGTGCGCAGCCCGTGCCGGTCTGTGCCGAGATGGAGCAACTGCCGGTGGCGGACGCGACGTTCGACATGGTGTGCAGCAACCTTGCACTGGAGTGGAGCGCCGATCCGGACCGCGTGCTGAGCGAAGTCCGGCGGGTGTTGCGGCGGGGCGGACTGTTCATGTTCTCCACCCTCGGCCCTGACACGCTGAAGGAGCTGCGCGCGGCCTACGCCGGTCGGTGGCCGGGGCCGCGCTTCGCGGACATGCACGACGTGGGAGACGCGCTGGTGCGTCAGGGCTTCGCCGGTCCGGTGATGGACGTCGAAAGAATCGCGCTGACCTACCCTGATGTCCGTGCACTGCTCGAGGATCTGCGCGCGAGCGGGAGTTCCGGTGCCGTGCGGCCCGGCTCGACCGGGCTGCGCAGCCGCCACTGGCTGGGCAAGCTCGAGCGCGGGTATCGCGCCTTCGAGCGCGACGGCCGTCTGCCGGCCACCTTCGAGATCGTCTACGGCCATGCCTGGAAGCCCGACCAGCCGCCGCGGGTGACGCAGGACGGCAGGTCCGTGATCCGCTTCGCGCCGCGGCCTGGCTGAGGCCCGCGCCTGTCCTTGATTTGCGGGAGGCCCGTGTGCTAAATTCTTGAGCGATTGGGGAGGAGGGCCCGCAATCGACTTAGCTTCGAGTCAGAGTCCGTCATGGATCAAGCCTACGGCGAGGAACCGCACAGCTTCTTGCTGGTGTCGCGGCACAACAATTCCCTCTCGCCGACTGGCAGGAACGCGGTACTCGGCTCGTTCGTTCTCGTCTCTCTGGCCATTTCACTGGCCTTCGCATTGCACGGCGCCTGGATGATCTTGCCCTTTGCAGGGGCGGAGATGGCGCTCCTGTACCTGGCCTTCCGGGCCATGGGCAGACGTGCTGGGGACTACGAGAGCATTTCGATCTGCGGCGACCGCGTCCTCATCGAGCGCTGGGAAACCGGCCGGCCCACACGGTTCGAATTCAATCGTTTCTGGGCGCAGGTCGTGGTCCAGCCGGAGCGCAACGGCGGTGCCGCTGCACTGGCGCTGCGTTCGCACGGGCGGGAAGTGGAATTTGGACGTCACCTCACGCCGGAGAAGAGGGCTGAGGTGGCGCAGACATTGAAGGACCAGCTGCGGCGCGGGCGCCACGGTTGACATCGCGAGTTGGAAACAGGCATTCCGTCGGGGAGACATCGAACATGATCAGAAGAACTGCCCACACCCTGCTGGCGCTGGCACTGTCCATATGGACGGGCCTTGCCGGCGCGGAAATGCGGTTCAACCTGCAGGATCAGAAGACCGCGCTCGGGCACGCGGTGTACGACCTGCACAACGCGATCGTCGTGATCTGTCTGATCATCTTCATCGTCGTGTTCGGGTTGATGTTCTACTCGATCTGGAAGCACCGCAAGTCGGTCGGACACCAGGCGGCGCACTTCCACGAGAACACGACCGTCGAGGTGCTGTGGACGGTCATCCCCTTCCTGATCCTTCTCGGCATGGCCTATCCGGCCACCAAGACGCTGCTCGCGCAACGCGACACGTCCTCCCCCGACGTGACCGTGAAGGTCACCGGCTACCAGTGGAAGTGGCAGTACGAGTACCTGGACGAGAACATCAGCTTCTTCAGCACGCTGGCGACCCCGCGCGCGCAGATTCAGAACGTCGATGCCAAGAGCGAGAATTACCTGCTCGAGGTCGACAACGAGATGGTGGTGCCCGTCGGCAAGAAGATCCGCGTCCTGCTGACCGCCGGGGACGTGATCCACGCGTGGTACGTCCCCGCCCTCGCCGTGAAGCAGGATTCGATCCCCGGCTTCGTGCGCGACACGTGGTTCCGGGCAGAGGAGCCGGGTGTCTACCGCGGCCAGTGCGCGGAACTGTGCGGCAAGGAGCACGCTTACATGCCGATCGTGGTTCGCGTGGTCTCCGAGGATGAGTACACCGCGTGGGTGACCGAGCAGAAGGCGAAGCAGGGCACCCCGGTCGCGGCGATTGCGCCCGATACGGCGACGGACGCTGCGCCGGCCGATGCCGCGCCTGCGGAAGCGGCTGCCGCGCCGGCAGACAACGTCGCGGACGGCGAGGCCGTCTACGCGCAGGGCTGCCAGCTGTGCCACGCCGCGGGCATTGCGGGCGCACCCAAGACCGGCGATCAGGCCGCCTGGGCGCCGCGTGTCGCCAAGGGTCTCGACGTTCTCTATGGCCACGCGATCGGCGGCTTCAACATGATGCCACCCAAGGGCGGCAACACCGCATTGACGGATGAGCAGGTCAAGGCGGCGGTCGATCACATGATTGCCCAGTCGAGATAGGGCGGTTCGGCGCAGCGCAGGACACCACGAGCTAGCAGGAGAGCGGAGATTATGGAAGCGGTACACGGTCACGACCACGCGCACGACCACCACGGTCCGACGGGGATCATGAAGTACCTCACGACGACCAATCACAAGGACATCGGCACGATGTACCTGTGGTTCTCGTTCGCGATGTTCCTGTTGGGCGGGGTGATGGCCCTGGTGATCCGGGCCGAGCTGTTCCAGCCCGGACTGCAGATCGTCGTGGAAAAACGCGCTGAACAGATGGCGAAAGAG
>CAYLTE010000009.1:0-39964 GCA_964386195.1 uncultured Burkholderiales bacterium | reverse complement strand
GGGATTCGTACCCCGATTTTTGTCTAGTGAGGCAGGGTTCGAGATAACCGATCGTGATCGATCCCGATGATCGCCCAGCCGACCACCCGACCGAACAGCGCGAGCTGATCTCGCGGCGGGCCTACGCCAAGCGTCGCGGCTGGGTGCCGAGCACGGTCGTCGAGCTCTGCCAGGCCGGCAAGATCCCGCTGTTCATCGGATGCCCCGGGTGTGGTTCGACGCGGAACATCGCCGACCAGGTGTGCGAGTGTGGCCAGGCCATCGCCGGCCACGTCGACACGCGGAAGGCGAAGATCGACCCGGCACTTGCGGACCGCACGCTGCAGGCCGCGCGCGACCCTGCCCGCGCCTACGTAGCCGAGCGTCATGCAGCGGCCAGGGACGGTGGCGAGGGAGAGCTCAGCCTCGAGCAGCCGGCCGCCGCCGAGCCCAGCGGCTACGCGCGGTTCAAGGAACGCGAGATGGAGCTCCGCGTCGAGCGGGCTGAGATGGACCTCGCGAAGGAACGCGGCGAGCTCGGCCGGCTCGCTGACATGCGCCGCGAGGCCACGACGATTGCGCGCCAGGTGCGCGATGCGCTGACCAACATCCCGGACCGCCTGGCCGCCGTGCTGGCGGCAGAACGCGACGAAGCGCAGGTTCACTACCTGCTTCTGAAGGAACTCACCGCCGCACTCGATGAACTCCACCGCAAGCTGGGAGGGGGCAGCACAGACACGCTACGGTGATGCCGCCGCCGCATGGCGCGCCGGATTCGCCGACGGCATCAAGCCGGTCACGGTGTTGACGGTGTCCGAGTGGGCGGACCAGTACCGCATCCTGACCGGGAAGGAAGGCAACGAGCCCGGCCAGTGGAAGACGGCACGCACGCCGTACCTGCGCGAGATCATGGATTGCCTGTCGGCTACGCACCCGGCGACGGATGTCGTGTTCAAGAAGCCGTCGCAGATCGGCGGCACCGAGTGCGGACACAACTGGATCGGCTACATCATCGCCCAGGCGCCCGGGGTCGTGATGTACGTGCTGCCCTCAAGCGAGACCTCGGCGCGCACCTCGAAGCAACGCCTGGCGGCGATGATCGACGAGTGCCCGGCCATCCGCGCACGCATCGCGCCGGCCCGCAGCCGCGACAGCGGGAACACCACCCGCATGAAGGACTTCCCGGGCGGCACGCTGCTCCTCGCGAGCTCGAAGTCCGCGGCCGAGCTGAAGTCGGTCCCGGTGCAGTACCTGTACGCGGACGAGATCGACGAATACCCGGACGACCTCGACGGCCAGGGCGACGCGCTCAAGCTCGCCGAGCGCCGCACCGGCGGGCGCAGCCGCACGAAGAAGTTCAAGACGTCGACGCCGACGGTCAAGGGCCGCTCGCGCATCGACCGGGAGTTCGAGAAGTCCGATCAGCGGCACTACTACGTGCCCTGTCCCCACTGCGCGCACGAGCAGCGGCTGGTGTGGGACCAGGTGCGCTACGAGGTCGCGCTCGAGCACGAGTACACCTGCCGGCACTGCGGCACGGTCTCGGATGCCGCCGGCGTGGAGCCTGGCCCGCACGCTTGCCCAGACTGCGGCGCGGCCGGCCAGGCCGACGAGCACAGCCTCACGTCCCGCGCGACGCACGACATCCTGGACGTCTGGTACGAATGCACGGCGTGCAACGCGCGTATCGACGAGAGTGCGAAGCCGGCGATGCTCACAGCCGGCCGCTGGGTGGCCCACTCCCCCGGCCCTCGGCGCGCGTGCGGGTTCGCGCTGTCAGCGCTCTACGCGCCGCTCGGCTGGTACTCCTGGCGCCAGGCCGTCACGGAATACCTCGAGAGCGAGGGCAAGCCGAACCTGCGCAAGGTGTGGACCAACACGGTCCTGGGTGAGAGCTACGAGGACAGCTTCGAGCAGCCGGACGAGGTCGCACTCAAGCTCCGCGCCGATACGGACTATCTCATCCGCACGGTGCCGGCGGGCGGGCTGCTGCTGACGGCAGGCGTCGACGTACAGGGCGATCGCCTCGAGGTGAAGGTGAAGGCCTGGGGCCGCGACGAGGAGTCGTGGCTCATCGATTACCAGGTGCTGCATGGCGACCCCGTGCAGCTCGACGGCGAGGCCACCGTCTGGGCACAGCTCGACGAGCTGCTCAGCCGGCGCTGGCCGCATGCGAGCGGCGCCGTGCTCGGGATCACCGCGACCGCGGTCGACACCGGCGGGCACTGCACGCACACGGTCTACGAATACTGTCGCCGACGGGCAGCGCGCCACGTCATCGCGGTGAAGGGCTCGTCACTGCGGGGCCGCCCTATCCTGGGCAAGCCGACCATGGTCGACGTGAACTACCGCGGCCGCACCGTAGAGCACGGCGTCAAGCTCTGGCCAGTCGGCACGGACACCGCAAAAGAGCAGATCTACCGCCGGCTAAACATCACGGAGCCGGGCCCCGGTGCCATGCACTGGCCGATGGGCCTGCCGGACACGTACTTCAAGGGCCTGACCGCGGAGAAGCTCAAGCGGCAGACCAACCGACGCGGCTACGAGGTCGTCGTCTGGGAGAAGGAAGGCACGCAACGCAACGAGCCGCTCGATTGCGAGGTATACGCGTACGTGGCAGCGCTCTACGCCGCAGTGCCGCGCATGAACTGGGACGGCCTCGAGCGGGCCATCCTGCGCCAGGTGCAGGTTGACGACGACGCGCCGGTGGTGTCGCCCGTGACCGCTCCAGTACAGGCCGCGCCGACTCAACCCAGCGCGCCGCGTCCACGGCCCCGCAGCCGCGGGTTCGTCTCGAGGTGGCAATGAACCTATTCGACCGCGATAACTACCCGCTCGTCGAGCCGGTGCTGCTGATCGCGGGCGATCGCTGGGTGTGGAAACGCGCCGACCTCGGCGACGATTACCCGCCGGCCAGCTACCAGCTCAAGTATTCGCTGCGGATCCACGGCACGACAACGGCAGAGATCGAGATCACGGCGGCGGAGGACGGCAGCGACTATGTGGTCGAGGTCGCGGCAGCGACCACGGCGGCCTACACGGCGGGCTCCTACGCCTGGCAGGCCTACATCATCCGCAGCTCGGACAGCGAGCGTGTCACCGTCGGGTACGGGACGCTCGAGGTCGCTGCGAACCGCGACTCCGCGACGACCGATCCGCGCAGTCACGCACGCAAGATGCTGGACGCGATCGAGGCCGTCCTCGAGAACCGGGCCACGCTCGATCAGCAGTCGTACACGATTCACGGCCGCTCGCTGACACGCACACCGATCAGCGACCTCCTAAAGCTGCGCGGGTATTACCGCGCCGAGGTCGGTAACGAGCTCGCCGCCGAACGTACCCGGCAAGGCAAAGGCAGCGGCAATCGAGTCCGCGCGAGGTTTCGTGGATGAGCAACGTGACGCCATTGCCGCGCGAGTTCAAGCGTGCCTTCAAGGCAGCCAAGGTCTCCGTCCTCAACTCGGACTGGCCCACGCACAGCCAGCGCATCGACGCGGATGTCCGCTACGGCCTCGCGACGCTCCGCGCCCGCGCCCGCGACGCGCGTGAGAACAACGATCACGTCAAGCACTTCCTGCGGCTGCTCAAGACCAACGTCATCGGGCCGAAGGGGATCCGGCTGCAGTCCAAGGCGGTGCTGAAGAACGGCAAGCCCGACCAGCCGCTCCGCAAGGCGGTCGAGGCCGGCTGGCAGGCCTGGGGCCGCGTCGGCTCCGCAGACGTCACCGGCACGCTTTCCTGGCGCGATATCTGCTGCCTCGCGGTCGAAACCCTCGCCGGCGATGGCGAAGCTCTTTTCCGCCTGGTGATGGGCTGGGATCGCAACGTGTACCGCTTCGCGTTGCAGGCCATCGATCCCGAGACGCTCGACGTAGATCACAACGCCGACCTCGGGAACGGCAACGTGGTCGTCATGGGCGTCGAGCTCGACCAATGGCGCCGGCCGGTGGCCTACCACCTGGTGAAGGACGATCCCAGGCTGCACCGGCACGACCGCTACCGTCGCGACCGGGTCCGTATCGCCTCGGAAGAGATCATCCACCTGCGCTTGCCCGAGTGGGTGTGGCAGACGCGCGGGATCCCGTGGGTGCACACGGCCCTCGAGGACGCGCACCATCTCGACGGTTACGAAGAGGCCGCTGTCGTCGCGGCACGCGCAGGCGCGTCGAAGATGGGCTTCTACGAACGCGAGGCGGAATCGACGCCGCCCATCAACCCGGCGACGGGCGAAGCCTCCGGCGCGCTCGGTGAGGGCGAGGACAGCCAGGGGCACCTGGTCGACACGTTCGAGCCAGGCCTCACCACGGCACTGCCGCCCGGGTACACGTTCAAGGGCTGGGACCCGGCCTTCCCGAACGTCGATCACGGGCCCTTCGTGAAGGCGCTGTTGCGTTCCATGGCCAGCGGCTTCGGCGTGTCCTACAACTCGCTCGCCAACGACCTCGAGGGAGTCAACTACTCGAGCCTGCGCCAGGGGGCCCTCGCCGAGCGCGACCTCTGGATGATGACCCAGGAGCTCATCATCGAGCACTTCTGCGAGCGCGTGTTCGAGCACTGGCTGAACGCCGCGCTCTACTCCGGCGCGCTCGTGCGCCCGAATGGTCAGCCGGTCGACCCGATGCGCTACGACCAGGTGCGTGCGGTCGCTTGGCAGCCGCGCCGCTGGCCCTGGGTCGATCCGCAGAAGGACCAGGCCGCGAACGAGGCCGCGCTACGTCAGCGCACCCGCTCGGTCAGCGACATCATCCGCGAAACCGGCCGCGATCCGGACGAAGTCTGGGACGAGCTCGCACAGGACATGCAGCGCCTGCGCGACCTCGGGATCCCGCTCGACCTCGGCGGTGCGCAGGCCCCAGCTCAGGAGACAGACAATGCCGCAGACGCAGGCACCGACAACGGAGAGCCGTAAGCCGGCCGCCGGCGAGATCGGCTACCGCGAATTTGCCGTCGACACCCGCACGATCGACGAGGAAGCCCGCACTGTCGAGCTCGCCTTCTCGAGCGAAGAGCCGGTGGCCCGCTGGTATGGCGAGGAAGTGCTCGATCATGCCTCCGGCGCCGTGCGTCTCGAGCGCATGAACAACGGTGCCGCGCTGCTGCTGCAGCACGACTCCGACCGCCAGCTCGGCGTCGTCGAATCGGCACGCATTGACCGCGATCGCCGCGGGCGCGCCGTCGTGCGGTTCGGCCGTGGACAGCTCGCCGAGGAGATCTTCCGCGACGTCCAAGACGGCATTCGTCGCCACGTCTCGGTCGGCTACCGGATCCACGAGATGAAGCTCGACCGCAGTGATGCGGAGGGCGACACCTACCGCATCACCGACTGGGAGCCGCTCGAGGTTTCCATCGTTTCCGTACCGGCAGACGCCACCGTCGGCGTCGGCCGGGCTCACCCCCCCACACTCCAACCGGAGGACGCCACCATGCCGAAACAGGCAATCACCGAGACCGCGGACGAGGGCCGCGAAGACCCCACTGTCACGCCGGCCGAGGTGGCTGGCGAATCCACGGAAGAGCGCACCGAGCAGTCGCGGGAGGCCGTCGACGCGGAGATCCGCGCGCTGGCTGGCAAGCACAAGGCCGTACCCCGCGCTCGCGAGATCGCCGAGCAGCTCATCGCGGTCGGCGGCACCGTCGACGACATGCAGCGCGCACTGCGCAACGCCATCGTCAACGCTCCGGCCCCGCAGCCGGTGCCGGCGGTGCGCGACGTGCGCGTCGAGGGTGCACGCCCGCGCTACAAGACCATGCGCGCCTTCAGCGACGAAGAGGTCGCTTACCAGGCCGGCATGTGGGCGCGCGCGACGCTGCTCGGCGACGACAAGGCCATGCGGTGGTGCAATGACCACGGCGTGCGCGTCATGACCGGCGCAGCCCTTTCCAAGGGTGGAGCCGTTGTGCCGGAGCAGATGAGCCAAGCGATCATCGATCTGCGCGAACGGTACGGCGTCGCCCGTCAGCTCCTGCGCATCGTGCCGATGGCGTCGGACACGCTGATGGTGCCGCGACGCACCGGCGGCGTGACGGCGTACTTCGTCGGCGAAGAGGATGCCATCACGGCCAGCGACAAGAGCTGGGACCAGGTGCAGCTCACGGCCCGCAAGCTGGGCGCGCTGACGCGCTTCTCGACCGACTACGCCGAGGACGCCGTCATCGATGTGGCCGAGGATCTCGCGAACGAGATGGCCTACGCCTTCGCCGAAAAGGAGGACGACTGCTGCTTCAACGGCGACGGCACGTCGACGTACGGCGGCATCGTCGGCTTTCGCACGAAGATCATCGACGGCAACCACAGCGCCGGTGCGATCGACGCGGCCAGCAATCACGACACCTTCGCCGAGCTCGATGCCGACGACATCAACAGCCTGATGGCGGCGCTGCCGGAGTACGCGGCGGACATGGCCACCTTCGTCTGCTCGCGGCCGGCGAATACGCTCGTGTTCGACGCGCTCAAGCAGGCTGCCGGCGGCAACACGATCCAGACCCTGGCCGGGCGTCCGCAGCTCAACTACCTGGGCTATCCCATCCGCATCAGCCAGAAGATGCCGACCAGCATCGGCGACCTCTCGAACGTCGCCATGCTGTTGTTCGGCGATTTCAGCAAGGCCGCCACCATGGGCGACCGTCGTGGCTTCACCATTCGGGTTCTCAACGAGCGCTATGCCGAATACGACCAGATCGGCATCGTCGCGACGGAGCGATTCGACATCGTGGTACACGACCTCGGCGACACCTCCGTAGCTGGCCCCGTCGTCGCGCTTATCGGCGAGTAAGCGGCACACACCCATCGCACGTCTCTGCACACGCGGAGACGCGCCCGCCTGACGGCGGAAACAGAGGACCCCACCATGAATGCATTGCAGAGCTACAAGATCATCTCCGTCACGCCGCCGGCCGCCAAAGCCGACGGCACGTCGTTCACCACGGCGGAGATCGACACCAAGGGCTACGACTCGCTGGCCATCATCGTCTACCTGGGCGACACCGACATCGCCATGGCAGCGCTGAAAGTCACCGAGTCCGATACCTCGGCCAGCAATCACGAGGACATCACCGGGCTCGTATATGGCACGTCCGAGGACATCTCGGGCGCGACCTCGGCGCTGCCTTCGGCCGATGACGACAACAAGTTCTTCGCGTTCGAGATCGACTTGCGCGGTCGCAAGCGGTACATCGATGTCACCGCGACTGCCGGCAACGGCAGCACCGGCACCTACGCGACGATCTTCGCTCTCGGCTTCCGCCGCGAGGAGAACCTGCAGAGCGCGACGAACCGCGGGTTCGCGAACATCCTGCGGGTATGAGCGTCAAGCGCGAGAAGTCGGCGCCCGAGAGGGCGCCGCAATACTCTGTCGTGCGCTCCTGGCCCGGCGTCACCCGCGGCCAGGTGCTCACGTTGTCGCGCGATCGCGCGGCCCAGCTCGAGCGCGGCGGTTACGTCACGCGCGTGGTCGAGCCCGCCAAGGGTTGATGTGTGGCTTTCACGGAAGACCTGACGGCCTTTTTTTCGCTCAGCGATTTCGGTGTGTCCGCCACCTGGTCCACCGGCGACGACTACACCGACGGCGACACCGGTACCGTGATTTTCGACGCCCCCGGCGCGGACATCCTCGGCGGCGCCGTACAGACCACAGAGTACCAGGTGCTGTACCGGGCGAGTGAGTTCGCAGGTCTCGAACGCGGCCACACGCTCACGATCGCCGATGTCTGCTACACCGTCCGCGACGTGATGCCGGTAGACGACGGGCAGATCATGCGGGCGACGCTGGCGAAGGTGGAGGACTGATGAGCACACTTCGCGAATACCTCGACGCCAATCGCCCCGCGTGGCGCGACGACACCGACGCCGACTTGCTGACGTGGCTGCTGGCCGATGTGACCGTCTACGTTGACATCGAGTGGCGCGAGCTCGAAAAGTGGATGATGCGCCACGGCTTGGGCGAGACCATTGACAATCTCGTGTCGTCAGGCGCGACCCCGGCGATCAAGACGGCAGCGCGGCACGTCCGTAACTGCATCGCAGCGGGCCAGCCGCTTTACACCAGTGATGCTGAAATTCGCTCGTTGATTTCGGCTGCTTTGCCGGCGGGCGCCGCACGCACGGATCTCATTGCGATGGCAACGAGCAGTGCGCCGCGCTACGCAAGCGCGGGTGTGGATTGGGCACAGCCGTGGACGGCGAGCGAGGAGCCGCGCGCCTTAGTAGACATCGCGCGGGCGAGGGCTGAGTAATGGCGATCACGCACACCGAGACGCATGTTTTCTGGAGTTCCGCCGACTACGGCACCGCGAACGCCAATAGCAGCGTCGTGAGTGACGAAGTAAACCTCGACGAGACGTGTGTGGCGGCGAGCATAACTCTCAAAGCGGAGTACACGGCCGGGGCACCTGCGGCGGATGATCAGATTTTCTTCTGGCTGCTTCAAACAAACGGCGACCCAGATGACAGTACATCTGGCACGGACGAATTCGACACGGCGGTAGCCAGTGGCGTGACTGGCGGCGGCACCCTGCTCGCTGTGCTCGATGTGTACACCGGCGAGACGAGCGGCAGCGGCAAAAAGGTCATCAAGACGGTGCCGCTACCAATCCCGTTCAAGGGGGGCAAAATCCAGGCTGAAGGCATCACAGCGGGCAGTACCAATAACATCCTCGTGAGCGCTGTGATCACGGAGCAGCGCGCGGCCTAACCGATGGCAATCTACATCCGCCCGCGCCAGCCTCGACGCATCGCCGTCGACGGCATGCGCGTAAAATCCGAATTCGCTGATCTGCTGATCGGGTGGTACGCGGGCGAGCCGTATAAGCAGTTTGGCTCTGTCGGATTCGACTGCTGGGAAAAAAAGGGCACGCTAGCCACAGGACATGCTACAGGCTATTCAAAGTTCGGCCCGGCCTATAGAAGCACGTCATACAGCGTAGAGAATCGGTGGATAGCGCCAATCACGCTTAACCCACACTCTACCAACCTCAATTGGCCGAAGGAGTTAACCGTGCTGGCTGCTGTAAAGGCGGCTGGAATATCCGGCATTAAATATCCGGCGGTCTTCTCGTTGGCAAGGACGGGGGAGCTTGCTGGCGGCTTCATTTTGTCGCTAGAGTGTGACGGTGGCGGCACTTATCACTGGTTCCGCGCGGCCAATATCGTCACTGGTGTCGGCACATCTGGTTATGGCGCGGCCGGGATACGCGATCTTTGGGCCGGAGGCGACAATCTTGTGTTCGTGGGCCGTTGGGGCGCGTTCGCAAGCGGCAATAAATACTTGCGGTTGGATTGGTCGAAGAACGGCGTACCGCAGATAGCATATCAAGGCTCACATCCGTACAACTGGCAAGACTCCGATATGGTGTTGTCGGTCGGCGGGTACTACCGATCATCAGCATGGCGAACCTCAGAACACAGCACTACGTTCGCGCTGGCGTGGCCGCGCGTTTTGCCACAGGCAGAATCGGCGGTGCTCAACATTGATCCACGCAGCGCGTTCGAGATGTTGCGCACCTACTTCCTCCCGGCTGCGGGCGGCGGCGCTCAATCCGCCTCCGTCACCGCTGGCATCACCGCGGGAGGAACCTTCTCAGGCACCGGCACCGCCGCCGCGGCTTGATAGGAGGGCACCATGCGCATTCGCACCCTGCAGCTCGTCGAAGACAGCAACCAGTTCCAGCCAGCCGAGCTCGACGGCGTCGATGCCCACCCCTGGACCGTCGCGGTCAAGGAACTCAAGGTCGCCGGCATCACGGTCGTCCAGCGCGTCGATCGCATCCCGAAGGGCGCGGAGGTCGACCTGCCCACGCGACAAGCCGAGCAGCTCATCGCCCTCGGGCTCGCGGAGGCCGTGTGACCGCGACGCTGCTCGCCTACGTCGAGAACGACAACATTCTCGAGCTCGACCGACTGCGGGACATCGACGACGACTACATCAACGACGCCACGGTCACCTGCACCAGCATCGCGCCGGCGGCGGGCGGCGACGACATCCTGGGCACGCCGCTCACGCTCGCCTACGTCGCGGCGAGCTCCGGGCGCTATCGCGGCACCGTTCAGGATACGCTCGACCTCGAGGCCGATACCGAGTACGTCGCCACCGTGACCGTCACCGGCGGCGGGTTGCAGGCGAAGTTCTACATGCCGTTCACCGCGCGCCAGCGCACCACGCGTTGATGGCCGCGTCACTGCGCGAGCAGATCCTGGTCGCGATTGCGGCCAACCTGACGGCCGCCCTGCCGTCGACCGTGCCGGTCGAGCGCTCGCGCCTGGTCGCCGTGCGCCGCAGTGAGGGCATCGTCGTCGTCGTGATGCCGGTCTCGGAGGAGACCGAGTCGCCGCTGCAGCAGGCGAGCGAGCGGAGATTGCGCGTGCAGGTGAGCATCCTGGCGCGCGGAGACATGCCGGACCAGGTAGCTGACTCGACCGCGAGTGCTGTGTATGCCGCGCTCGTGGGCAATCATGACGCCCGCACCCTGGACGGTCTCGCATACAACACCGAAGAGGTGGCACGGCAGTTCCTCATGGAAGACGCCGACCAGGATGCGATCGACTACCAGATGCTCTTCCAGGTGACCTATTACACGAGCTTCGCCGACGAAACCGTGGCGGCGTGAGGAGACGACATGACCATAACCGTGAAGCAAGCACCGACACCGCTGGTCGCGCCGGACTCAGATGGCACCGATGTAAAAATCACCGCCCACAACAACGCACTCGATGTGCATCAAGTCGGCGCAAACACGGCGTGGGACGTGAGCCAGATTATCCCTGGTCCGTACGACTACGAAACGGTCGCGGCGTCGCAGACTGACCAAGTGCTTGGCAACACCGGTGCGGTCGGGGACTTCATCCACGAGCTGTGGGCAATCCCTGCGAGCACATCGCCTGGCGCTGTCAGCATCAAGGACGGGGGCGGAAGCGCGATCACCGTGTTCGCTGGCGGGGCGAGTTCCATCGCAGACCTGAAGCCGTTCAAGCTTGCCGCACCATCCAACACCCGCAGCACGACGGGTGCGTGGTCGGTCACGACTGGCGCGAACATCAGCGTCATCGCTACGGGGATCTTCACGCCATGATGAATCGGCTGATCGCGCTGATGCTGTGCTGGCCGCTGTGGGCGGGGGCGGATACGTGGTACGTGCGCCCCGTGAGCGGGGAATATGGCGCCGAGGATGGCACGAGTTACGAGGACGCGTTCGACGGATTCTCAGACATCGCGTGGGGAGGCGCAAACGTCGCAGCCGGCGACACGCTGTATCTGTGCGGAGAGTTCGACGAAACCGCCCTGACCGTAGGGGCGGATGGCAGCGACGGCAGCGAGATAACGATAAGCGGCGCGTGCCCGGACGAGGACACCGTGTTCTCCCGCACGGGCGGCGTGACGGCGCTTGCCGTGGGGCGCCCGTACATCATCATCGAGGACATTACGTTCGGCGCGATCCAAAACGGCAGCGACGCGTCGCAAGCGATCAAGATCAACAGCGGGGCACACCACGTCACCATCCGCAACAACGACTTTACGCAGGTCGGAACGAACGAATACCGGGGGATCAACGCAAATCACGCAACCGACGAGACAGTGGCAATACACGATGTCACGATCTCTGGGAACACGTTTGCCGGACTGTATGACGAAGCTATCCGCTTGGATTTCCCCGATCCGTCGCAGACGTGCTCAGGCGTCGAGGCCGCGCCGTACAATCTCACTATCGAAGACAATGCTTTCAGCGAGGTAAAGCAAGGTGTTCGCGTCTTTATCCCAACCGAGGAGTGCTTCACCACGGCGGACGTGAGGCCGTACGGACTTCAGATCAAAAATAATACGTTCGACAACATCGATTTCTATCCGATCAGCCCGAAATGGAAGGCCGTGAGCGGCTACAGCAACACGGTCAGCGGGAATGTGATCCGGGGCGGTGGCAAGAACACGGGGGCCGCGCCGGCGAATGGGATACAGCTCGGCATGTGCGAGGGCGGTAGCGTCGTTGACAACTACATATCCGACATCGATAGCGGCACGGGAG
This sequence comes from uncultured Burkholderiales bacterium, assembly GCA_964386195.1. Classification (GTDB taxonomy): domain Bacteria; phylum Pseudomonadota; class Gammaproteobacteria; order Burkholderiales; family SHXO01; genus SHXO01. The sequence continues at coordinate 27,973 of CAYLTE010000009.1, read as the reverse complement.
GTGATGGCGTTGGGATTATCGTAGACCACGCGCTCGAAGATCGAACATTGCAGAGTGATGGCGTGCTGGTAGCGCGTAATTTTATCGTCGACATGAACGACAACGATGAGGCGTGCGGCATATCGACATGGTCGGGCGATAACACGACAGTCGCCGCCAATATCATTGTGAACTCCACGAACGGGATTTGTGTGGCGAATTCCGACGCAACCGGCAACGCGTTTTACAACAACACCATTCTCAATCCGATCGAGGACTGTGCGGAGTATTCTGTAACCGCCGCCGCAAGCACGTTCCGCAACAACATTTGCGTAGGCACGGGCAGCGGAATCAAGGTAGAGGGGCTCAGCAACGCGCCGACGGAGTCGAACAACCTGATCACGCAAAGCGATAATGACGTGACCCTCGATGCGTCCGATTTGACCGCGGCACCACTCTTCATCGGAGGCTCCAGCCCAACCACACCGGAGGGTTTCCGCCTCAAACCCGACAGTCCGGCGATTCGTGCAGGTACTTGTTACCTCACAACTGGTTGCGTCCACTACGACTACGAAGGCAAACGCGCGCGCGTCCCGCCCGATATTGGCGCCTTTCAACGGAACGATCCGTAACAGCATGAAAGCATCCCTCTGGCTCCGACACGTCGACGCTGCGCTCTCGATATTGCCAGCGCGGCTCTCCTCAGGCGCAGCCCGGGCGATGCTCGTGGCGGTCGCGTTGCAGGAGTCGGACCTGCGACACCGCAAGCAAATCGGCGGGCCGGCGCTGTCGTATCTCATGTGGGAGCCTGGCAACCTCTCGGCGCTGCCTGGCGTGCTGCGTCATCCCGCGACGCAGGGCATGGCGGCGGCTTTCGTGGCCGACCTCGACTATGCGGACCTGACGCCGGAGGAGCTGCGGCAGGCGACGGTGTATGACTGCACGCTGTCCGCAGGGCTCGGGAGGCTGCTGCTCTACACGCTCCCCGACGCGCTGCCGCAGCGGCACGACAGCGCTGAGTCGTGGGGGCAGTACATGCGGGCGTGGAGACCGGGCAGACCTCACCCGGAGCGGTGGTCGCAGCGGTGGCTGACTGCGTGGATGGTAGTGGGCGAATGAGCGCCGAGCTGGTGGCGGCCTGGCTAGACGTGGCGGCTCGCGTCAAGAGCGAGTGGGGCATGCCGCTCTTCGTCGCGGTGTCGTACACGCTCACGTCCTTGTTCGCGATCTCGCAAGTCCGCGCGATCCGCCTCGACCGCCAGTACCGAGGCGCCGACCGTCCATGCCGACTTGTGACGCGGCTGTATGCATTCGGGATCGCGGCGCCAGCGCAGACGCTGGTTGGCTACCTTTGGGGGTATCCCATCGAGATCGCGCTTTGGCATGGTGCCGCTGCCGGCATTTTCGCCCCCGTCGTCGCCGACATCTGGATCGCCTTTTTGCGCTGGCGTGGGTGCCACGGAGCCGCCCAGGTATTCAAGGTCGCGCGGCGGCGCCGGGCGAGTGACGTGGGCGACGACACCCAAGAGACGAGGCTTTGATGTGGACCCGCTCGAGCGCACAGCACAGCAAGCTGCGGCACAACAGCAGCACCATGACATGGGCCAGCTCAAGGGCCTGATTGGAGAGACTGCGCTGCGCATGGATCGCATCGAGGGACGCTTCAAAAGCGTCGACGAGCGCCTGGTGCAGGTGCTCGCTGTCGTGGGTCGGACGGAGGTAAAAAACGTCTTGCTCGCCACTGTGTGCGGGGCATTCTGCGGCTGCCTGTCAGGCATGGCGACGACGGCGCTCATGCTGCACTACGCCGTGCGGCAGGGGTGGATCGGGTGATCCCGCTGCCCGGCTGGTACATCCCCGCGGCGCTCGGTCTCGCGCTCGCTATCGCAGCAGGCGGCTATGCGCTCGAGCGCTCACGGCACGCCGTCACGCGCGCCAAGGCCGACGAGCTCGGCCGGCGCGTCGCGATGCTCGACGAGGCGCTCGAGCGAGCGTCCGCGATCAATCAGCGCCTCGCGGCGGACCGCACCACGTACATCCAGGCGCAGGCCGCGCTCAAAGCCCGTCTCGCAGACCAGGAGTCGCGGGCGAGGGCGCAAGAGGCCGCGATCAGGCGTGCGGCGTCCGAGGCTACGACCCGCGACCGCGAGCGCCGGGCGCGACCAGACGTACCGCCGGCCGAGGAAATGACCGATGCGCTGGCTGATGCTGCTCGCGGCCTGTAGCGGCTGCGCCGCGGCCCCGAGGCCTGCGCCGGTCGTGCTGACCGACGTAGCGGCGCCGCTCGAGTGCCCGGAGCCTGAGCCGCGCCCGGTACCGCCGCACCTGTCGGCCGTGCTCGAAATCGAAACACCCACGCTACTGCCGGCCGGCGAGGGCGACTATGGCATCAGCCGGGCCGGCGTCGAGCTGCTCATAGACGGCTACCGCGCGCTGAGAGAGCGTGACGCACTGTGGCGAGCGTGGGCGCTGGCGCCTTGACCAAAATCCAGTAGCGGCCGCCACCGCAACCCTGGCCCGCCCTGTGCGGGCTTTTTTTTTCAGAGAGGTATCCACCATGCCCACTCGTCGAGTATGGAGCGGCGTCGCCGTCGCCATTCAGAGCGCCCTTGGCGCCGACCAGGCCATCTCGGCCGTCACGAAAGCCGACCCGGGCGTCGCGACGTATGCCGGCACGGATCCGAGCAATGGGGATTTTATCCTCATCAAGGACGTGTCCGGCATGTATCAGCTCGACAACCGCATCGCGCGAGTCGCGAACGTCGATACCGGCGGCAACACGCTCGAGCTCGAGGGTATCGATACGACGGCGTTCGACACCTGGTCGACGGGAGATCTGGCGCCCATCACGTTCGGCACCACACTCAACGTCGCGACGGGTGTGACGGCCTCCGGTGGCGAGTTCGAGTTCATCGACGCGACGACGATCCACGACGTGGTGCGCACGCGCATCCCGGGTGTGGCCTCGCCGATTTCCTTGAGTTTCCAGTGCATCTGGGACCCGGCCGATACGGCACTGATCGCGCTGAAGGAGGCCTCGGACGCCAAGGCGCAACGCGCGGTGAAGGTCACGTTCTCGGACGGTGCGTTGTTTCTGTTCTACGGCTACATCGGCGCCACGATCATCCCCACCGGCAATGCGCAGGAGCTCGTCACCACGAACGTGGTCATCGAGGGCAATGGCCGCCCGACGATGTACGCGAGCTGATGGCGGTCCTGAAACGGGGGCATTTCAAGCACCCGGCGCTGGCCCGCGAGATCGTCGAAGTACCAGAGCTCGGCGGCGAGGTGGTTGTGCGCGGCATGACGCTGTCCGAGCGCCTCGCATTCTCCGATGCCACGTCGCGAGAGGGCGACGAAGACGGCACGCTGCGGTTCGGTAACGTGGCGCGCGTGCTGGCCTGGTGCGTACTCGATGCCGACGGCGAGCCGCTACTGACGCGAGAGGAGTGGGAGGCTATGGGCTCCGTGCACCTCTCCGCCTGCGTTCGGTTGTTCGACAGGGCGCAACGCCATTCCCTGCTGACCCAGGACGACATCGAAAAAAAATCCTAGAGCGGCCCGAGCTGCTCGAAGAGGTCGAGATCGCCGAATCCCTCGGCTGCACGCTCGACGAGCTCGGCGACCGCTTGACGAGCGCCGAGTACGCGCTGCGCATCCATGCGAAACGGCAATCGAGCCCGCGGATGGTCACGGCGCTGCTGGCCCAGCTCCTGGCCCTGACGTTCAACATCAACCGCCGCGACGACGTGGAGCCGCTGACGGCCGAAGACTTCCTGCCCGGATGCTTCGGACCGAAGCCCCCGCCGAAACCGGCGACCGCGGCGGATGCCGCTGCCTTCTTGCGCGAGCTCGGAGACTGAGATGACGACAGAAGCGACGGTCATCGCGCTCAAGGCCGACATCCAGGGCCTGCAGGCCGACATGCGCCAGGCGGTCTCGATCGTGAACGGCGGGCTGGGACAGCTCGACCGGATAGCCTCGACGACGCGCACCGTCTTCGGGTCGCTGCTGGGTGCGGCCGGCGTGCTGGGTGTCGGCGCGCTGACCGGCACGCTCCGCGAATTCGAGACGCTCAAGGCCTCGTTGCAGACGGTGACGGGGTCGGCCCAGGCGGCGCAACGCGCACTCGCCTGGATCCAGCCTTTCGCGGCGACGACGCCGTTCTCGCTCGAGGAGGTCACCGGTGCCTTCGTCAAGCTGACCGCCCTCGGCCTCGAGCCGTCCGAGGAGGCACTGCGCTCCTACGGCAACACAGCCTCGGCGCTCGGCAAGACGCTCGACCAGTTCGTCGAGGCCGTGGCCGATGCGGCAACCGGCGAATTCGAGCGCCTGAAGGAGTTCGGGATCCGGGCATCCGTCGATGCCGACCGTGTCACATTCACCTTCCGGAACGCGAGCACGACCGTCGCCAAGGAAGCGCAGGCGATCGAGGGCTACCTGCGGCAGATCGGCCAGGTCGACTTCGCGGGCGCGATGGAGGAGCGCGCCAACAGTCTCGACGGAGCCCTCTCGAACCTCGGCGACAGCTTCACCCAGCTCATCACGGCCGTCGGCGACGCCGGCCTCACAGGCGCGCTGGCGTCGGCCGCACGAGCGATGGCGACGCTGGTCTCGGAGACGGCGCGCGCGGTCAAGGAAAGCGGCAGCTTGCTCGCTGCGTTCCGAGGGCTCGGCGCCGGCATCGCCGAGCTCGCCCGTCCGTCCGACCAGAAGCTGCTGGCCGAGACCGAGCTTCGCATCGACGAGATCGAGCGACGTATCGTGCAACTGCGGAAGCTCGGCTCCGTCGGCGCGAACGCCGAAGCCGAGGTCCTGCAACGCGAGGTCGACCGGCTGCAGCGCACACGCCAGGGCCTCCTCGTCGCCTTGCCGGACGAAGCCATAGGCGCCGGCCCCGCACCGCGCCGGGAGTCCGCCACTTCTGCGGCGTCCGGCACGCAGACGCTCGAGCGGCCGAAGACCACGGAGGAGAAGGCGGCAGAGAAGGCCGCGGCGGCGCTCGCCAGGCGCGAGGCGGACGCCATCCGGCAACTGCAACTGCGGCTCGTCGCGGAGAACGAGGCGACGGAGGCTGCGCGCGTGCGCCTCGAGATCGAGGAGGGCGCCTACCGCGACTTCTCGGCCGCGAGCAAGGGCCGCCTCGAGGATCTCGCCGACGAGGTCGATCTGCAGCGTCAGTCGGCGGAGGTGCAGGAATATCTCCGCGGCGTCGAACGGCAGCGCCGCGAGGACGCCGAGAAGGCGCGCCAGGCGTTGTCGGACGAACGCCAGCGCACGATCGAGTCGCTTCGCACGCCACAGGAGGCCTACGTCGACGAGATCAACCGCCTGCTCTCGCTCGGCCTCGACGACACCAACCTGCAGCGCGGCATCGAGGCGGCGCGGGATGCGATGCTGGACGCGCAGGGCGCCGCGCAGGCAACGAGCAGCGCCGCTGAAGACCTCGGCATCACCTTCTCATCGGCCTTCGAGGACGCCATCGTCGGCGCCAACAGCCTGCGCGATGTCATCCAGGGGCTCGGCCAGGACATCCTGCGGATCGCCGTCCGCAAGGGCATCACCGAGCCGCTCGCCGAGGGCTTGCAGAGCATCTTCGGCAGCCTGGGCGAGGGCGGGGGATTCTTTGCGAATCTGTTCGGCAACGCCCGCGGCGGCCTGTATCGGGTCGGCGGCAGCGGGGCTGAGCACCCCATCGCGTTCACGGCACGGGCTGGCGAGTACGTGGCCGTCGGCACGCGGATGGACGGCGGAGGCAGCGGCACGGTCGTCAACGTCTACAACCAGGCGGGGGCGGAGATCCGCACCAGCGAATCCGTTGTCAACGGGCAACGGCAGATTGACGTAATGGTCGAGTCCTCGATCGGCCGGCTGCGTGGCAGCGGCCGGCTCAATGTCGCCGGCCTGGCCCCGGCAACGGTGCCGCGCTGATGGCGACCTGGCCCGCGTCATTGCCGCAGGCGCCGCTGCTGCGGGGCTACTCCGAGCAGGGGCAGGGCAACACGATCCGCACCCAGATGGACGTTGGCCCGCCGAAACGCCGGCGCAGGTACACCGCCGAGCTCGTGCAGTACCAGATGATGGTGTTGCTGACCGAGGCGCAGCTCGCGACGTTCGAGACCTTCTACACGAGCACGCTCTCGCACGGCGCGGATGCGTTCGACTGGGTGGATCACCGCGCCGGCACCACGCTCGAGTACGCATTCGTGGGGCGCCCTCAGTACACGCCGGCCGGCGGCGGGCTGTGGGAGGTCAGCTTCACGCTGGAGGCCATGCAGTGAGGACACTGTCGAGCGACGTACTGACTGCTATCCACGCGCAGACGACGGACAAGGCATTCCTGAACCTGCTCACCATCGATCACGACGATCTGCCTTCGCCGCTCCGCCTGGTCGACAACACCGAGAACGTCACGTCCCGCGGCAACGTCTACACCGCCTTCCCGTTCCGAGCCGCGCTGCCGCCTGAGACCGAGAACGAGGTGCCGCGCGTGCAGATCATGATCTGCAACGTCGACCGCTCCCTCATGGACGAGATCCGGGCGCTCGTCTCGCCGCCAAGCATCACGCTCGAGGTCATCCTCGCCAGCACACCTGACACGGTCGAGGTCGGCCCGTTCTCCTTCGTCATGAAGAGCGTCGACTACGATCAGGTCACGATCGAGAGCACCATCGGGTTCGAGGAGGACTTCCTGACCGAGCCGTTCCCGGCCGGCCGGTTCTCGCCGACGGACTTTCCGGGCCTCTTTGCGTCCGTGACGTGAACGCCGATCTGAACCCGCTCATCGGGATCCCCTATCTCGATCGCGGCAGAACGCCGGCGGGCGCCGACTGCTGGGGGCTCGCCGTTCTCGCGCATGCCCTCGTCGGTGTCGAGTTGCCGGCCTATGCCGACTATCAGGACGTGACGCGCCGCGAGCGCCACGAGCTCGCCGCCATCATCAACGCGCACCGCTCTGAATGGACCGAGATCCCTGCCGGCCAGGAGCAGCCGCTCGACCTGGTCCTGCTCCGTGTCATGGGTTGCCCCAGCCATGTGGGCGTCGTCGCCGGCCGCGGGCGCATGCTGACGACAGAGCGCGGCGGGTTCGCGTACATCGCCCGCTACCACAGCCCGCGCTGGCAGGGTCGAGTCGAGGGGTTCTACCGCCATGCCTGACGTGATCGCGCTGCCGCATCCGCTGCGCACCGAGCGGGTCACGTTCGGCATGGCACCCGGCGCGAGCATCGACGACATCCTCGTTGAGCTCGTGCACCGCGCTGACCTGCGTCCGGAGATCCTCCGCCACGCGGTGGTGATGGTGGGCGACGTCAAGATCCCGAAGTCGTACTGGGGCCGGGTACGGGTCAAAGACGGCGCCGAGGTGACCGTCAAGGCGATGCCGGGCGACGACTTCGCGTCGCTCTTCGTCAGCATCGCCGGCTTCGCGCTGTCCGCCTTCGTGCCGCCCATCGGGGCACTCGCGCTCGGCAGCATCAACCTGGGGCAGCTCGCGGTCCGCGCCGTCATCTCCGTCGCCACCTCGCTGATCGCCCAGGCCGTCGCTCCCAGTCCCCGGCAGACGCTGTCCCGCAGCGACGACGCCCCGCGCAACGCCGCTCACTCGGTCCAGGGCGTTCGGAACGAGGCGCGCCCCTATGGTGTCGTGCCCGCCATCTACGGTCGCCTCGTCAACTACCACCCGCCGCTCGCAGCGCTGCCCTACACCGAGACCAAGGGCAACGACCAGTTCCTGCGCATGCTCTTCACGTGCGGCTATGGGCCCGTCACGACCTCGACCTACCGGGTCGGCACGACCGCGGTCACCAACCTGTCGGACTTCGACATCCAGGTGCGCGACGGCTCTGGCTCGACCAGCACCGGCCTCTATCCTTCTCAGGTCTTCGAGGAGAGCCTGCAGATCCAGCTCACGCAGTCTGGCGGCTGGGTGCAGCGCCAGACCTCGCTCAGCGCGGACGAGGTGCTGCTCGACGTGACGTTCCCGAGCGGCCTGTTCCGGTTGTCGTCGCGGAACGTCAAGTTCGCGCTCAGCGTGCAGTTCCAGGTGCAATACCGCGCCTCGGGCGGCGGGTCCTGGACCAATGCACCCCTCGAGCAGGCCAGCGGCAACCTCGCTCTCGATGGCAACGGCTACTTCACGGTGACGCGGATGTCGACCGACCTGGTGCGACGCTCCGTGCGGTTCGTGCTGCCTTCGCGCGGCAGCTACCTCGTGCGGATCAGGCGGGTGACCAAGGACGACCAGTCCGAGATCCCGGGCACCGAGGACGAGTATGCGACCACCGAGGACAGCTATTGGACGGCGCTGCGTTCGCTGACCGACGAAGACCCGGTCGACGTGACGCGCGGCCTCTGCATGCTGGCCGTCCGCGCGCGCGCCTCGAACCAGCTCAACGGCGTGCTCGAGGCGTTCAACATGACCGTCGAGCGGCGCCTGCCGGTCTGGGACGGCGCGAGCTGGACGACGCAGGCGACGCGCAGCCCGGTGTGGGCCTTCTGCGACGTGCTGCGCGGGAGCGCGAATGCGCGCGCCATCTCGGCCGCTCGCATCGATCTGGACCAGATGCTCGAGTGGGAGGACTACTGCGACGACAAGGGCCTGACGTTCGACGCGGTCGTCGATCGCGAGGTGTCGGTCTGGGATCTCCTCCACGACATCGCGGCGACCGGCCATGCGACGCCGATCTACGTCGACGGCAAGTGGTCGGTGGCAATCGACCGGCCACGCACGCAGATCGTGCAGCACTTCAGCCCGCGCAACTCATGGGGGTTCAGGGGCACGCGGCTCTTCGGCGACTTCCCGCACGCGCTCAAGGTCCGGTTTCCGAACGTCGCGACCCAGCACCAGACCGACGAGCGCATCGTGTACGACACGGGTTACAGCGCCGCGACGGCGACGAAGTTCGAAGTGCTCGACCTGCCGTATACGACATCGGCCTCCATCGCCTGGAAAGAAGGCCGGCGGGCGCTCGCCGCTGCTCGCCTGCGCTCCGAGGTCTTCACCATCGAGGCCGACATCGAGCACATCCGCTGCAGCCGCGGCGACCTGGTGCAGCTCACCCACGACGTGCCGCTCATCGGCATCGGCGCGGCCCGCGTGTCAGCGCTCACGCTGGACGGCGGCAGCAACCTCACGCACGTCACCCTCGATGCACCCATGCCCATGGAGGCCCTTGGGAGCTACGGGCTGCGCTTCCGCCTCGCCGATGGCACCTCGGTCACGGCGGGCGTCGTGACGGCGGCCGGCGAGCAGACCACGCTCGAGCTCAGCCCCGCGATCGCGAGCGGCAGCGACATGCCGGCCGTCGGCGACCTGGCATTGTTCGGCGAGGACGGCGAGGAGTCGATCCCCTGCATCATCCGCTCGATCGAGCCGCGCCCGGATTTCTCGGCCGTCATCACGATGATCCCGTACGTCGAGGCGGTCTACACCGCCGACTCGGGCGTCATCCCGGCGCACGACCCGGTGATCACGTTGCCACCGGAGGTCAACCGCGCCACCCCGGCTAAGCCGACGTTGCTGCGCGTCGCGAGCGACGAGGCGGCCGGCTTCATCAACAACGCAGGGCTCGTACAGCCCCAGATCCTGGTCGTGTTCGAGGTCGACGAGAACGCCGGCGAAGTACGCCCCGACGCGGTGCAGCTCGAGTATCGCCTCATCCCCACATTCGCCGACGGCACGTTGGCCGAGGACGCCGACTGGACGCGCGTGAACATCAACCCGAACGCCGGCCGCTACGTGCTCGCGCCCGTACAGACCGGCGACGTGTACGACATCCGACTGCGCTCGGTGGGGCAATACGGCACCACCTCGGAGTGGGTGACGCATCGGGAAACCGTGACAGGGCTTGCCTCCCTGCCGCCAAGCATCGACCGCATGTTCCGCGAGGGCGACTACCTCTATTGGCAATATGCGGACCCGCCGCTTGACTTCGCCGGGTTCCGGGTCAAGGCCAACTACGGCAGCTCGACGAATTGGAGCTCGGCGCGCAACCTGCACTCGGGGCTGCTCTCGGCGTCGCGCTTCGACATCAGCTCGCTCGACGGCACGCAGACCATCATGGTGAAGGCGGTGGATGTCGCCGGCAACGAGAGCGAGAGCGCCGCGGTCGTCACCATCAACCTGGGCGATCCGATCACGGCCAACCTCTTGCTCACGCAGTCCGAGGCGCCGACCTTCGCCGGCGAGAAATCGGGCGGGACGGTCGTCTCGAACGAGCTCTTGGCGGACACAGACACGGACCCGCTCTTCTGGGGCGCCGACTCGGCCCTCTTCTGGCCGGCGAGCGGGGCTGCGACCTTCTGGCCGACCGTCACCTACGCCGAGATGTCCTACGTCGCCAGCTACGACCCGACGAGCGGCCACCTGGGGGCGACGGTCAGGCTCTCGCTCGACGTGACGGGCGAGTACCAGGTCGACTACCGGGAAGCGACCTCTCCGGCATTCTGGGGGCTCGATGCGTCGACGTTCTGGGGCTCGGATGCCGATCCGTTCTGGCCAGACTCCGATGTCGGCGACTGGACGACCTGGCCGGGCCAGCTCGGCCCGCTCTCCGACGACACCATCGACTACGACTTCCGCGTGACGACGGCCGAGGGCACCACGCAGGGCGTCATCACCGGGTTCGACATCCTCGTCGACGTGCCGGACATCACAGAATACTTCGAGGATGTCTCGATCGCCGCCACGGGCACGCCGCGCCTCAGCCTGACCAAGACCTACCGCGCCATCAAGGTCGTCAACGTGACCGTGCAGGACGATGCCGGAACCGCCGTCACCGCGCGCGTCAAGGACAAGGACGAGGCCCTCGGGCCCAACATCGAAACACTCGACGCCTCGGGATCCCGCGCAGCCGGGACCATCGACGCCGTCGTCATCGGCTACTAGGAGCAGATCATGCCCACGCTTCCAGCCACAGGCTATATCGAAAACAGCTCGCGCACGGTCGCCGAGATGAAGACCGCCATCGAGGCGGTGCGCGACGTGTCTTCCGTCCAGCCAGGCGGCGCCGCGCGCACCGAGCTCACCATCGCGAGCGGCACGGTGACGCCGGCAACACGCGACCATGGCGGCAACTTCACCCTCGACACCGAGGGCGACGCCGCGTCGGACGACCTCGACACGATCACGTACACCAATCTTCCGGACGGCTCGGTCATCCGCGTCTGGGCCGAGAACGCCTCGCGTGTCGTCACGCTGAAGCACGGCAACGGCGGCGCCGGCGAGCTGCTCCTGGTCGACGACGCCGACTTCGCGCTCGACGCGCTCGACAAGTGGGTGCTCTTCGAGCGGCGCTCGACGAGCTGGGTGGAGGTGGCCCGAAGCTATGGTGTCGAGGGCGAGATCACCAACCTGACCGCCATCACCGCACTCGACAGCGCTGACCAGGTCGCGGTTCATGACGACGGCGATGGCGTGCCGAAGAAGATCACGGTCGCGAATGCGCGGCTCGCGCTTCGGCACACGAACGAATGCTTCGTCTTCGCCGCCGTGGCATCTGACCACAACTTGAGCGAGGGCTCGGCGACCATCCTGCGCATGGTGGACTCGGCCACCAACGGCGTCGACGTGGGCGGCGACTACGACAACGCCACCTGGACGTTCACTTGCCCCGCGACCGGTTACTACCGCGTCACCGGCGTCTTCTATCAAGGCAACGCCACGCTCGACGACGGCGAGATCGTCCGCGCGCTTCTCTATCAGGACACCGGCAGTGGCCTCACCCAGAAACGGATCCTGAGCACTTTCCGGGTCGGCGCCACCGCGCTGCCGAACGCGCTGCCCTTCACCGCGGTCGTCTATCAGGCAGCCGGCGACAAGCTCGCGGTGTACGGCTACGTCGGCACGTCCACGGCCGGGACGCCCCAGGCCATCGCCGCCGAGAACTGGGTCACGTACGAGCGCGTCTACTGACCCATCCTCGTCTACACTGGGGGGATGAATACGACCCTCGCCTTGCTCTCCCTCCTGTTTTTCGGAGACTCGATCACGCACGGTTACGGCCTGCCCGACGATGCGATGGCGGTCTCGTGGCCAGGCGTGATCTCTGCCGTTGAACAGCGTCCCGCCGAGAATCACTCCACGAACAACTGGATGGCGGCCGACATCGCGGATGCCGTCTATGCGGCCGACAACCGCGGCGTCAGCTACGTGATGATCGGCACAAACGATCAGAGGATCTACGGCTACAACGGTGCGAAAGCCAACAACTGGCAGCGCATCGTCGGCGCAGAGCTCGCCTGGCTGACGCTCGAGACCGAGCCCGCGCGCACGTCTCGTGCCTGGTCTTTCGAGGGCGATTGGACCCGGACGCTGGCCTACGGCGTCGGTATGACGTCGATGCAGCCCGGAGCCTCGGCGACGGCCGAATTCGAGGGCGACACGCTGTTGCTCGGCTACATCATGACGGACCACGGCCGCGGCGCGTTCTCGGTCACCATCGACGGCGTCGACTACGGCCCGGTCGCGAGCTACGGCCAGTCCGGCACCGCCCTCGAAACCGCCAAGGGGCGACGGTACGCGCCGGCGCTGCTCCGCGTGCCGGGGCTCGGCAAGGGGCCGCACACCGTCCGGCTGACGGTGCAGAAGGGGCCGGTGTTCGTAGACTGGGTCGCCGCCGGCCCGCGTGCCCACGCCCGCGTGCTGGTGTCCCGTGTGCAGCGCATGACGCCTGCCGCCTACGCGCGCTATGGGGGCAGCGATGAGGCCGTCGATCTCCTGAATGCGCGGCTCGACGAGCTGGTCGGCTGGTTGCGAGAGTACGGCGCTGACCTCGAGATATTCGATCCCGCGCTGACGGCCAGCCACCTGCTGCCGGACGGTGTGCATCCGAACCAGCCGGGACACTGGCGCATCGCATGCGCCGCCCTCGATGCGACCTACGATTGCGAGCATTGCGAGGGCGAGAAGCCCCCGGTGCGGTGTGCGCGATGAGCGGCCGATCTGTCCTCTTTACAACCCGCCCCGAAAATCGGTTATTCTTTGCGCCGTAGCTGGTTGCGAGCGTTGCGCCCCAATTTTGCCAAGGTTGGGGTCGCGAGTTCGAGTCTCGTTTCCCGCTCCAAATTCAGTCGCTTAGCGACGGGTGGGGAAAATCAGGGGAAAATCTGATTTCCCCATTTTCCCCATTTGCAGCCTGCAATCTTCTGTTCGAGGGCCTGACGCTCTTCTGCGGATAGCAGGGCGAGCGGGCAGTCGGCCTCGCCTCCCATCTCGTCAGCCCAGCCCTCATAATGCCCGCACCTGCCGTCGGGTGCCTGCGCGTATTCAGTGTAGTCCACCTCGCCGTCATCGTTGAAAAAGGCGATCACCCAGTCGCCGATGACGAACTCGCAGACCACCTCTTCCTCCCATGGGCGCCTTTCGTCGGCAAGCCTGATTTCCAGTTTCCCGGCCGCCGCTCTGCGTAGCACCGCTGCGACTTCATGGGCGCTGACCGCATGCTCGGGTTTCTCCGCCATTTTACCGCTCCGGCGGTTCCAGCAGCGGAGCCACCAGCCCCGCGCCTTCCTCACCCATCAGCATCACCAGCACCTCCCGGCGCATGAGCGCCTGGATCCCCTGCGGCACGGCCAGGCGACCGGTGGCCATCGCCGCGAGGTGGTTGGGGTCGCGAGTTCGAGTCTCGTTTCCCGCTCCATATCTAAATGATATATAAAAAATTTTTTTCGTTTTGCCCAAATCCCTGGGGGATATTGGTGAAAACTCCAATCCCCCAGTATCCCCCACCCGAGCTACCGCTTGGGGGCGCTCGATTCAACGAAACTTTGGCCTTCACGCCTTAGGATGTCGAGCACGGCGCCGTCGATGCCAGGCCCAACAATAGCGCCGCCACGGCCCTTGCGCACGATGTACTGCCCCGACTGTATCAGCTCAGCGTGGTGCCGCCTGACGAACCACTCAAAAGAACCCTCGCTGCAAAACAACGTGCGCCCGTTGGTCTTCACCCAATCGCGCCAGGGGCGCCAATCGGCCACGCGTTCGTTTCTTTGACTATTTTCCATCTCAATACCTCCTCGTTGTCACCTATTCTCGTTCGTCATGTAGCGAACATGCCTAACCAACGCATCAACGGCCTCGCCCGCCGAACCATAACTCCCGTCCATCGAGAAGGCTCTACCTGTTTTGGTGTCCACTACGATGTAGTAAAAAGCAGAGAGGGTTCCGTCGAATTGTTGGCCACGTCGCTCTCCCAACACTTCACGGACGGTAATTCCTGGACAGATGGGTATCGCAAACCAATCCCTGTCGATGCAAAAAGCATCGTCGCTAACCCTCTTTACCGGAATGAGCCAAGCGATGATCGGGAACTCTGTTACGATAACTGTGCTGTCTGGCTCTATCAAAACCTCCCAAGCGACGAGATCAGGATGTTGATTCGGAATCATGGGCAAGAAATTCGCAGCTTGCTCATGATCTTCCTCAATCTCCTGGCGCAGACGTTCATGGGCATAAGAAATAGCCTGATCCATGTGCGTACGATAGTTATTCAGTGTCTCTTTCATTTCAAATTCTCCAATGCCAAACCAGCCGCCACCGGCCGGTAGTGCTCGTCTTTCAGCTCCCCGCCGGCGAGGTAGATGTCCGTCGTCGAGGGGTCGCTGTGCGTCTTGAGAGCCTGGATGTGGGCCTTTTCGAAGCCGGCGTCGCGGTAGAGGCGGGCACCCAGGCTCAGGATCTCGTGGAAGGTGGGGCGCTGTCGCGGCTCCAGGCGCGCCCATCGGCCTGTGGCATCGCGCACCGCGGCGAAGTGCTTGGTGAGCCAGGCCGGCCGGATGGCGGCCCAGTGCGGCTTGCTCTGGCGAGCCTGGGTGCGCTCGCGCTTCGAACGGCGGTGCACCAGGTAGTCGGTGTGGATCCCGTCGGCGAAGGCGCGGCGCTTGATGTCCTCGAGCTGGGCGTCGACGCGGATCCGGATGAAGGCCATGTCGCTGTCGGCGGCGGTCTTGTCGCGGATGACGTACAGCCAGCCGTCGCGGAAGTCGCCGGTGCGCATGGCGCAGACCTCGGCGCGGGCCTGCAGCAGCACGAGCGACAGCTCCATGGCGATGCGCAGGCAGGGCTCGGCGAGCTCGTGGTCGTGGATGGCCCAGAAGCCGGCCAGGTCGAGCCGGGTGCGTTGCTTGCGGTTCTCGACCAGCTTGGCCGACGTTGAGCGCTTGAGGGTGGCGTCGGCCTCGTTCACGTCGCACCACTTGCGCGCGATGAAGTACCGCCACAAGTCCACCAGCTCGGCCCGCCACTTGTTGTGCAGGTCGCCTGAGCTGGCGCGGGAGCTCAGCCAGTCGGCGAGGTAGACGCGGTCGGTGGTGGCAATCTGCCGGGCACCCATGGCGCGCTCGATGACGGCCAGGCGGTACAGGTGATTCGCCTTGGTGCCGGTGTCCCAGGGCTTCTGAGGGACCACGTTCTCACGGTACATGGCGACCCCATGCCCGATGGTGACGCCGACCGGTGCCGCCAGGGCCACCCGACGGGCAGCGATGACCAGGTTTGCCTTCTGGGCCAGTTCGAAGGCGCGCGCGCGGTCCGGCCCCAGCCATTTCCTCTCGCCGGTCTCGGGATTGCGATAGCGGTACCGGCCTCCCTCCACATAGAGGTTCTCCGGCAGCCCCTCGCTGCTGGTGCGCTTCCTCCCCACGTCCATCAGATTACCTCGCCCCGACCAGGGCGGCGACCTCCGGGTCGCGCTCGAGCTCGGCCAGGGCCTCGCCGGCTACGGTGGCGAGTTGCCAGTGGTCGAGGTCGATGTACCACTCCCCGCCGCACTTCCTCGCCCCCGGCCAGCGCTGGAGCGTGCGCAGGCTGGGCCGGTTTTCGCCGACCAGGTGGGTCGACCGGAACTCGGTGAGCTTCATCAGGCGCATGGCGAGACCTTTTAAGCTGAGCGGTGGTCCATCAAGATCACCTCAGCCCTGCCTTCGGGCGTCAGCTCTTCGCAGGTTGAGAACAATGGATCTAGCCACGGGTCTCCGCCGATCCTATAAATTTCGCGACTGATCGGACCCGTCTCGTGAGATCCATTAGCATTTGCCAGCGCGCGGGCGTCCGCTTCTGTCTCAGCCCGTACCACGAAGCCGAAAGTCTTGTCGTACCACGGCTCCCACGGCGATTCCGTCCCAGGCGGGAGGCGCTCTATTGCCCTCAAGACCCAAAGTTTCACCGCCCACCCCACAGCCAGGCGGGCAAGTTCGCGGTGCTGTCGTCGTTTTGTGTGCTCATGCCTTGTCCTCCAGCGCGTCACATATTTGTCCCACAAGCCCTTCATGCTGTTCCGTCAACGCACTGGCGGCTTCACAGAGCAATTTCTGACGAATCGCAAGCGCCTCCCGCAGCCGTTCAACCTCGGCGCGCAGGGCATCGCGCTCGGCTTCGAGTTCTGCGATGCGTTGGCGCAGCGCTATGGCATCGACAGCTGCATCGGGCACGCTGTCTGTGGTCGTCGTTGTCTTTGCAAAAACGCCGCAGGTACAGCACCAACCGCCGGTCCATACCGCGCAGTGATAGGCGTGATGTACGAGGTAATCTCTCATCGTCCCAGCTCCTTCAACATGGCGGCGCGGAGCGCGGCGGGCATCGTATCTTCCATTACGCTATGCGGCCAAAATTCCAGCGCCACTCCCTCATCTTCTACATCCATGCATAGCGTTCTACGACGCGCCAACCATTCCACCGCATCCATGCACAAGGCACGGTCGGTTTCGAGGGTGGGCATGTTGTCAGGCCCGCGATCCTCGTCTTCACGAATCCATGCGGCATCAATTTTCCTGCGCCGCCACCCAAGAGCCTCGGCAATGGCGCGGTCGTCGTCTTGAGTACTCATACCGGCACCATCCAATAGTCGGCCAGCCCGACTTCGAAAAAGAAGTCTAGATACCGCCAGTCGTGCAGCTTGGCCGTCGCGTCGCCAATCGGGACAGGCGGCCCGCAGTCGCGCACGATAGGCTGCCCATCCTCTGGGTAGAAGCGCTCCCAGATCGTGTAGAGCTGCTCTTTCTTTTTCATGCGTCAACCTCCTCGCGCAGCCGCGCGATCAGTTGATCCATCTCGTTCACCCGCCCTTCTTGCAGCCGCCGCACTGTCCTGTCGATCTCGCTGGGTCCGAGGCGGCGAAGCATGGATGCGGTGCTCGCGCGCTCGGCCTCAAGGAATGCCCGCAGGTCGTGCAGCAGGTCGCTCATATCGGCTCGATGTAGTAGTCAGCCGGATAGCCGTTGCCGGCCGAGGCCATGCGCTGCGTGTGCAGATCGGCGACGACGCCGGCAATCGGCGCGGGCTCGAACAGCTCGACCACGCGCGGCGCCAGCTCAGGCCGGAACGGCGGCGGCACGATGTACTCGCGGGCGACGAGCTGGTAGAGCTGCTCGCGCATCAGGCCGCCTCGCGAGCCGCGTAGGCCGCGTGCAGCGCGATGTCGATCTGCTGCGTTACGAGCCGGAGATCGTTGACCGCCCGATTGATGGCGACCTGCAGCGCTACCTGTGGCTCTGTGATCGGCGCGATCTGGCAGGTGCCGCGCTGAATCCCGTCGAGCTGGTTCATGAGCACGGCTGCCGTTGCTGCGGCTTCGCGTAAGTGGCGCAGCCCGCCCTCGACAGACTCCGGGATCGCCGTCACCTCGGCTGCCGGCCGGCCCTCCTGCACTCGCGCCGCGCTCTCGGCAGCGAGGGCGGCATAGGCGACGTCGTCGGTGTAGTCGTCCTCGCGGTACTGGCCGCGGCTCCCACGGGCCTTCTTCAACAGGCACATGAATTCCCAGCCCTGGGTCTCGGTCATGTCGAGGCCGTAGAGCGCGTTGAAGGCGGCGACGGCGGCAGCCATCGAACGCTCACCCGTGGGCAGGTCACGCGATGCCGCGCGGTCGCGCATCTCGGCGGCGGCGGCGTTGAGGTAGTCTTCGGCGGTTTTCATGGGGCCTCCTATATCAGGCGACGAAGCGCCTGGCAGTGATTTCGTGTTGGAAATTCGCCCGCACGAGCGCTTCCGGGATCGGCGGACAGACACTGTTCCCGCAAAGCCGAACCTGATCGCTCTTCGTGATGGGGCGGCCATCGGGGCGCAGCCCGTCAATCTGGTAGCCGTCGGGGAACCCTTGGGCGCGGAACAGCTCGCGCGGCTGCAGCATGCGCATGCCGATGTCGACGATGCGGTACTGCTCTCCGTGGACGGTGACAAGACCGATGCGGTGCTTCGTGGTGAGCGTGTGCATGGGCTCGGTCAGGCGCGGGTCTTGATCCGTGCCGTAGTACTTGAGCAGGAAGGCCGCGACCAGGTGGTGGTGGTCTTGCGTCGTCACCGTGCTCATCGGGCGCGTGAGCGGCCATCCCGGCGTCTCGTTGCCGCCGTAGTGCTTGGCGAGGAACGCGGCGACGAGCGCGAATCGATTTTCGGTTGTTTGCGTCCTCAACGGTTCGAAAAGCGGCGCGCCTCGTTCGGCGCTGCCACCCTTGGCGCTGTAATAGTGGGCAAGTGTTGCGGAAATCAGCGCGAATTCGCCACGGTGCGCGCCGGTCACGGTGCGGAATGGCTCGGTGATCGGATGAACGCGCGCGTCAGTCGGATGTGTGACCGGCACGATGAACGGCTCGGCCGCCTCGAGAACGTAGCGGCGGATCCCGTGCGCGATGCGTCGGAGCGTGTTCTCGGCGAGCGGCTTGGCGCGCTCAAAAATGCTGGGGCACGGCACCGACCAGTCGATGCATTCGGCCGCGGTGCGGTACGGCAGCAGTCCCGGCCCATGGGTCGGCGCCGGCCAGACGATCGGCCGGCCATCACGCCGTGCGATCACAAACAGCCGCTTGCGAATGGTCGGCGCACCGTAATCGCAGGCTCGCAGCGCCCGCCATTCGACGGCATAGCCAAGGCGCTCCAGTTGGGCGACCCAGTGCTTGAAGGTCATGCCCTTGCGCTTCTGGCACGGCATGCCGTCGGCGCCGAGCGGACCCCAGCCTTCGAACTCTTCGACGTTCTCCAGCATGATGACCCGCGGCGCCACCTGCGCGGCCCAGCGGATGACGACCCAGGCCAGACCGCGCACCCGTTTGCTGACCGGCTTGCCGCCCTTGGCGCGGGAAAAGTGCTTGCAGTCGGGACTGAACCACGCGAGCCCGACAGGCTGATTGCCAGTCACTTCGCGAGGGTCAATCTCGCGGATGTCGGTCGCGTAGTGCTCGGTCTGCGGGTGATTCAGCTCGTGGATGGCGAGCGCGACTGGGTCGTGATTGATCGCAATGTCGATTGCGCGGCCGAGTCCTGCCTCAATGCCGGTCGAAGCACCACCGCCGCCGGCGAAATTGTCGACGACGAGCTCGTCCTTGAGGTCGAGTGCAATCTGCAGCGGAGGTGTCACACCAGCCCCTTCTCGAACGCCAGCCACGCGGGGATCTCGATTTCCACGAGCTCCGTCTCGCAGCACAGGGCCAGGTCGGCGTGCGACTCGACCAGGCGCTCGGGCAGCTTGTAGACCTCGCCGAAATGCTCGACGGTGACCATGCCGCGCCTCACGCCGAGGACGGCGACTTCAAGGTGTACGGGATCGTCGATGGTCATCGGTCAACCCGGCGTGAAGGTGCCGACCATGGCTTTGGCGCCGTCGGGCAGGGCACCCTCGAGGACCGCGGCGAACTCGTCGGCGATCATCTCGTCGACCTCTTCACGCATCAGCATGCGCAGCTTGAGTTTCGGCGTCTCGCCCGAGATGACGTGCAGGTCGAGCGCCACCGTTCGCTTCTGCAGCTCGGGGTAGGGGTGAAACGTGGCCACGATGCGCGCCGGCAAACCCTCGACTGAAGATGCCTCGATTCGGGCGAGGGCGGAGCGCGTCTCCGACATGTTTCCCACCTCGCTGCCGCTCTTGGCAGTGGCTGTGATGTCGATCTTGCGGATGGCCGCGATCGCGCGGGCGAGCGGGATGGACTCTTCCTCTGCGGTGACGGCGTCCAGGTAGTTCCGCCAGTCTTCCAGCCACTCCGCGAGTGACCGCTGCGTGAACACCTGGTTGTCGAGCGCCATGACGGCCCGCCAAATAGCGGTCGGCCGCAGCGTGAGCTTGGCGCGGTGTTCGCAGTGACCGGGTTCTTCGATGTCGCCGACGTCGATCACGCACGCCGCGCAAGCCTTCTCGGCGTCGACGAATACGCGTAGGCCGCCGGTGTCGGCTTCGGCGAGATAGTCCGCGAAGTGGCGGATGCTCGTGGTGGTGTAATGGCCACGGTACCGGCGCCGACACACCTGGTAGGACTCGAGATCGACCACCTGCATGGTCGTCGGCAGAGCGAGGTACTCGGGTACGTCCGCACCCGTGGCCGGCGCGTCGATTTTCGAGAGTTCGACGATGCGGTCGATAGCGGTGGCGTCTATCACTTCACGGTCTCCTTGCCGGCAGCGCCGGCCTTGAAAAAGTCGGGCTGGTTGGCTGGGAACACGGTGACGCTGCCATCCATGTTCACGTGCATGGGCGTCTCGCCGATGTCCTCCTCGGTGAGCTTGCCGCGCGCGGTGGGGGCCACGTAGGCGAGCTTGTGCACGACCTCGACCTGACGGCTGGAGCCGATGGGCTTGAACTCCAGCGTGATCGTGACCTTGCCGTTTTTGCTGTGGCCGATGGTGCCGCGCGCGGCCTCGGTGATGGCCGCGGCCACCTTGCTGCTGAATACGCCGGCTTCGAGGTCGGCGAGGAATTGCTGTGGGTCTGTCATGACGTCCTCCGTGGGTTACCAGATCAGGCCGCGCGTGAGCCACGCGGCGATACAAAAGGCGATGTAGGCCAGCACGGCGTTGTCGTAGACGCGGTACCAGTCGATGGGGCGACGGCGACGAGCCTTGGGCGCGAAGTCAGCCATGTGGATACGGGCGCTCATGGGCGCCTCCGGAGCACGAGTTCGAAGCCCATGGCCTGGGCGAGGTCGATGACCTTGCGAAGCTTCGGGTTGCGCAGGTGCCGGGGATTCGAGACGGAATAACCGCTCTCGGCCTGCAGCCGCGGCCAGGGGTAGCCGGCCGCGCTGCGCAGCGCGATCAAAACGTCCGGATCGTCGACGACGGCACCGTCCAGTCGCGCGAGGAACTCGCTGTTCGGTGCGGTGCGTCGGCCGTCACGATCCGGATGGATAACGAGGCCGAGATGAAACGCGCGCGCGCGGATGGCTTTCTCGGTGCGCCCCAGACGCTCGACCAGCGACCAGATCGCCCCGGTGCCGTAGAGGTCGATGAGGACCTGGTCCTCGTGCGGCGTCCAGCGTTTGCCGCCGCTCACGCCGCCACCTCGCGCACAGCTCCGGCGCGACCGCGGCGAGGAACCGGACGTGCTAAACGACTCGGGAAAACCTTCCAGGGCTGGAGGTCATTGCCAACGGTCACAACAAGTGGCCGCTGGCGTTCGACTGCGGCATCAAAGGCGTCGTGCCAGTAGTCGAAATGCTCGGCCACGCTCTTCATGCCGCCACCTCGCCCAGGTCGTGCTCGTCGAGCACCCCGACGAGGTCCCAGTTGTGCCGGTGCAGCGCAAACGCCCCGCCGTTGCACAGCCACTCGTACTCGACGCGCACCGTGGTGCCGGGGCGGCGGATGATCACGTACCCCTTCACGGGGTGGTAATCGTCCAGATAGTCGATGCGCCTGACGACGGCGCGGGTGTGGCCGTCGCGGCAGAGAAACAACCGGCCGGTGCCTTCGTGCTCGGCGATCAGTAGCCCGACATCCGTGATGCGGCGCCGTGGCGTCTCGTCGAAGGGGCGGCTTTTGAGGCACCGACGGTCGATGCCGTGATAGGCCTGCTCGTTGCGGAACAGGCGGCCCAGGCGGGCGCGAAGGCGATAGAACATGCGATCTTCCTCCGCAGCAGTTCGGCTGCAGGGGAAGCGTAAACCGGACGTTTACCTATGTCAACGATGTGTTGACGCGCGAGACGAAACAGGTCAGGCGCTATCGGCCGGGGGGAGCCGGACGACTCCGGCGTAGCGATGCATGTCGTCGTCGAGCGCCTTGCGGAATGCCTTCTGCTCCCGGGGCGACAGCCGGCTGATGTAGTCCTCGGCCACAAGCCTCCAGGCGCGTCGCATATCGGGCGAGGCGACCATGAAAACGCGCGCGATGAACAACGCGTCCTCGCTCAGCGCTGAGACCGATGCGTCGTGAATGGGCGGCGGTGGCCCGAATTCAAGCATTTCGCCTTTCCCCGTGGCCAGCCATTCCAGATTGCAGCGCAAGAGCTTCGAAAGCTTCAGATAGTACTCGTCTGGTACCTTGCGCCGCTGCCAGTTGTTGAACGTCTGGCGTGTTATCCCCAGTGCGGAATACACGTCCGGGGCTGTGAGTCCCCGTTTCCGCATGACCGCCTGCAGACGGTCGAAGGTCGGATGATGCTTGGACATAAATATCAGCCTACGCCCCAAACGTCCACCTGCGGTTGACTGACGTAAACGGATCGTTTACGTTTCCGTTTACTATGAGCGGTCTAGAAAAAGCCATCGGGAAATTCGAATCCCAGCGGGCATTTGCCGATGCGCTGGGCGTCTCGAAGCAGGTCGTCTGGAACTGGAAGGCCCGCGGTCTGCCCGCGGAGTGGGTTGGACGGGTGTGCGCGCTGACTGGCATGCAGCCGCACGAGCTGCGTCCTGACCTGTTCCCGGAAGTCGCGGCGTGACCGCCGATTTGCTCGGCCGGGAAGCGCCCCCGATCGTCGTTTCCTTCGAAAGGTGAGGTGCCTGCAATGTCACTCGATCTGAAAGACATTCGCTGCAAGGTGCATCCGGTCACCTTCGCCTTTCTCGAAGGGGAGGGGCGCAGCCGCGGCGTGGACAAGTGCGTGATCATCCGCGAGATCCTCGATGCCTGGGCCAATGCGAAGTACATGGCGCACATCGAAACACAGCGCATGTTGCAGGCCGAAGGGCTGGCCGGGGCACCGCAGGGCATCTCAGGGCATAGCGGGGCACTAGCGCCCGGTGGGCTCAAGTGGGACGACGAATGATCCGTCGCGCCCTCCTGCGCTGGGCATACCGCGTGATGGATCGCCGCCCGCCGGACTTCATCATCGGGGGGCACGCAGATCCCTACCTTCGCCGCTGGTGGGTGATCCCTCGCAACCCGTTTTTCAACGTCTACCTGCACCAGGTGCTGCGCTCCGATGACGACCGCGCACTGCACGACCATCCCTGGCCGTCGCTCACCTGGATGCTCGCCGGCAGCTACACCGAGGTGACGTTCCGCTATCCGCGGGCGTGGCGAGTGGATGGCGCGCTCGTGCGAAAGCGTCGCGAGGCCGGTGCTGTCGTGGTGCGTGGTGCACGCACCGCGCATCGTCTCGAGGTAGCGCCGCATGGATACGCATTGACGCTGTTCTTCACCGGCCCGGCGCTCAGGCGCTGGGGGTTCTACTGCCCGCACGGGTGGCGTTACTGGCGGGAATTCGTCGCCGGCAGGGACAAGGGCGAGATCGGGGCGGGTTGTGCATGAGCGGCCATGGACCCGGATCTCGAAGTACGCGAGCGAGAGCGGCCCGTATCGGATCAGCGCGGCACGCATGCCCGACGGGTGGCGTTATCTGGTCTGGCGGGAGCGGGTGCTGCTCACAGGTGCGGGCTCGTGGACCGAGGCGGTCGCCGTAGTGGAGGCAGACGAGAGCAAGAGGGGGCTCGATGAACACGTTGCCGGTCAAGGGTGAGTTGTGGCGCCGCCGGCCCGACGGGGCGCTGTGCACGCTGGTCACCGCGTGGTACCGCGGGTCTCGCAATGCGGGGGTCGTGGTGCGGTGGCCGCGATACGTGACCGGTCGAGCATTTTATCCGCTCGCCGCGTTCCTCGAGGGCTTCGAGCTCGTCGAGGCTGATCTGTTCCGCCGGCAGACGGGTGCGGCGGCTTAAATGGCAGAGAACTACGAAACGGCGCTGGAGCAACTCCAGGCGCACGGCCTCGCCGTCACGCACATCGAGACATCCGGCCGCATCGTCCGCGTGGACTGCGAGGACAGGCCAGGCAAGAAACACGGTTGGTACGTCGCTCACGAGATCACCCTCGACGACGGTCGAGTGTTCATCGTGGGACGCTATGGGGATCTGCGCCTCGGCGAGGGCGGCGAGGGCAATCTCGGCACCGGTCTCGCCATCGACATCACCGGCGTCAAGCTGTCGCGCGACGAGCGGGAGCAGGTCAAGGCCCGGCGGGCCGAGCAGCGGCAGAAGGTCGAGCACCAGCGTGCGGAGATCGCCGCCGAAGCCGCGCAGCGCGCAGCGTCAATCTGGCCAAAATTGCCGGAGGAGGGCAGCTCGCCCTACCTGCAGCGCAAGCATATCCGCGCCTGGGGACTCAGGTTCTCGCGTGGCTCGGTGGTCGTGCCGCTGCGCAACGCGCGCGGCGAGCTCGTCGGCCTGCAATTCATCGACGGCGACGGCCAGAAGCGCTTTCTCACGGGCACCGCGAAGAAGGGCGCCTGGCACTGGGTCGGTGGGGAGCCTGGCGAGTCCGGCGTGCTGGCCCTCGCCGAGGGCTACGCGACGGCGGCGAGCATTCACGAAGCGACCGGCTGGCACGTCGCCTGCGCTTTCGATGCCGGCAACCTGGGGCCGGTGCTCGAGGCGCTGCGCAAGGCCTATCCACGCAGGACCATCGTGGTCTGCGGCGACGACGACCACGAGACCGCCGGCAACCCGGGGCGCACGAAGGCCGCGGCGCTCGCCGAGCGTTTCGCGCTGCCGCTCGCCATGCCTACTTTCCGCGAGCCGAAAGGCCGCACGGACTGGAATGACGCGCACGTCGAGCAGGGGCTCGATGCCGTGCGCGCGCAGCTCGAGGCCGCGCTTGCCGCGGGGGCGATCGCCGCGCCCGCGGCCAAGACCATGGAATTCGACCTGCACGTGCTATTGGAGCACTTCGTCGTGATCCACGGCACGAGCCTCGTGTACGACGGCCGACGCGCACGCTTGATGCCCGTCGCCGCTCTCGGCCTGTCCGCCGGCAAGGACCTGGTCAAGCGTTGGCTCGACCACGCCGACCGCAAGCTCGTGGCCGAGGAAGACGTCGTCTTCAACCCTTCCGGAGAACCCTCGCCCAGGCCGCAAGTGAACCTGTTCACCGGGATGGAAATCGCGCCATCCCGTGAGGGGTCGTGCAGTCGGTTGGTGAGCCACCTGCATCTGCTCTGCGGCGAGCGCGACCGGTTGTTCGACTGGGTGCTGAAGTGGATCGCATACCCGCTGCAGCACCCAGGCACCAAGATGGCGACGGCGATCGTCATGTACGGGTTCGAGGGCACCGGCAAGAACCTCTTCTGGGAAACGGTCCTCGAGATCTACGGGCGCTGGGGGGTGCTTATCGGCCAGGAGGAGATCGAGAGCTCCTTCAACGGGTGGCTCTCGGCGAAGCTTTTCGCCGTCGCTGACGAGGTCGTGAGCCGCCAGGAACTGCGCCATCTCAAGGGGCGGCTGAAGAAGCTCATCACCGGGCAACGGGTGATGATCAACGAGAAGAACCAGCCGGTCCGCGAAGAGCGGAACTGCATGAACATCGTCTTCCTCTCGAACGAGGACGAGCCGCTCCGCATAGACCCCGGGGACCGCCGCTACTGCGCCATCCGGTGCGACGAAGTGCAGGACGCGGCCTACTTCGAGGCGTTGGGCGCCGAGCGCGCCAACGGCGGCGCGGCGGCGCTCTACCGCTACCTGCTCGAGCTCGACCTCGGCGACTTCACGCCCTGGACGCGACCTTACGAAACGGATGAGCGCAGCAACCTGATGGAAGCCGCGAGCTCGCCGGCGGTGCGTTTCTGGAGGGACTGGGAAGAGGAGGAACTGCCTCTGCCGTATTGCTCGGCCCGCGCGCAAGACCTCTACCAGGCTTTCCGCGCCTGGTGCGCGATGACCGGCGAGCGGTTCGTGCCGAACGAGACCGCGTTCGGTGTGGCGCTGAGACCGTACGAGGGCATCTGGTTCAAGAAGGACCGGCCCCGCATCGTCGGTCCCGATCAGCGGGAGCGCCGCCCTAAGTGCTACGTGGTGCCGGAGGCCGAGGCAACGATGCAGGCAAATGTGGCCGACCAGGTCGGCCGGTTCGCCGATGCCCTCGAAGAGTACGTCGGCACGGCCCGGAAAATGCGCCTATGAGTGGTTTTGGATCAGGGTGGATCACAGTTTGGATCACAGTTTTAGAGGCAACTGTGATCCAGAACTTTGCCCGCCATCTCAATGCGTTGGGAGCGAATTCGAGGCTTGGATCAGGGTGGATCACAGTTTGAGCCCATATACGCGCGTGCGCATGCGTGCGCGCACGCGCGTGCGCGCGCAGCAACCCTATAAAAACTGTGATCCAGTATGTCCACTGTGATCCAAGAGGGAAAAACACCAATTAAAACAACAGCCGCCGTGGATCACAGTTTGGCCCGAACTGTGATCCAAACCGTGATCCAAAGGAGGGCCGCCACCATGGCGTCGAGAAAATCATTCGTTCGCAGGGGTTGGACTGGGCATCGCATCGGCGAAAGCCACCCCAGAGCACGGCTGAGCGACGACGACGTGCGCCTGGTGCGTGCGTTGCACGAGGAGGGCCTGGGCTACCGGCGCATCGCGGTGAAGTTCGAGGTCGGGATCTCGACCATCCGGGACATCTGCACACACCGGACGCGCTACGATGCCTGAGCAGCACGATCTCGAGTGGGTAGAGACCGTGCTTTCCGCGTGGGCCCTGTGGAGCGCTGCCGGTGGTGTAGGGGTGCGTTCGGCGATGGGCGCGCTCTACGAGAACTGGGGCGTGCCGCCCTCGACGACGCCGGACAGGAACTGCACCGCGCACGATATTGCGATGCTCGACGCGGATGCCGCCGTCCGGCAACTCCCGCCCGTGCTGTACCGCCCGGTGCACTGCTACTACCGCCGCGACCTCGGTCGGCAGGGGGCTGCCAGGGCGTGCGGTGTCAGCCTGCGCACCTTCGACGGCCGGCTCAAGCTCGCGCACTACCACATAGCGCGCCTCCTGCGGGTGCAGACCACCGGGTGTTGTGGATGAGTCTGCCGATCAGGGCTACGATCACCTCACCCTCAGCGCAGTGCGCGTTGGGGCTACCAGGACAGAGCTCGACCTCCCCTCGACCACGTCCCTGGGACCTCCCCTTAACGGCCCGGTGTTCTTTGTCGCACCGGGCCGTTTCTATTTCAGGGAGGCCGCGGGCATGCTGAAAGTGGAAATCAGGCAGGACCGCCAGGCGATCCTGCGGCGCATCCAGCAGCTCGAGCGCGGGTCGGTCAAGGCCATCAAGCGCGCGCTGGACAAGACCGCATTCGAAGCGCGCGATGCCGCCAAGGCCGAGATCAAGCGGGTCTTCGACCGGCCCGTCCCGTTCACGCAGAACGCCATCTACACACAAGCCTCGAAGCCAGACAAGCTCGAGGCCCTCGTCGGCATAAAGGACCAGAGCGTCATCGGCACACCGGCCGCGAAGTACCTGCAGCCGCAGATGGCCGGCGGGCAGCGCCGCCACAAGCGCTTCGAGAAATGGCTCATCTACCACGGCATCATGAGCTCGAACCAGTATGCCGTGCCGGGGCGAGGCGCACCGCTCGATGCCTACGGCAACGTGCGTCGTGGTACCTACACGAAAGTCCTGTCGGCACTCAGGGCGAGCCCGGACCCGATGCAGAACGAGACTGCACGGTCGCGCGCCAGGCGCCGCCGGCGTGGGGGTTATCGCATCTTCGTCGTCACGCGCAATCGGCGAGCCATCGGGATCGGCCGGGCCCGTGGCGCTGGCGCCCTCGAGATGCTGTTCTTCTTCGTGACGAACGCGCCGCGGTACAAGGCCGTGTTCAAGTTCGGCGAGCTCGTGACCAAGGTCGCCGTGCGAGAGTATCCGCGCAAGCTCGACGAGCAGATCCGCCGCGAGCTCGCAGGGCTGGCCATCCGTGCATGACGTACAGCAGCACGGGTCCTTCCAGACGAAGGGCAACGCCGAGGGGATTCGTACCCGCGCTCTTCACCACAGTGCTCGATCAGCGCCTGCTTGAGGTC
>CAYLTE010000008.1:0-44009 GCA_964386195.1 uncultured Burkholderiales bacterium | reverse complement strand
TTCCAGGGGACCGCCAACCAGCGGCCTTCGGTCCGCTGGTTGGTCCCCTCCGCGCTTCGCGCTGCGGCGGCCCCTGAACTACTGCGTTGGGCCCCTGCGGGGCGTATTGCATGCCTTACGTACCTTTGACGCTCGACGCGGCCACATCGCCCCGGGTACTGAACACGGTGCGGCGCCTGGAGGCTCATTTTTTCAGCGATGTTCATTGCATGCTCCGCCTACCGATTCCAAATTACCGCCTTTTCGCCGGGTGCAACTTCGCGATCACCCAGGTCCTGACAGCGGCCATCGGCGGGATCTCCACGACCCTCTATTCGCATTCCGGCTCGAAAGGTCAAAGGTTCAGGGGCGTTCTCACTGACTACTATCCGTGGGACCGAGATCCGCCGAGCCCCCTAACTGCAGCTCAACGCGCCGACATCATCTACTCGATTGTGCGGAACCCCCTTACTCACGATTTAGGGCTTGACCTGGAGAAGAAGGCAAAGACGCCACAGGTCAAGATTAAGCGACTCGGAACGAACAACAAGACGCGAGGCCTGCCGGAGAGAACCATCGAGCGCCTAGAGGCGACTCACCGCAGGTTTGCTATGTCGGGGACCGTGGTCGTACGCGCAGATGCGACCGTCGTACTCGTCGAAGCTCTATATTGGGGCTTGCGCTGTCTCGTTGAATCGTTGACAAGGGACTCGGCCCGTATGGCGCAGGCTGAGGCGTTCCTTGCAAAACTCTAGGCAACAGGAGCAGGTGCCCAACCCGGCGTTGCAGCCGACCGCCGGCAAGCGTTGCTTTCCGGTTCCTTCGTCGCTTTGCTCCTCGGCGGCGGCTGAACTTACGCGTTGGGCATTCGCGTGATGAAGCGGCCTCGTATGTTCACGCTCGGCGCCTTGGTGCTTTGGTACCTGGCTTTGGCAGGTATGGTTGGCGCCGTCGTTTTGCGCCCAAATCTTTCGATGCAAGCCCTCTGCGTGGTGTACGCAGCAGCAGCCGTGTCTAGTGGCATTGGGTTATGGCGGCAAGCACGA
This sequence comes from uncultured Burkholderiales bacterium, assembly GCA_964386195.1. Taxonomy (GTDB): domain Bacteria; phylum Pseudomonadota; class Gammaproteobacteria; order Burkholderiales; family SHXO01; genus SHXO01. The sequence goes on along the minus strand of CAYLTE010000008.1, from coordinate 42,984 downwards.
TGGGCACCAACCTCGTTTCTACTTTGGTCGAGCGCAGCGCTCGCCACATTGCTACTGGCTGACATTCAATTGAATCGTGGTCCTACAGTGCGTGGCATAACGTTTCTAATCGGCGCCGCCATTGTCTTGTTTGCCGCACACTGGTACGTGCGCAAGCGCACTCAATTGTTGGTCACGCCGCCTTAGCCGCTCTTCATGCATACCGTTGAGCGAATCTATTAAGCTATGCGCCTCACCCGAATCTAGCCATGCTTGTCGAAATAATGCCCAACCCAGCGTTCCAGGGGACCGCCAACCAGCGGCCTTCGGTCCGCTGGTTGGTCCCCTCCGCGCTTCGCGCTGCGGCGGCCCCTGAACTACTGCGTTGGAAGGCATGGTGAGTAAGTCAGGCAAATCATCGACAACCGCAATTGCTGGTGGTGTAGTCGCTGGCCTCATCGTTACCGGTGCGTTCTTGGCGGTTACTCCGTGGCGGGCCTCAGACGAGCCCTATCCGATTTGGGCGCAGCTCATCGGCCACATCGGGAGTGCTCTTGAGGCTGTTGCAGCAGGCTTTGGCACCGGGTATCTGCTGCGACGCCCGAGTTTCCTGGCAGGTGCGGTGGCTGGCGTCGTATGTATTTTCCTCATCTCAATCGGAAGCTTCGCGGTTCTGGGCGAGGTGACCGTGCGCAACGCAGACCTCGCCTACTTTGCGAACATCTTGTTCATGGCGCTCGCTGCTTCACTAACAAACGGGGTCGCGGGAATTGCAGGCGGGTCCGTCAGTCACGGCCGAGGCACCACCGCTCTCCGTAGGGAGCAAGGAATCTCGGGTGCGAAGTAGAGCAGTGCAGCTGCCAGCATGCCTTCCAACATGCCGCTCCAGCGGACGCAGGCAAGCGGTGCTGCGCTTGCTTGCCCGCGCCGCTGAGCGCCGTCGTTGGGCGTCAGAATCAGCATTATGAGTCTCGACATCGTTGTCTGGTTATCCTGCAGCGTTTCTCTCCCGGCGGCTCTTCCGCAAAGCGAAGAGTGGAAGCATTGGCGCGCGACGCCAGAGCAGCTTGCGCAAGTACCAAAGGAACTGGCGTCAATGCTCGAAGGCCAAGATTCGTGGAATCTGGAGAAACCTCAGTACATATTGACGGCATCCTACGCAAGCAAAGAGTCCGTTGACTGGGAGGAACTTGTGAGACTTGCCCCGGGCATTGACTTCAGCGTAATCGAGACCGAAAGACCCGCAATGACTGCTGAGCAAGTTGCTGCCGAGGAAAAAGTAATTCGGATTTATCAGGATAGAGTCCGGGGAGCCACGATGGGCGTTTCGCTGGTGCTCGAGGGAGTCAACGATCCAGGCGCAGAAATGCAAGAACGTGTTGCTGCACATCTTGCTAGAGCCTGCGGTGGGGCGTTGCTCGAAACACCAGCCGGATTCTACGAACTGGATAGCAACGGCAATGCTAGAGGTTGAGGCAGTGAGCTAATGCCTATCCCTCCGCTGAACCGAACGCTCGCCCAGCAGCGCTCCGCTTGCTGGGAAACGGCCGGTATTCTCAAGGTGCATGAGGTGCTTCCGTTCTTCCATCCGGACGATAGGGACTACGTTGGCAGCTAGGCACCAGTCCAAGTTGTCGGCTGTTTCTATCGCCGCGACGCCCAACCCAGCGTTCCAGGGGACCGCCAACCAGCGGCCTTCGGTCCGCTGGTTGGTTCCCTCCGCGCTTCGCGCTGCGGCGGCCCCTGAACTACTGCGTTAGAAGACTCATTGCGCTGTGGCAACTATCCGAACAAGCACACGCAAACGAATCGTACAACCCGGGGATTTGTTCCTCATTCCTCAGTCCAATGGCTGCTTTACCCTAGGCCAAGTACTTTCGTACTGGCCGAACACCACGCGGACGGCAGCAATGGCCCTGTTCGCGCCAGAACTTGCGAATGCGCTGGACTTGTCGGCATGCGCAAATCATGCAGAGCAATGCTCGGCTCAAGAGGATTTGCTGAGCGTGCTATCCGCGAACGATGGGGCAATACGTGCTGGCGACTGGATTCACTGTGGCTCCTCCCCTCTGACTCTCTCTGACAGCATTCTTCCGGAGATTCCCTTCCGTACAAAGAGCATTGTAGGTGGAGTCATCCAATCTGTTCCGCTTGTCGAGGCCTTAGTCGAGGCTTATCGGAATCTGGTGCCGTGGGATGCACCGCTGCCAGGACGGCCCGGATACCTCAGAAGTCTGGTCTTCAAGCGGCAGATCAGGCACTAGCAGTCGCAGATCGCGCCTTGTCTTTTCAACTATTCAGATGCACTTGATAATGAGTTCTAACCCGTCATATATGGACTCCCTCCCAAGCTCAAGAACGATTCGATAGTGTTGGCGAACGGAAGCGCTTGCAGTCGTATATCCGGCATCTGATGTGAGCTGTGTGTGTTGAAGCTCGTGCCGACATGGAATCTGCCAACCCGGTGCCAATCGTTGCAATTGACTGCACGCCGCAGGAGCGATGAGCCAGAAGGGTTATCGGCATCGTTGGGTTGTGGTGCGACCGTGGTTGCCATGGTGGGCGAATCGTCTCGACGCAACGCTGGGATGAGACTAACAGTTGATCAGTGCGCCAGTTCGAAGGACTGGCGCTGCAGTTTCTTGCCAAGCCGAGTAGCCGGCTGACCGAATGGGGTTTGATCGCGCAGCACCGCATAACAGATGCGCGCGAGCTTGTTGGCCAGCGCGCACGCAGTCTTGTTGTGATTGGAGCGCGACTGCAACTGCAGCGCCCAGTAGCGCAGCCCCGACGGTGCAGTGCCCTTTGTCTGTGCGACTCTCGCGGCGAGCATCACCGAGCGGGCGCCATGGGTGAGCAGCATTCTCAGGTAGAGATCACCCATCTTGGAGATGCGCCCCAGGCGTCGGGTGCCTCCGGAAGAATTTTCCTTAGGCGTCAGGCCGAACCAGGCGGCAAAGTGGCGCGCGCTCTTGAAGTGAGACACAGCGCCGGAGGTAGCCGCAACGATGCCCGTGGCGCTGAGCAGACCGACGCCAGGAATGGTCATCAGCAGCTTGCAGGCACTCGATTCCTTGGCGACCTGGGCAAGCTGGCGTTCGATCTGCGCGATGCGCACTTCAAGCAATCGGATCTCGTCGAGCAGCTGCTGCATGGCCGGGCGCAGCAGCGCGGGGATGGGAGACTGATCGTCGGCCACCGCACGCCCCATCGCCTCAAGCCCCGTGCGCGCGCCTACCGGCACGTGCAACCCGAGCTCACGACAAAATCCGCGCAGCGCGTTGATGCGCGAAGTGCGCGTGCTCATCCAAAGCGAGCGCGTGCGATGCAGTGCCTGCAAGCTCTGCTGCTCAACCGACTTGATCTTCACCGGCACGATCTCGGAACAGCGTGCAGCTTCGAGCAGCGCCAGCGCATCGGCTGCATCAGTCTTACTGCGGCGAACATAGGCGCGGATGTAGCGGGCGGGCAGCAGCGTGACCTCGATGCCGCGCGCGACAAACACGCGCGCCCAGTGGTGGGCCGAACCGCAGGCTTCCATGATCACGCGACAGATCGAACGATTCGCGAAGAAGCGTTCGAACTGGGCGCGCGTCAGACGATGTTGCTCGAGAACTTTTCCGGCGCCATCCGCCAGGGCCACCTGAAAGATGTTCTTTGCAAGGTCGATCGCAGCAGTAGTAGCATTCATCACGGACTCCCTCCCTTTGACTGCTGACACCCATCCCATATGAGTACCCAGCACTGGCACGATGATGCCGAGATAAAGCGGAGGGAGTCCATCCCATCATTCCAGGGGACCGCCAACCAGCGGCCTTCGGTCCGCTGGTTGGTCCCCTCCGCGCTTCGCGCTGCGGCGGCCCCTGAACTACTGCGGTTGGGCGGCATTGAGATATCCCGGAGGAGGCTCGCAGGCATGAAAGACCTTCGCCTGGACATTGGCACGTGCATCTACTGTGGAGTTACGCGGCCGCCACTTACTCGGGAGCACATTTTGCCGCGGGGCCTGGGAGGGAATGAGGCGCCTGATGGTCTATCGAATGCCCTCGTGCTGCAGAACGCATCTTGCCCATCCTGTCAGAAGACGACTCAACGAATTGAGGAAGAGTGCCTTGTTGCAATGATGGGGCCTGGTCGTGCGAGACTGGGCCTAAGGAGAAAGGATCGCGCTCAAAGTACAACAACTGCTCATGTTGATCGGCTTGATGGGTCAAGCGAGGACCAGCAAATCCCATGGGATGACGTACCTGGCGCAATCACTTTGCCCTCGTTCTATGCAGCGCCAATCCTTACTAACGCACCTATTCCCGAGTTTCCCCCTTGCGATTACCAGTTCCACGCACTCGCCCCGGCTCGACAAATGCCGACCGATGCCCGACGTGTTGGCGTCTCGCTCCGGGCCGATTCCAGAATGTTCGCGCGTATGTTGGCCAAGATCGGCCTGGGTCTCGCCGTTGCCCGACTCGGATTGCAAGGCTACGAGCCGCTCGTGCGAGAGCTCATCTTGAATGGATCCCATCAACTGGGACTCGTCGGCGGCTTTGCCGGAACAGATCGCACGGACCCAAAGACGGGCTCTTTTCATACGCTGAGTCTTATCACCAACGGTGGAGTGCCTAGCCATTTCATTATTGCGGAGATTCGTCTATTCGCGGAGTTCAATGGCCCGACAAACTATGTTGTTGTGGGACGCTGGTTGTGAAGCCCAAGAACGGGTAAGAATGCCGCCCAACCAGTGGCTGGAGTGGACCGCCCACCAGCGGCGCTACGCTTGCTGGTGGGTTCCCTTCGCGCTTCGCGCTCCGGCGGCCACTCAGCCACGACGTTGGGCGTAGCCCGTCTTGCGGTAGGATTCCTCTCAGCCACGCAGTGGAGAGAGTCATGGATTGGAAGCCATTCATTTCCGTAGACCCCAAGGTTATGCACGGTACGGTTTGTTTTGCCGGAACCCGTGTCCCCGTATCGGTCGTCTTGGACAACCTCGCCGACGGCGAGACCCCCGAACGAATACTTGAGGAGTATCCCTCTTTAAAGGCCGCTCACATCCCAGCGGCGATCGCGTACGCAGCGGATTTGGCGCGCGAGCGTTTCGTCCCAGTCCCGGCCGCCTAGGTGTCGCGGGTGGGCGAACGGTTCAAACTCGATGAGAACGTTCCTCACCAAGTACGCACTCTTTTGACCGACCTCGGTCACGATGTCGAAACGGTCCACGAGGAGCGCTTGGTCGGAGAGCCAAACCCGCTATCCTGCAAGCATGCATCGCTGAGCGGCGAATTCTCGTGACGCTCGATCTGGACTTCTCAGACATTCGGCAGTACCCACCCTCTAGCCACACCGGCATCTGGGTACTCCGCCCTCAAACCCAGAGTATCCGCGATACGCTATCTACACTGCGGGGCGCCGTTACACTCATCGGCATCGAAGCAACCTCCGCCCGTCTCTGGCTGGTGGAACCTGGTCGTGTACGTATATCCGCGAATAGTCAACGAACGCCCAACCCAGCGTTCCACGGGACCGCCAACCAGCGGCCTTCGGTCCGCTGGTTGGCAGCCCCTGAATTACTGCGTTGGGCGTCACTAGCAAACGTCTCCCGCCGCGGTAGAATTTCAGCGTCCATTTGAGGAGTCGCCCACTATGGATACCGAACTGGAAAAGCTTGAGGCCGAAGCGCTGAAGCTCTCGCCCGGAGAACGGGCTGCCCTGGCACAGCGGCTCCTGGCGAGCCTGGAAGAAGATACGGAGATCGAAGACGCCTGGGCTCAAGAGGTCGAGCGGCGCATCGCTGAGGTCGAAAGCGGAGCGGTTCAGGTTATTCCGATCGAAGAGGCGCTGGCGCGGGTTCGTGCCGCGCTGAAGTGAAACGGGTCATCGTCCCGGCTGCGCTCGCCTAGCTGCATGATGCAGCTGCCTTCTACACGGCGAGTGCAAACCTCGGCTGGGTCTTGCGCTCCTCGCCGAGTTCGAACACGGGATAAACGCGATCTTGGCCAACCCAAAGGTTGGCGCCATATTCCGCGGCACCCGCCGGCGCTATCTGTTCCGCCGGTTCCCCTACAGCATCATCTACCAAGTTGGCGGCGAGGAGCTCCGTGTGATCGCCATAGCGCACCAGCGGAGACGCCCGGGCTATTGGGCAGGGCGCAAGTGAACGCAGGCAGATATGCAGAGAAGCCGCCCAACCCGGCGCTCCAGCGGAGCGCCCAACAGCGGCGCTGCCGCTGTCGCCCGCCCGCTAAGCTTCGTCGTTGGGCATCGGGCGGTCGGCGGGCATCGGGGTGTTGTGGCAATCAAGTGTCGTTAAGCGGAGAGCGCGATGGCATCAGAGGTTGATCTTTTGGAAGCTGAAGTACTACGGCTGCCTCCTGCGGACAGAGCTCGCCTCGTCGAGCGATTGATCGCCAGCCTCGACGCAGATCCCGAGGTCGAGGAGGCGTGGGCGGCTGAGGTGGAGCGTCGGAACGCGGGAATTGAGAGTGGGACGGTTTCCTTGGTTCCCGGCCCCGAAGCTCTTGCTGAGCTGAAAGCCCAGTTTCGATGAACTACTGGCTGCACCCGGAGGCGCGCGAAGACCTACGGGAAGCGGCCAACTTCTAGCGTGACAATGCGGGAATAGTTTTGTCGCAGGCTCTACTCGCCAAGTTCGAGCATTCCATCGGTCTCCTGCTCGAGCATCCTCGACTCGGTGGTAGGTGGCGTCAGGGAAAGCGCCGCTATCTGATGAGGCGGTTTCCGTTCGCGATCATCTATTCGGATATGGGCGATCAGCTGCGCATTCTTGCGGTAGCGCACCAGAGTCGCCGTCCAGCCTATTGGCGTGGACGCAACTAGCCTAGCCCCCCCAGCTGCCCAACCCAGCGTTCCAGGGGACCGCCAACCAGCAGCCTTCTGTCCGCTGGTTGGTTCCCTCCGCGCTTCGCGCTGCGGCGGCCCCTGAACTACTGCGCTCGGCCGCCAATTGCAGTCGGCGTTCCGTCAAGTCCGTCAGAATGCTCTGCAGAACTGGCTTTTTGCTAGAGTGTGCGGGTGAAGTTCACCCGGTACTTCATTGAGGTCAGGAAGCGTCCTGACCGGGCGGTCATTCTCGACGAATGGCTAGAGCGCGCCATCTCCAATCCAGACGGCGAGCAGGTTCAGACGACGGTCGCATTCGGCGCTGGGTGCGTATCCCTGGAATTGAGGATCGATACCTTCGGGTCATTTTCTTCCCCGATGGAGAGACGGTTCACAACGCATTCTTCGATCGCAGGTTCGTACCATGAAGATTGAGTATTTTGCCGACACCGACACGCTTTACATCGAGTTTCGAGAAGGGAACGTGACAGATTCACGCGACCTAGACGAGAACACGGTGCTGGACGTCGATGCCAACGGCAATATCTGCGCGATTACCATCGAGCATGCATCTTCGCGCACGGGCATTCCGGAGTTCTCCTACGAACAGATTCCTGCCTAGTAGTGGCATCACTTGGCACCGCAGCCGAACCCGGCGCTCCAGCGGACGCGCCAACAGCGGCGCGCCGCTGAGCTATCGCGTTAGGCGTTAGTCGTGCCGGACGAGATGGGAGTATGCTTATCGCCATGAAGATCGCTACTGGAAAGGTCATCGGCGGAAAAGTGGTTCTCGACGGGGCGGCCTTTGAGGAAGGTAGTTCCGTGACGGTCTTGGCGAAGGACGAAGCAGGTGCTGTGACGCTCACACCCGAAGAGGAGGCGGAGATCCTCCTTGCTATTGCTGAGGCTGATCGCGGCGGAACGGTGTCGGCCGCGGAAGTGCTTGCCAAGTTGGCACGGCGCCGTGGCTAGCTGAACCTTGAAGGTCCGAGTCACCAAGCGCGCCCAAGCACAAATTGACCGGGCAGCGACATGGTGGGACAAGAATCGCCCACTTGCCCTTGAAGCCTTCGATGACGATATCTCGGAGGCTTTTTCGCTTCTGGCGCTCGAACCCGGCGTGGGCGTTCCGGTCACGAATACTCGAACACCTGGGGTGAGGCGTTTGCATCTGGCTAGGATCCACTACTTCCTGTACTACCGTGCCCGCGATGGACATGTAGAAGTGCTGTGTGTTTGGCATACGAGTCGTGGCACAGATCCGCAGCTATAGAGACGCAAGCATCACGCCGAACCCAGTGTTCCAGGGGACCGCCAACCTGCGGCCTTCGGTCCGCTGGTTGGTCCCCTCCGCGCTTCGCGCTGCGGCGGCCCCCTAAACTACTGCGTTAGCTGGCGTCCGACGATGAGAGGGTAACGATGCACGCAATTATGAAGACACGCATGGCGGTCATCTTGGCTTTGGCCGCGGCGTGCTCATTTGTGCCCGCCGGCCTCCTCGCCCAGACGAGCAGGCCGAGCATCGTGTTCATCCTTACGGATAACCTCGGCTACGGTGAGGTCGGCGCCTACGGTGGAGGCGTCACCCGGGGGGCGCCAACGCCACGTATCGACTCGCTTGCCAGGGAAGGCATGCGTTTCCTGAACTTCAACATGGAAACGCAGTGCACACCGAGCCGGTCGAGCCTGATGACCGGTCGCTGGGCGATTCGGTCCGGCACTCACTCGGTGCCGTTCGGGGGCGTCGCCGACGGCTTGACGCAATGGGAAGTGACCATCGGCGAGGCTCTGGCCGACGCGGGTTACGCGACCGGCTATTACGGCAAGTGGCACCTCGGTAGCCACGACGGCCGCCTGCCCAATGATCAGGGCTTCGACGAATGGTTCGGCATCCCGCGGACGACCGACGAGGCGCTCTGGCCGACTTCACCTGGCTGGTCCGCAGACATCATGCCCGCGGAACGGATGATGGAAGGCCGCAAGGGCGAGAAGAGCCGTCCGCTAGGGGTTTACGACGTGACGCAGCGCCGTCTCATCGACGCGGAGATCACACGCCGGGCGGTTTCCTTCATCGGCACCCAGGCCCGGGCGGGCCGGCCCTTCTTCGCGTACGTGGCGCTCACGCAACCGCACCTGCCGACTGAGCCGAACCCAACGTTCAAGGGACGGACCGGCAACGGCGACTGGGCGGACATGCTCGCCGAAATGGACGCTAACGTCGGCCAGATGCTCGACGCGGTGGACCGGGCCGGCATCCGCGACAACACGATCGTCGTCTTCACCAGCGACAACGGCCCGGAGTACATCCGTCCCTGGGACGGGTGGGCCGGTCCCTGGCGCGGCCAGTACTTCACTGCGCTGGAGGGCGGCATCCGCGTACCCTTCATGATCCGCTGGCCCGGCAAGATTGCTGCCGGGCGCGAAAGCAACGAGATCGTCCATGGCGTGGACATGTTCGCCACGCTTGCCCGATTCGGCGGCGCGAAAGTGCCTACCGACAGGCCGTTTGACAGCATCGACCAGTCGGACTTCTTCCTCGGCAAAACGGAGAAGTCGGCGCGCGAGGGCTTCCCGATATGGTGCGCCGAAAGACTGCAGGCGGTGAAGTGGCGCAACTGGAAGCTGCACTTCTACCGTCAGGACACCATGTTCGACCCGCCGGTCAGGAACCCCGTGCCGACGATCTACAACCTCTACACCGACCCGCGCGAGGAGAAGCCAACACCCGACTCCTGGGTCGTCGGCCCGGTCCTGAAGCTCGTAGGGGAGTTCGAACGGAGCGTGAAGCAGCATCCGCTCATTCCGATGGGCACCCCGGATCCCTATCGGCCCGGCACCGCCCCGCAGTGAGACCACCAGCTGACAAGGCGCTGCAGGGGACGCCGCAAAAGCGGCACCCCTGAGCGCCGTCGTTCGGCGTTTTTCCCCTTACGGCGCGAGAATGGGCGATAGCTGAGGGTCAGGGAGAGGCGCGTGCCGGAACTAAGCCGGTTCTTCGGAATCATCATCGCCATGTACTAAACGACCATGCGCCACCGCATTTCCATGCGAAGTACGGTGGCGAGCAAGCATCCATCCGAATCGATACCGGGCAGGTTCTCGAGGGTGCCCTTGGTGCCCGTGCGCTACGTCTCGTGCACGAATGGCGCCTGCCGCATCAATCGGAGCTACTTGATGACTGGCACCGCGCGCAAGCCCGTCAACCTCTCGTCCGAATTGAACCGCTGGAGTAGCACTCATGATTCCCAAGATAGTTGAGGTCAAACCTCTGGAAGGCTACCGACTGTGGGTCCGGTTTCACGACGGTACGGTCGGGACTGTGTCACTTGAGAATGAGTTGTGGGGTCCTGTGTTTGAACCCCTCGAGGATCCGGGCCTCTTTTTCAAGGCCTCGGTCGATCCAGAACTCAAGACCGTCATCTGGCCAAACGGGGCAGACTTGGCCCCCGATTTCCTCTTTCACGCCGCCCAACACAACGCTCCAGCGGACGCGCCGTAAGCGGCGCGCCGCTGAACTGTAGCGTTAGGCAGCTCTGTAGATTGAGCCAAACCGCAAAGCAACGTGGAATCTCGCAGCTAATGGACGAATCAGCAATGTACTCCCTGATGGTGGACTTGCATCGTGATGGGGAGCGCCAAGGTCCGGGCGGCAAGGAGCAGACCTCACTTGCTTTGAAGTTGTCCGGCATCGATCCGGAATCAAACGTCGAGGTCGCCGATATCGGTTGCGGAACTGGCGCATCTACACTGGTATTGGCAGATAGACTTCCGAACGCACGGATCACGGCAGTCGATCTGTTCCCGGAATTCTTGAAAGTCCTCGAAGATGGTGCGCGCGAGGCAGCCTGTTCCGACCGCGTACTACCCACGGAAGGGTCAATGGAAGCACTTCCGTTCGCAGATGAATCCTTGGATCTCATCTGGTCCGAAGGTGCTATCTATAACATGGGCTTTTCTAAGGGCGTCGAATCGTGGCGCCGATTTTTGCGATCTGGTGGCGTCCTCGCAGTTTCCGAGATCACATGGCTTCATCCTGATCCACCGGATGACATCAAGCGGTTCTGGGAAACGGAATATCCTGAAATTGCCATGGCCTCTAAGAAGATCACGATTCTTGAGCGTGCCGGCTATGACATGCTGGGATACTTCGTTCTTCCGCCGGAGTGCTGGATCGACAATTATTACCGACCAACGGAAGCAAGGATTAGTGATTTCTTGCGACGACACGCCGGGCAGCCGGAAGCCGACGAGTTGGTCGAAACGGAGCGTCAAGAAGCAGCCATGTACGAACGGTGCCGAGCCGTTTACAGCTACGGCTTCTATGTGGCGCGCAGAAGGTAAGCGCCGTGCAACAGCGGCCTAACAAGTGCATCGAGCGGACGGCTGGCAATCGGCGCTTGCCGGTGCGCGCTCGCCTGCGGCCTTCGCCCGCCGCTCACGCACAACGTTAGCCCGCTATGCCCGCATCCCCACACTACATCGCAGTACCGAAAGCAGGAAAAGGCAAAGCTGTTCTCGTGCTGCATTCCTGGTGGGGCCTCAATACCTTCTTCAGGGGCTTGTGTGATCGCCTCGCTCAGGCGGGTTTCGTCGCGCTTGCCCCTGATATGTATGATGGAAAGATCGCGACTACGGTTGCCGAAGCAAAGCGACTTCGCGCTGAGACAACCGCATCGCGGCGGGTGCCCGCGTACAAGATGCTCATGGCGTCCATTTGCGATCTCTCCGCCCACAAGGCAGCAAACGGACGCGAGGTAGCCATAATGGGGTTCTCGATGGGCGGACATTGGGCGCTTTGGCTGTCTCAACGCCCGGAACTTCCGGTTTCCTCCACCGTGGTTTTCTATGCGGCAAGGAATGGCGATTTCACAAGAAGCCTTTCCCGCTTTCTATTTCACTTCGCCGAAGACGATGAATGGGTCTCCATGCCAAGCGTCAAGAAGATGAGGAAAAGCATGGACGCCTCGGGGAGGAGTGCCGAGTACTACAGCTACCCGGGCACGGGTCATTGGTTCTTTGAGAGTGATCGCACTGATGCCTTCCGCCCAGAAGCTGCGGGTTTGGCGTGGAAACGCAGTTTAGCGTTTTTGCATGGAACAGCGGGCTAACCTCTCGGTCAACCGGACCGCCTGCAAGCTGCGCTTGCAGATCCCCTCCGCGCTTCGCCCTTCGGCGGCCGGTTACCTCAAACGTTAGCCTGACCTGCTCCTTAGGCTCGGTATGAGCATCATCATCCGGGAGGCCGCGATCGGGGACGCCTCAGCTATCGCCGGACTGTTCGATTCGTACCGTCAGTTCTACGAGCAGCCTGCGGATCTGCCGCTCGCCGAGAGCTTCATTCGGGAGCGCCTCGCCAAGAATGAGTCCGTCATCCTAGTGGCCGAGTTGGCTGAAAGCGGGTTGGCGGGCTTTTGCCAGCTATACCCGACATTCTGCTCTGTGGAGGCTCAACCCATCTACGTACTCTACGATCTATATGTGCTGCCGGTGTCTCGCAACGCTGGAGTTGGCCGCAAGCTTCTGCTAGCAGCGGAGCAACTGGCCAAAGCCGAGGGTAAAGCACGCATCGATCTCGCTACAGCTCGCACTAACAGCCAGGCTCAGCGCCTTTACGAGTCGCTAGGATGGCGCCGCGATGAAGTGTTCCTCTGCTATAGCCGTCATATCGGCCGAGAATGAGCGATGTTGTTCGCTTCGAGGAAGGCGACCTCCATGGGCTCGAGAACACCGGGAGCGCCGACTTCGAGTACCTCTCCGTGACGTCGCCACCAGTGAACTTTCGAGATGTATACGAGAAAGACTGGTCCGGGAAGGGAAAGAACGACGCCCAATCCGACTCTTCAGCGGCTGTGGGTTATTGTTGCCGTCGCTAGACTGAGTGTTCCAAGAAAGGGCCGCGGGACGTACTCCGCGAGTCGATAGGCGGCGTCATCGCGTCCTCAGCGTCAAACGGATCTACCCTAGAAGAAGGAGAAGAACCGATGAAACGACCCTTCACGTCCTTGGCAGTCCTCACAGCCAGTGCCCTGCTGGCACTTGCGTGCCTGGCCCACGCCCAGACATCCCCGGCGACCCCTCCAGCGATCAGCACACCAGACCGGGTCAACAGCCGGATCGGCACGCTCGACTTCAGGGACGGTGCGCCGAGTCAGGCCACCTTGGACAAGGTCTACGACAACCTCGATTACACACGCGCCTTCGAGGCATTCGTCGACACGATGCAGGGCGTGAATGCGGCGGCCATCCGCAAGGGCATTCTCGACATCGGCGTGAAGGACAACGAGATACTCGTGTTTTCCAAGCTGATGGATGCGAAATCGCTGTTCCTGACGGCGAACGCTGATACGGTCTACTTCATCGGCATCCTCGACCTCACGCAGGGGCCGATGGTGCTCGAGACCCCGCCCAACGCACTCGGCACGCTGGACGACATGTGGTGGCGCTGGGTGATCGACTTCGGCGCACCCGGCCCGGACCGCGGTGCGGGGGGCAAGTACCTGATCCTGCCCCCCGGCTACGACGGCCCGGTCCCCGAAGGCGGGTTCTACGTAGCCCGGTCGAGGACGACCCGCGTCCTGATCCTGGGGCGCATGTTCATGGAGAACGACAACCCGGCGCCGACTGTGGGCGCGATTCGGAAGTTCACCAAGATCTACCCATACGAGGCCGGCGGCGTGGGGACCAGCATCGCCGAGTTCCTGAGCGGCAAGGCCCGACTCGGACGGATCTCGCCACCGCCAGAGACGGTGTTCCACGAAGGCAGCGGGAAGGCGATGAATACCATTCCGCCGAGCGATTTCAGTTACTACGAGTTGCTGAACGAGGTGGTGCAGCAGGAGCCGGCTACCGCTCTCGATCCCGAGTTGATGGGCCCGATCGCCGCGATCGGCATCGTCAAAGGCAAGCCGTTCGCTCCCGACGCGCGCATGCGCAAGATCCTCACCGACGCGCTCGCCGTGGGCAACGCGACCTCGCGCAGCCTCTTCATGGCTCCGCGCTCAGCCGACTGGTACTACTACCCCGGGTCGGCGTGGTCGAACTTCCTGTTCGTCAGCGGTCATGAGTTCGAGACGCCGATCCCGATGATCACGCGCGAAGGGGTCAAGCCGTTCCCGCCCACCGGGTACCGCACGCTGGACGCTCGCTCGGCGTTCTTCTACGGAATCACGGGCATCACCCCCGCCATGGCGATGCGGCTGCCGGGGATCGGCTCTCAGTATCTTCTGGCGTTCCAGGACGCGGACAAGCAGTTCTTCGACGGCGCCAAGACCTACAGGGTGACGCTGCCCAAAGGTATCCCCGAGGCGAAGTTCTGGTCCCTGACGCTCTACGACAACCAGTCGCGCTCGATGCTCGATACGCCGCAGCGCTATCCGCGGGCAGGCAGCCAGAACTACCCGTCGCCCGCCGCCGAACCGGACGCTTCGGGCGCTACGACGGTGTACTTCAGCCCGAACCAGCCCGAGGGGGTCAAGCGAGGCAACTGGATCCAGACGATGCCCGGCAAGGGCTGGTTCGTGATCCTGCGGCTCTACAGCCCGCTCGAGCCCTTCTTCGACAAGACCTGGCGGCCGAGCGAGATCGAGATGGTTCGGTGAACCGGCCAGCTGATCGGCGCGTGCAGTGGACGCCCGCGTGCGGGCGCCCTCGAAGCATGGCGTCGCAACCGCCCTTCCCGCATCGAAGGAGTCAACATGCCAACCTTGCCGAGTCGACCCAAAGACAACCCTTGGAAGCTCAAGACACCGCCCGGCACATCGGAGTACGCCATGCACACGGACGAGAAGGACGGGAAGCCGATCCTTGTCTGCACTGTGGGTAGTACAGTCTTGCACTACGACCTTCGCTGCATCGACGATCTTCATGCCATGCTCAAAGGAGCAGGAGATTGGGTCGAACTCGGCGGTGCAGACGAGCAGAAGCCGGCGAAGGCTGGAACGGTCGAAGCGTGGGCCCGCTCGGAAGCCAATCCCATCGGTGGCTGGTACGGCCTCAAGAAGGGCCTGCGCGGCCGGTTCGCGGTCTACGTTCCCCCGCTGATGGAAGCGCTCGGTCTCTGCGAGCTCGAGCACAATCCCAGGAACAACCGCATGCGCGCCAAATGAGCACGGCGATCGTAGGCGGAGTCTTTCTGCTCCAAGTCGGGTTCTCTCTCGCGGTCATCCTGGCATCGTCAGGCGGTGGATCTTTTGTCGGTCTGGGAGCAATGTTGCTTGCCGTTGTTGGCGTCCCGCTCACTGCGCTGATCAACTTCCTCATCATCCGCAACAGACACAAGAACCCAGAGGCACCCTACGTTCTGCGTCTGGCGCTCGTCTCGCTGGCTCTGCCGGCCGCACAATTGGCGCTCGTGATCCTCGTGGCCGTCTTCCGCCTATGAGTCTCATCGCAGGCGAA
Source organism: uncultured Burkholderiales bacterium (assembly GCA_964386195.1). Taxonomy (GTDB): domain Bacteria; phylum Pseudomonadota; class Gammaproteobacteria; order Burkholderiales; family SHXO01; genus SHXO01. The sequence continues at coordinate 27,777 of CAYLTE010000008.1, read as the reverse complement.
CTGACGAGCCAATCCATCTTGGCACCGAACGTTCGGAACCGGTCACTGATCACGCGTTGCACCTCCCAAACACGGCCGGAAGGAGCGATCCCACTTGTTCGCCGGACCTCGCCAGCAAGTGAATTGCGTCGCCGGGCGTCCGATTCCTGCCGCTCGCAGTCGAGAGTCTCAGATGATTTTCGCGGAGATCAAGTATCCCCATCACTATTCCGACGTCCACTCTGGGTTGGTTGCTCTCGTCGAGCAGCACTTTTCCCACGTCCAGTCTGGACTTCAGGGAGATTCGTGGATCTGGATCATGGATGGAGGCGAAAAGGTGTCTATCGACACCTTCACATCCATGATTCACCAAGTGAAGTCGGCGAAAGCAGGGCCTCACGTTCAGAGGGTCGTCGAGGTCCTGCTGACCAAGTACCAGGTAGCGGTGTATGAAGCCCCAGCGGAAGAAGGGCATGACGTGTAGGGACCGCTCCGCTTGGCGATGTCTTATACGCCTCGTGCAGCGCCACACACCCTCCCCTGCGCCTATCTGACATCTGTCGAGAAGAACTCAAAGGAAGAATCACATGGTTGCCTTTCGCGGATTCCTCGTCGCCATCTTCGCGGTCGTTGCCGGCTACACATTCGTGGTTGCCTCGAATCACGGACTAAATTTGCTTCCAGTGTTCTTCGGCGACATGGCGACGATGGCATGGCCTGGGCAGTTCAATCTCGACTTCATGTGCATGCTGCTGCTGTCCGGACTATGGGTGAGCTGGCGGCATCAGTTCTCCGCAGCTGGCCTGGCACTCGGGCTGGCTGCGGTCCTTGGAGGCGCCTTGTTTCTGAGCGCCTATCTGCTTCTCACGAGCGTCAAGGTGAAGGGCGATGTCCGCGCCTTGCTCCTGGGAGAAGCTCGGAAGTCGGGTTAATGCAAGCGGCACGTACGCCCCAGCGCACGCACCAACGCGTGGGAGGCAAGCGCGTATGCGATGATCTTCCTGAGAATCCACCAATTCCAAGGAGCATGACCCGGTGGCCAACAGCAAAACCTATTGGAACGACAGCTCTCAGGGCCTGCGGGCCGTGGAGCTTCGCGCAGCCGGTTTCGATCCGGCTGCCGCGGGCGCGCGCAACGCCGTAGTCACCGTCGCGAGTCCATATACCAACGCACATCGCTGCAACAATCGCGTGCGCCGCATCGCCGACCTCGTGCTGGAGGCGATCGACCGCCACGGCGGACAGGGGCTGGTCGTCGGCGCACCGGCCGTCTCGGATGCGCTCACCCAGGGCACGGTCAACGCCGGCTACAGCCTGGTCTCGCGCGACCTCATGGCCGATTGCTTCGAGACAGGCCACTACGCCCACCACGCGAACGCGATGATCGTCATTTCCGGTTGCGACAAGACCGGGGCGGCAGCGTTGATGCCGCTGGCGCGCACCAACGCGTTCGGCCTGGTCATCTATCCGGGCACGAGTTCGCCGGGCCGCGTCGACTTCGCACCCTGGGCTGCCAAAGGCAACAACCTCACCATTCTCGACTACGCAGAGGGCGCCGCTGCGTTCGAAGCCGGACGTATCGGCGCGGGCGAACTCGACCAGTTGCAGCGCTGCGTCATGCCGGGCAGCGGCACCTGCGGGGCCATGTTCACCGCCAACACCATGAGCACGATCGCCGAGGCCATGGGCATGATGCTCATGCGGGGCGCTTCCCACCCTGCCGATCACGACGCAACCAGCGATGTGCACGAAGACGTTCGCGCGCAGATCGAGGCTACGGTCGACGCCCTCTACGGCCTCATGGAGAAGGGTCTGCGTCCGCGAGACATCATGACCATGCAGGCGTTCGAGAACGCCATCACCACCGCGTATGCGATGGGCGGCTCGACCAACATGTACCTGCATCTTCTCGCCATCGCCCGCGAAGCCGGCGTGCCGCTGACCATCGAGCACATCCAGTCAGTCGGGGAGCGTGTGCCGCTCATCGCCAACCTGCAACCCGCGGGGCCCTACGCGATGATCTCCCTGCATCAGATCGGCGGCGTACCGGTCGTCATGAAAGCGCTCTTGGATGCCGGCCTCCTGCACGGAGATGCTCTCACGGTCACCGGAAAGACCGTCGCGGAGAACCTGGCGAACGTGCCGACCCTCGCGGCGCTCGGCAAGCAGGACATCGTGTTTCCGGTCGATGCGCCGATTGCACCGCCAAATCGGCACATCAGCGTGCTCAAGGGTAATCTGGCTCCAGAGAGCTGCGTCCTCAAGTTGAGCGGGAAGACGCTTGCCGCAGGCGAGTTCCGCGGTCGCGCGCGCGTGTTCGACAGCGAGCAGGACGCCATGAATGCGATTCGCGCCAACGACATCGTGGCGGGAGACGTGGTGGTGGTGCGCAACGTCGGTCCCGTGGGCGCACCCGGCATGCCCGAGATGGTGCACCTGACGATTCAGCTACAGGGCCGGGGACTCGGCAAGGACGTCGCGCTGATCACGGACGGCCGGTTCTCCGGCGTTTCGCACGGCATCCTGATCGGGCACATCTGCCCCGAAGCCGCCAAGGGTGGGCCCATCGGTCTCGTGCGCGACGGCGACACGATCGTGATCGATTCGCAGCGCCGCACGTTGAACGTGGAGCTGGGCGATGCAGAGCTCGACGCACGGCGCGCCGCGCAGCCTGCCCGCAACCCCTCCAATGTCAGAGCGGGCTCGGTGCTGGACAAGTACGCGCGCCTGGTTTCCTCGGCGCACTACGGATGCGTGCTCTGATGGGAGGCTCCGATGAGCGATGAAGCGTTGGCGCGCAACAAGCGCAACGTGATGGCCTTCTACGACCTGATGTTCAATCACTGCAGACCGGCAGAAGCGATCGAACGGTACGCAGGCGCGACCTACATCCAGCACAATCCCCACGTTGGGGACGGCAAGCAAGCCTTCATCGACTACTTCGAGCGGATGGCCAAGGACTATCCCGGCAAGCGGGTCCGTTTCAAGCGTGTCGTCGCCGAAGGCGATCTGGTCGTCCTGCACTGCCATCAGGAGTGGCCCACCGACGAGAACAAGGACTGGGCTGGCATCGACATCTTCCGGGTCGACGCCGACGGGAAGGTGGTGGAGCACTGGGACGTGCTGCAGGTCGTGCCAGGGCGCTCGGCGAACGGTAACTCCATGTTCTAGGCAGGACGCCAGCCTGGCGAGGCTTTCATCGGGACGCTGAAATGATCGCCGTAATCTTCGAAGTCTGGCCCGCCCAGGGGCGGGCCGACGAATACTTCAACCTCGCCGCCTGGTTGAAGGCGGATCTTGAGCGAATCGAAGGCTTCATCTCCGTGGAGCGGTTCGAGAGCCTTGCGAACAAGGGTAAGTACCTCTCCCTCTCGTTCTGGCGCGACGAAGAGGCAATTCGAAGCTGGCGGAGCCTGGAGGGCCACCGCCTCGCGCAGGTGCGGGGGCGCGAAGATGTGTTCGCGGACTACCGGCTGCGCGTGGCGAGCGTCGTGCGCGACTATGGCATGTCCGCACGCGACGAGGCACCCGGCGACAGCCGCGACGTGCACGGCTGACGCCTCTGGAGGATGACCACACATGAGCGGACAGGCGGACCTCACCCTGCTGATCGACACCTACTGCGAGGCCTGGAGCGACCCTTCGCCTGAACGACGTTCGGCGTTGATCGACAGCGTATGGGCACCCGGGGCGACCTATACCGACCCTACCGTCCATGCGAACGGAAGTGCAGAGCTCCTCGCTCACATCGCCAGGGTTCTTGCCAAGCGGCCGGGCGCACGGGTGGTCCGCATCAGTGAGATCGACGCGCACCACGGCATCGCGCGATTCGCCTGGCAGGTCGTCGAAGCAGACGGACGCGCGCTGCCCGAAGGGATCGATATCGCGTTCCTATCCACGGACGGTTCGAGGATCGAACGAATCGTCGGGTTCTTCGGACCTTTGAAGCGGGACCTCGCGTCCAGGGACTAACCTGCATGTTCCTCACCCTCCTTCTGGTCACCTTTTGCGTATCGGTGCTCGTTTCGCTGGCCGTCGCCTGGATGTTCGCGCGCCCCATCGACAGCATCCTCAACCGCATCATCTCCGATGCAATCAGCGGCGCCTGGCTTCGCTACATGAAGTTCGCCATCCTGGTCGTGGGTGTATCGGCTGGAGTGCGCGTCTACGAACTGGAGAAGTACATCTCCCCTGCCCGCCTCGATAAGGAGAGCCAGATCCTCGAGCTGACCAGGGACCGGTGGGTGCTCGAGCTATACCGAACGGTCATCGAGGCCCTTCAGGGTGTTGCGTGGCTGCTGCTGGTCTTCTTCGTCTTTGCCCTCATTGCCTACGTGATCGTCCGAATCGCCGAGATGAGGCGCTTACCAGCGGCGGAGCAGACGCGTGACCAGTCGCCCAATCGCTGACGCCAACCCGTACGCCTTCGGCCCCAAAGGCGCACGTGTCGGGCTGTTCATCTACGCCCTCGCCATGTCGTCGGGATGAGCTTGGTCACCATTCTGATCTTTCGCAAACCCGGCGCGTAGGCGTGAGGCCTCGTACCACCAGCCGTGGCCGAGAAGCAGCGAACGCTCATCGCGGACGACTGACTCGCCCGACCACGTCCGGGCTCCCCACTCGAGTTGACAGCCACTTCCGCCCCCAACGAGAATTCTCCGGTCAAGCGACGCGTTGTGCCGTCGCGAGGTGCGGCTTGAGGAGAGTGCGTGATGGACATGAACACGAATGCGATGCAACAACCCGATGCCAGCGGACTGGGCGGATACCGCCTGCTTGCGCCGCGGCAGAAGTACAACCAGGCCTTCTGCAAGCCCGAGGAGATCGAGATCGCCGAGCACTTCCGCGGCTTCGTCGATCGGGAGCTGATGCCGTATCGCCACGATCTCGAAGGCGGCTGGCACCGGGACGAGAAGCTTGCGAAGCAGACCATTCACCGCCTCTACGCCAAGCTGGTGGAGTTCGGCGTCACCAAGGCGATCCTGCCCACGAAGTTCGGCGGCCTGGGCTATTCGCCTGTGGTGCGGCAGATGATCAACGAGGAGTTGGCACGTGCGGACATCGGGCTCGCGACCAAGGTCGGCAAGCTGCACTGGGCCGTGTCGGTGATGCTGGCGGCGGGCCGCGACGACCTCATCGAGGAGTTCGCCCCGCGCATCGCCGGAGACGAGGTCTGGACGGCGTGCTTTGCGATCACCGAGCCGGCGGGCGGTGCCAACGTCGAGGACCCGGCGCTGGAGTACCGGACCATGAAGGTGATGGCCAGACTCGACGGCGACCACTACGTGATCAACGGCCACAAGCTGTGGCCGGGCCCGGCAGGCGAGGCGGAAAACTTCCGCAGCGAATACATGAACGGCCACCTGGGCTACTGGGTGTGCGCCATCACCGATCGCGCGGGTGGGGACGAGAACGTCGGCATCTTCTACGTGCCGCCGGATGCACCCGGGCTGTCGTTCTCCAAGCCCTACCAGAAGATGGGCTTCTCCTTCACCGAGGCGAACACGGATATCTGGTTCAACGACGTGCGCATCCCGAAGCGCTACCGGATCGACACGCAGCCCGGACAAGGATCGAAGCTCATCAAGGGCTACGTGATCGGGCTGGGACGCCTGGCCGGCGCTGCCCGGCTCACGGGCCTGTCGGAAGCAGTGCTGGAGATCGTGCTCGACTGGACGCAGAACCGCATCATCGCCGGCAAGCCGATGCGCGAACGCTCGCTCTTCGCCGGCACGCTCGCCGAGATGTTCCGCGCCATCGAGATCTCGCGCCAGTACTACCTGAGCTGCACCTATCAGGTGATGCATCCTGAGATCTACGGCTACCCGTGGGAAGCGCAGATGAAGGCGAAGTTTTCCTCCGCGCGCTCCTTCGCGGGCGACACCGCCGAGATGGTCACCAACCGTGGCATGCAGCTGATGGGTTCGGCCGGCTATGCCTACGAGAGCCACATCGAGAAGTACATGCGTGACTACAAGATCGTGCAGATGTGGCTCGGCGGCGCCGAGCGCGACCGGCTCGACATCGCGCAGGGGCTGTTCGGGCCGTGCAAGTGGGCGGGCGACGTCTGACGGCCGCCCGACACCGTCCCCGGTCAGATCATGGCGATGGGGCGCGCCGGTGAACCGGTCGCGCCCTTGAATTTCACGGGCAGGAGGACGAAGCAGAACTCGGCGACGTCAGCCTCGACCAAGGGCGTCAGCAGCAGATTCTCGATCAGGTAGACACCCGCCTCCACCAGGCAGTGCTGGTGCACCGGCATCTTCACCGCCGGCTCGTTCTCGCCGGGCAGCACTTCGACGGCCATGGTGTCGGTGCCGATGGCCGTCACACCGCGTTGCGTCAGCCATTGCGCGGCGGCGAGATTGATCCCTGGTTCGCCGGAAAGGTAGCGGGGGTTGTCGGCCATGTAGAACCGCCCCCACCCGGTGTGGATGAGCACCACATCGCCGGGGCTGATCTCGAGCGTGCTCCGAGCCAGGCATCGCGCGAGATCTTGCGGTCCGACGGAGCGGCCGGCCTCGAGGAAAGACCTGCCGTCGAGGCGCGAGACATCGAGCATCAACCCTCGCGAGACGATGGGCGGCGCGTGTTCGATGCCCAGCTTCAACAGGCCGAAATCGCCCACGACGTCGTTGGCGTCGTTCCCGCCGTACATCCGCGAGCCGATGGTGAAGTGCCCCAAGGCGTCGATGTGGGTGCCGACGTGCGTCGTCATCTCGATGCGCTCGAGGTTGGAGCCTGCGTCATTGGTGGCGCCCGCCTGCCGGCGGCGTCGAATGCCGCCCTGCCAGTTCGGCGCGCCCAGAATGAGATACGGCGTCTGCACCGGCTCGAAGCGCGGCGCGCCGATCTCGATGGTGTGACCGAGATCGAACAGCAGGCCCTGCTTCACCAGCGCGAGCGCCTCCAGCCGCGTCTGCGGCGTCATGCGGTTGCCGGCGCCGAGCTGGTCGCCAGCGGCCCACTGGCTGTGATCGTGCAATGCATTCGACATGCGTACATCCTCTTCGTCGTATGGAAGTATTCTAGCGTTGTGGGGGTTCGGGCCGGGTGATAGCCATGCGGACACGCCCAGGCAGCCCCGCAGCCGACGTTAGGTCTTCATCAAGATGGCACTTCGCGAACCGCCAACATCACTGATCCACTCCATATACGGACTCTCATGAGATCGCTCCACGTTGCCACGCTGTTATTCCTGGTCAGCCAGCATGCACTCGCGCAGGCGGCTGCATGTGAAGCATGGGCATCCAAGCTCAAGTCGGAGATCCACACGAGCAACGGGTGCGAATCGAAGTACCAGGCCTGCAAGGACATGGGCCCGACCAACCCGATGCGGGAACTCAACTACTGCCAGAATCTCCTCGCGAAGTGCGAGTCCATGAACGGCCCGTTCGAAAGCGAAGCGATCAGAGCGGAGGTCGAACGCTTCAGGCAGCAGTGCTCCTGAACAGCAGAGAACGGCGAATGCGTTTGCTTCCGTTCAGTTCTCGCGCTCTCTTGGCGGCACTCGTGACGTCCTTCGCGATGCACGCTCCTGGTGCGAAGGCCGATCAGGCGGTCGATCTGCTCAGCTTCTCACGAGGGGCAGTACCCGTGGCCGTGGAAGACGCTGCGAAGACCGGCGTGGGGATGGATCAGGCCCTGCGGGCGATCGACGGCGATCCGGGAGGTTTCATTCTGACCCCCAAGCCAGGCACCGGCAGCACAGGGCTTGCTGTGGTCTATTCACTTCCGGCGCGTACGGTGTTCTCGTCGTTCGAAATCCCCAACGTGCTGGAAACGCCGAGCCCCTCGCAGACGTTCGTCCGGACCGTGATCGTCTCCGGCTCGGACGCCGGCGCGCAGGGACCCTTCGAGGAACTGGCGCGCATCACCCTCGCCACGCACGCCGAAAGGGGGTTGACCACCCGCTTCCCTGCGTCAGCGCGCAAGGCCGTGCGCTGGATCCGTCTATCGTTCGACGGCGGCATCAAGATCGAGCGCGATCGCACTTTCCTGGAGTTCAGCGAGATCATCGGCCACGGCGAGCAGGAGACCCTGCCTGCTTCCACAGCGTTCTCCGGTCATTGGAAGGGCCGGGGTGTGGCGATCGCGCTGAAGCAGGACGGCATCCGCGTGGAGGGTTGTTACGACGATGACGGCGCGCTGAAGGGAACGGTGAGTGGCAATCTGCTGCACGCAACGGGGCAGTCGAAGCGAGCGGGAATACCGAGCGCGTTCGTGCTCACGGTCGGGCCCGATGGCGAACTGTTCGGGCTTCGCTCGACCAACGGGGCTCCGTTTCGCATTCTTTCCGGCACACCGGCGAGCGCGCCGCGCAGCGCATGCCTGGAACGACCAGTCGCACCGCTTGGCTGCGGCGCAGTCGTCCACGGTATTCACTTCGACTTCGATTCGGCGACGATACGGCCGGAATCGGATCCGATTCTCGATGCCCTGTACGATGGCCTGAAGTCCTCGTCGGCCTCCCGCATCGTGGTCGTCGGCCATACTTCCAGTGAAGGATCGGACACCTACAATCAGGCACTGTCCGAGCGCCGTGCACGAGCCGTCGGAGAGGCCATCGTCGCACGCGGCATCGATGCGACGCGGGTGGCGGCCGAAGGCCTCGGCGAGAAGCGGCCGATCGCGGACAACGCCACGGACGCGGGCCGTTCACTGAATCGGCGGGTGGAGATCGTGTGCCGGTAGCAGTCGTTCGGTGAAGCGAGCAACCGTCGAATTCGCAGAAGGAAATTACATGCCACCAATGCTCGAAGGCAAGCGCATCCTCGTCACCCAACCTGGCGAGTTCATGGGCCCCGTGTTGTGCGAAGTGCTCGCGTCACACGGCGCTGAGATCGTCCGGGGCGAGGCGGATCTCTCTGCGCCTGAAGCTGCCGAGCGGCTCATCGCATCGTCCGGAGAGCTCGACGTGCTGGTGGCGAACCTCGCCATTCCGGCGCCGAGCACGCCGGTCGCGGAGGTGAGCGATGCGGAATGGAAGGAAGTATTCGCGGCGCTGGTCGATCCGCTTCCGCGCCTGGTCCGCGCCGTGGTCCCGGGAATGATCGCGCGCGGCCGCGGCAAGATCCTCGTGATCGGCAGCGCCTCGGCGCTGCGCGGGATGCGCAGGACGTCCACCTACAGCGCCGCGCGCGGCGCGCAACTCGCCTACGTGCAGGCAGTGGGCGTCGAACTGGCGCCGCACAACATCCAGGTCAACGCCATCGCGCAGAACTTCGTCGACAACCCGACCTACTTCCCGCCAGAGGTGCAGAGCAATCCGCGCTTCCAGGAGCGCTTGAAGCGCGAGGTCCCACTCGGCAGGCTGGTGTCCGCCAAGGAGGATGCGGAGTTCGCCGCCTACCTGTGCAGCGACGCAGCGAACTGCTTCGTGGGTCAGGCGTTTCCGATCTGCGGCGGCTGGGCGATCCGCTGACGCCTGCCGTCATGTCGACATGATGCTCGTGCCTGTACGCGTTGGGCCCAGCGGAATCCACGGCCTCGGCGTATTCGCTGTCGAGCGCATCGCACAGGGCATGCCGGTCTGGCGGTTCACGCCGGGATTCGATCTTGACCTGGACCCGGCGCTGCTCGCTGCCCAGCCGGCGCACTTCAGGAACGTCATGCTGCACTACGGCTACGTCGATCCGGTGCTGAACCGGTTCATTCTGTGCTGCGACGATGGGCGATTCATCAACCACAGCGACAGTCCCAATCTGCGCACCGATCGAAGCGCAGACCGCTACGGCATCGACGTCGCGGCGCACGACATCGCGGCAGGCGAGGAGCTGACCATCGACTACGAAGGCGTGGAGGGGACGCGCCCCGCATGACACCTGCTGGCACGACGCTCAGGCAGGCAACGCCGGCCGACCGACCGGCGATTGTCGATACGCATCGCGCAGCGTTCGGTACGCAGGACGACGAGATCGCCGTGCTGGTCGACGCGCTTTCGGATCCGCGGCACTGCTGCTGGAGCTCCTGACGCCCGACATGGCGGCCGAGTATCTGCGGGCAACGCGCAAGAGCTGAGGCGTCCAGGTCGACGCCGGGGGAGCCACCCGCTCTCCACGGGGCGGACGGCGGCCCCGGCGGTCAAGCTCCCTTCACTTGCGCATCGACGTGTTCGCGCAACTCGTCGGCACGCAACTGCGTGTAATCCTTGTTGATCTCGATCTCCACGCACGACTGCAGGTGTGCGTCGAGCACCCCGCGCAACACGCCGAGGAACTCCGGCGATGCGACCAGCACCAGCGAGCGGAAGCGCCCTGCCTGCCGGGCCTCCAGCAGGTAGTTCGCCACGCTGCGCCCGAACACCTCGGTCTGGTGCTCCGCCGGCGACTGGTTCGGCTCGTAGCCACTGGGCTGTCTCGGCGCACCGACGCTGTGGATGCTCTTGGACGCAGCCCGCTGTCCCAGCGAATCGGACTCGGTCTGCGACGTGCGCAACCGGACTGCGGTATTGACCATGTCGGACACCTCCTCCAGCCGAGCCCGGTTGTCGGCCTGGGAGAAGATGCGTGCGCGGCCCGCATTGGCGGAAACGATCCATCGTGCGTCCATACCGTCCTCACATTGGAAACCCGATTGGAGGGCGTCAAGAAGCGTTCCCGGCGCATGCGCATTGCCCGGCATTCTCCCGCATCGTCCTGGCCGGGGAGAGGGACCGGTAGGGCTATCATTGCGGCATTGCACCGTCTCGACCATGCATTATCCGCTGCTTGCCGATCTCGTCCTGGCGATCCACACCGCCCTGGTGCTGTTCGTGGTAGGCGGCCTCGGCTACTTCGTCGTTGGCGGCCTGCGGGGATGGCCGCTGGCCAGAGCGTTCTGGCTTCGCAGCGCTCACCTGGCCGCAATTGCCATCGTCGTTGCCCAATCCTGGCTCGGGGCGCTGTGCCCGCTCACTTCCCTCGAGATGTGGCTACGCGAGCAGGCAAGACAGGACACCTACTCCGTCGGCTTCATCGAGCACTGGCTGCACACGCTCATCTACCACGATCTCCCGACCTGGGTGTTCACGCTCGTCTACACGCTCTTCGGGCTGGCCGTCGTCGCGGCGTGGTGGCGTTTTCCACCGCGATGGAAGACATGAGCGTATCCGACGAACAACGCAAGGCGAACGACGAACGCGTCGCTGCGGACATCCGCGCGTACGGCTGTCACGTCATGAGCGTCTTCGATCCGGAAGGTGAGCTTCCGACCTTCTCGTACTCGATCGGCATCCAGGAAACAACTGGGGCACCGGAGGCTATCGTGCTGGGTCTGAAGGCAAAGTTGGCTCATGCATTGATCAACAGATACATGCGCGCGTGCCAGGCTGGCAAGCGCTTCGTGCGCGGAACCGCGTATCCGGAGTTCCTCGAAGGCTTCAACGTCTACTTCGAGCCGGCGAAACGCAAGCTCGCAAGCCAATACACGCTGGGGTGCGACCGTTATTATGGAGAGAGATCCTATAACGTCGTTCAGATGATCTGGCCGTCCACGACCGGGATATGGCCGTGGGAAACGCAAGCCAGCGAATGGCTGCGCGGCAATCAACCGATGCTGGGCCGCAAGCGTCCGGACCGCGCCTGAGCGGGTTTCACAGGAGACATATGTGCTTCCCAACGAGATTCGATTCGACTGGGGCATGGCATTCAGCGTCGGATTCGCCCTGTTCTGGCGCTGGCTGCTGATCGGCGCCGTACCCGGGATCGCGCTGCGTCAGTTCACCGCGCAGGCGCCACTCGCAGCATTCGCAATCCAGATCGCATTGTCTTTCGTCGGGCTGTGTCTGGCGGCCAAGTGGGTGTTCGGCGCAGGACGCCTGGGCAGTCTGAAGATTCTGTTCATGGAACAGATTCATTACCAGGACATGGCACCGCGCGAGTAGAACCGACTGGCAATTGTCGGAATTATTCCTGTACGGCCTGCGGGTACGGTTACAGGATAATCGCGTCTCCGATTGCCTGCCGTTCGGCTGCGCAACCCGCTCATGCACCCTGAGGAGATCTTCCCGATGCCGCACCTACTGCGCCTGCTGCTGCGGAGCATCCCTGCCCTTGCCCTGCTGACTGGTCTCCAATGCGGCGCGAACGCGCAATCGCTTTCGATCGAACTACTGGCCGAGGGCCTTACGGCACCGATTCAGCTGGAAGAGCCGGCCGATGGCAGTGGCCGCAAGTTCATCGTTCAGCAGGATGGGCTCGTGCGTGTGCTCGGCGCCGATGGCAAACTCGCCTCCGAGCCCTTCCTCGATCTGCGCTCGCGCATGGTTGCGCTCGAGCAGAATTTCGACGAACGTGGTCTGCTCGGCTTTGTGCTACATCCTCAGTTCGCGCGCAACGGCCGCGTGTTTGCCAGCTACTCCGCACCCCTGCGCGCCGGCGCACCCCAGAGCTGGAACTACACCCGCCGCATCTCGGAGTTCAGCGCCAATCCCGGAGATCTGTCGAGAATCGATGCAGCGTCCGAACGCGTACTGCTGGAGATCGACTGGCCCAGTCGCAAGCACAACGGCGGCGCACTCACCTTCGGCAACGATGGCCATCTCTACATCGGACTTGGAGACGGCGGCGTTTCGCACGGAATCGGACCCAAGGTGCTGTGGGAAGCTTTCGACGTTCCTGCGCAGGCGCTGACCTGGGACCATCTTGCGCAGGATCTCGACTCGCCCTTCGGCAAGATCCTGCGCATCGATGTCGATCGCGGATTTCCTGGGTACGCGATCCCACGCGGCAACCCCTTTGAAGGGGACGGTGGGATGCCCGAAATCTGGGCATGGGGCTTCCGCAATCCCTATCGGCTGGCATTCGACCGGGTAGACAATAGCGGCTACGTGACGGCCGTGGCAGAAACGCTGTGGGAAGCGGTCTATCGCGTAAGCGGCCCGGGCAACTTCGGATGGCCTTTGATGGAGGCCACGCACTGCGTGAATCGACTCGAGCCGCGGCAGCCGCGCGCCGACTGCGCGCGCCACGATGCCGCGGGCAACCCGCTGCAGATGCCTGTCGTGGAATACCCCAACATGCAGGCCTCTCATCCCGACACGAAGCTCGGCATCGCGGGGGTGGGTACGGCGATTACAGGTGCGCGCATCTATCGGGGATCAGCGATTCCCGCACTCGTCGGCCGCATGGTAGTGACCGACTGGAGCGCGGACTTCCGCAAGGCGTCCGGCCAACTATTCATCGCGCGCCCTGGGACAGAGGAAGGCAAGCCATGGCCATACGAACGAGCGCTGCAGATCGACAGCCGTATCGTGGGTTTGGCCGAGGATCTGGCAGGCGAGTTGTACGTGCTCACCAACGAGACCTTTGGTCCGTACGGCGATTCGGGGAAGGTCTTCCGCCTGGTACCTGGCAAGTAGCGTGATGCGCGTCGGATGCGCCTCCGGAGCAGCGCTGATGGCGCTGGCCATGCTGCCCGACGCCACCCACGCCCAGTCGGTGCCGGTAACTGACCCGTCCTTCGTGCGGGCGGCGTTGGTGGTGAAGACCTTCGATCTCCTGCACGTGGAGTGCCGCAAGGCCGGCGGGTTCAGCCAAGCGCAGGCCGGCAAGGTCGACGTATGGCAGAACGAACACGGTGTACACCGCATTCGTTCTCGCATGCGACAACTCGCCGACCATCCCGCCCTGGCGCGACAGGTGGACCAGGGAGCGGACGCCATCGTGAGGCGGATGTCCACCGGCAAGGTCGACGCCTGCGCCGCGGCGCTGTCGATCGCACAGCTTCCCGACGCGCAGTTCAGGAAGGTCGCGCCGCAACTGGTTGCGGCAGACGCAGCGCAGACGGACGGCAACGAACCATCCTCTCCTGCGTCCACCCGTCCATCCGCTTCATCACCCGCCGAGACAGCCGGTGCAGCTGCCGCCGAGCGCGACGTGCTCGGCCAGATCGACAGCTTCGGCTTCGACACGCGCCCGAAGGTCGGCGTCGGAGGATTCGTCACGCTCGACATCTATCCCGTCGTGCTGCTGAAGTCGGGCGAGGCGCTCACGCAAGTCAGGGGACTTGCCGCACCCGGCGGCCTCGACGCGTACCGCCTCGCGCAGCCCGACCACTTCACCCGCTGGCGGCGCGAGGGCGGCAAGCTGCAGCTCGCCAAGAAGACGGGCTGGGAGCCGCTTCCGTTCCAGACCACGTATGCGCGTCTACCCGAGGGGATGAAGCTGGACGGGCTGTATCGCGATCTAGAAGGCGCGGGAACGCTGGGCAGCGGCGGAACCGATTCGGTGACCGCCTACGACGAGTACCGATTTTCGCGCGATGGCACGGTGGAGCGCACGGGTGGTGTTGGCGGCAGGGTCGAGGCCGGGGACGCCTCGGTGGCGACGAGCGTTCGCAAGCGGGTGCGTCAGGGACGCTATCGGATCGAGGGCCTGACGTTGAGCATCCGTTACGAGGACGGCACCATCGAACAGCGCATCCTCATTGCCGATCCGAAGAATCCGGACAAGGCGATCTGGCTCGACGGTGCCGGCTACGTCAAGCGCGGGCGGTGAAGCGGCGAGGAGCTCCTGCCTTTCTTCGCAGTCCGGTCCGCCCCTCGTCCTCGGCAGTGGGCGTGGCGTGTAGACTTCAGCTGTCTGCGCTGCACCGGCAGCGCGCCTCAACGAGGAGAGATCGGCAATGCCCAAGGGTTACTGGGTAGCACACATCGACGTGTCGGATCCGGAACGGTACAAAGCCTACGTTGCAGCGAATGCGGAACCGTTCCGCAAGTACGGCGCACGATTTCTGGTACGCGGCGGGCAGTACGAGAATCCGGAAGGCAACTGCCGCTCGCGCAACGTCGTGCTGGAGTTCCCGTCATATCAGGCTGCCCTCGACTGCTACCGCTCGCCGGAGTATCAGGCCGCGATCCGACTGCGGGAGCCGGTTGCGACGGGTGACGTGTTGATTATCGAGGGCTACGAGGGGCCGCAGCCGGGGGGCGCTTGAGGGCGTTCGAGGCGAGACACCGATGGGTGACTGCGACGATCGCGCCCTTCTCCTGCAACTCGAGATATCGCTCTCCATTGCTGTGATTGACCTGACAGGCATGGTGCCGAGGCAACCCGCGTTGGACGATCTGGTTCTTGCGATGGAATTCGATTGACGAAGAGCGGATCCAGTTCTGGGAGACGACCTGCGTCGATCGCGGGCTGGACGTCCGCGCCTTCGAGAATCGCGACGACGCGCTGCGCTGGCTGGTGGAGTAGACTGCGCGCCACTCGCGCGCGTCTCCTGCGCGGCGTCCACCACTCCGAGGATCGAAGAACATGACGAGCTACGTCGAAGGCGCACTGGTCAAGGACGAGAAGTTGCTCCACGTGGGGCGCGTGAGTCTGTGGTCCTTGAGCGGGCTGATTCTGCTCGGCCTCGTCCTCCTGCCGGTGGTCGGCATCGGCCTGCTGTTCTGGCTCGCCGCGTTCATCCGCTACAAGACGACGGAACTGGCGATCACGAGCAAGCGGGTGATCGCGAAGTTCGGCTTCATCAGCCGCAGCACGGTCGAGATCAACATCAACAAGGTCGAGAGCCTGCAGGTGGATCAGTCGGTGATGGGGCGGTTGTTCAATTTCGGGACTCTGATCATCTCGGGGGCAGGCAATCCCCAGGCGCCGATCCCGGGCATCTCGAGTCCCATGGAGTTCCGCCGCGCCTTCATGGAAGCGCAGGAGCAGGCGCGGGCCGGCTGATTCCGCCGCGCTAACGCCGCTCGCGCAACCGCCGCGCGCGCTCCACGACCCGGCGCGCGTTGCGGTAGGTCGGCACCTCGATCCACAAACCATCCAGCAGCGCGCGGTCCTGCCCACGCGTCCGAGCCTCCTCGAAGGTTGCGATGACGGCGCTGGCGCGTCGCAGTTCCTCTTCACCGGGTGTGAGCACCTCGTTGATCGGCGCGGCATGCTCGGGGCAGACGACCGACTTGCAGCGGTAGCCCAACCGTCTGGCGTACGCGGCCTCGCGCACGGCGCCCTCGGTATCGCCGAAGGTGTAGGGCGCGTCGATGGGTTCGATGCCGGCGGCACGGCATTCGAGCACGAAGCGCCGCCGCGCGTGGTCGAGTTCGAGGCCGTCGGGATGCCGCTCCGCGCAGAGGTCTGCCGCAAGGTCCTCCGTTCCCAGCAGGGCGCAGCAAATGCGGGGGCTGCCGCCGGCGATGGCGCGCACGTCGACCACGCCCAGGGCGGTCTCGCAGACGGGAAGGATTTCCGTGGTGCCCGGCGCGATGCCCAGACGCGCCTCCCAGTCGTCCAGCCGAAGATGGAGCGCGCGCATCTCCGCTGCGTTCTTCGCCATCGGATAGGCCACCACGGCAGGGCGCGCCGGCATGACGGCGGCGAGATCGACCGGCCCTTCCGTCTCGAGCGCGTTGATGCGGACGGCGCTGACGATGCCGGCGCCATGGATGCGTTGCATCAGATCCACGATTCCGGCGCGCGCCTCGCTGCGCCGCTCGGGCGGCGTCGAGTCCTCGAAATCGACAATCAGGACGTCGGCGCCACTGTTCAGCATGGCGGAGTGCGCGACAGTGTCCGCACCCGGGCCGAACAACCAGGTGCGGCGTAGATCGGGTTCTGGTCGTTGCATGGGTTGAACTGACGAGTGGGACGAGAGGTCGCACGGCAGACAGACGTATCAGGGCCGCGCACCTGAGCTGCGACATTAGCAGATTCAGGCCTGCGATCCCAAGACGAAACCTCAGTACCGCACGCGATCCATCGCTTGACCACGGGATGAGCAGATCGGCGGTCCATTCCAGAGGAGTCCTGCCGATAACCACTGGGTCTGCCCATGGGAGCATCGTTCATGGTCCATCGCCCTCTGCTTGTCCTGTGCCTGTGCGCGCTGTCCGGGATGGCCGGCGCGGGTCAGCTTTACAAGTCGATCGGTCCTGACGGTCGTGTGATCTACAGCGACCACCCACCGGTGGACGCGAGGGTCGAGAAGGCGATCGAGTACAAGTCACTTCCAGCCAGCCCGCTTCCTGACGCGGTGATCCGGTATCGTCAGGCACTCGAGCAGAGCGCCGGCAATCGACTGAAAGAAGGCGCCGCGCGTGGCTCTTCGACGATTCAGCTCTTCGCGGCCGCCTGGTGCGGATACTGCCGCAAGGCAAAGGCCTGGCTGGCGGACAAGGGCATCGCATACCGGGAGTTCGACATCGACACGCCCGAAGGGAAGCATGCGTTTTCGCAGACGCAGAAGAGCAGCGGCGGCATTCCGCTGCTCGTGTTCCGGGGCGAGCAGGTGCAGGGCTTCTCGGCGCGCGCCTACGAGGCGTTCTTCGCGCGCCACAAGCCTTGATCGGCGTGCGCCTTCGCCCGGCGACGGCTAGAATCGCCGTGCAATCGCGTGGGCCGACCGAGAACCGACAATGACAGAAGGCGACCGAAGCGGGCGGGAACCATCCGGCAGCCAGGGCGAGGATCGCCGACCGCTCGCATCGCGGTCGACCGGCTGGGCAAGGACAGCGTCCTCGGCGCTCGCGCGCAGCGGCGTCACCCCCAATCAGATCTCGGTGGCCAGCATCGGCTTCGCCGCGATTGGCGCCGGTGCGATGCTCAGCAATACCACGCTCGGCTACCTCGGCGCGGCGTTCGCCATCCAGGCCCGCCTGCTGTGCAACCTGTTCGACGGCATGGTCGCCATCGAAGGTGGCAAGCAGAGCACGTTGGGCGCGTTGTACAACGAGTTCCCCGATCGCATCGCGGATGCCCTGCTGCTCGTGGCTGCCGGTTACGCCTGCGGTCTTCCCGGCTGGGGATGGAGCGCGGCACTCTTCGCGGTGCTCACCGCCTACGTGCGCGCCTTCGGTGCCTCTCTCGGTAATGGCCAGGACTTCCGCGGCCCGATGGCCAAGCCGCACCGCATGGCGGTGCTGACCGCCGGCTGCGTCCTCCAGGCGGTGCTGCCGGTACGCGGAGGTGTCCTCGGCTTCGCGCTGGTGCTCATCAGCGTCGGCGCTGCCATCACCTGCGGGACACGCACGCTGGCGCTCGCTCGCGCGCTGCGGCAGCGGGCTGCCAAGCCGTGAACTGGTTCTTTCAGCTGCAGCGCGACGCGCTCCTGGGGCTGGTGCGCGCGATCGTCGGCGCCGGCGTGGAGTCGCGCGAGCCGCCTCCACCCCACACGGTCATCTTCTCCAATCACACCAGCCACCTCGATACGCTGGTGCTGCTCGCGTCCCTCCCGATCGCACAGCGCAACCGCACCCGGCCGGTCGCCGCCGCGGACTACTGGAACGCGGGCATCATCCGCCGCTACGTCGCGCGCCGCATCCTCAACGTGGTGATGGTCAACCGCGGGGCGGGCGGTGCGGCAGCGCTAGTCCCGCTCGAGCGGGCGCTCGACGAAGGCTGGTCGCTGATCGTGTTTCCCGAGGGCACGCGACGCCAGGAGGCGCTGCCGGGTCCGTTCAAGACCGGACTGTTCCATCTGACGAAGATGCGCCCGTCGCTGGCGCTCACGCCGGCCTACCTGGAGAACATGTACCGCGTGATGCCCAAGGGCGCGCCGTTTCCCTTGCCGCTGCTGTGCCGCGTTCGTCTCGGCGAGACCATGCGCAACGATGCCGGCGAGGACAAGGACGCTTTCCTGGCGCGCGCGCGTGCCTCCGTGTGCGCCCTGGCTGCACACGAGGAGTCGGCGTGAGCCGAGCATTCACGACCATCGGACTGCTGCTGCTCGGCATCCTCGTCGTCGCTTCCGCGATCGGCTACGCGCTGCATCTGCGTAGCGAAGGGCGCAGCGATACTGTGGCCAATCTCAACGCGCGCATCCGGGCGTGGTGGGGCATGGCCGTGGTGATGTTCGGCGCGATGCTGCTCGGGTCCACGGTCACGCTGGTCGTGTTCGCATTCGCCTCGGCCATGGCGCTGCGCGAGTTCCTCACCCTCACGCCAACGCGGCAGGCCGACTACTGGCCGCTGTTCATCGCCTTCTTCGTTGCCATTCCGCTCCAGTACTTGCTCCTCGGCATGCAGTGGTACGGACTGTTCTCGGTGTTCATTCCGGTCTACGTGTTCGGCCTGATCTCGTTCGCATCGGCGCTTTCGCAGGACACCGACGACTTCTTCCAGCGCAATGCGATGATCCTGTTCGCGGTGATGGTGTGCGTGTACGGCGTCAGTCACGCACCCGGCATCCTGATCCTCGACATTCCCGGGTTCGAGGGCCGCAACGTCGAGCTGCTGTTCTTCTTCCTGTTCATCGTGCAGCTGAGCGACGTGCTGCAGTACGTCTTCGGGAAGCTGTTCGGCCGACACAAACTCTCGCCCAAAGTGAGCCCGTCCAAGACCTGGGAAGGGTTGATCGGGGGTGGACTGTCGGCCACACTGGTGGGCGGTGCGCTACACACGATCACGCCGTTCGGGTTCTGGGTGGCGGCTGCGCTTGCCCTTCAGATCGTGGCGTGCGGGGCACTGGGCGGGCTGGTGCTGTCGGCCGTGAAGCGCTCGCTGGGGGCGAAGGATTGGGGCAGTTCCATCGCCGGGCATGGCGGCTTCATGGACCGCCTCGATTCAGTGACGTTCTCGGCGCCGGTGTTCTTCCACGTGGTGCGGTATTTCTGGACATAGGGCAGCTGGATAGCGTCGCCTGCTTTGCTACTCGCGATGCGGGGCTATGCCTTGTCGGCCGTACCGCAGATCGTTCGCTTGCGAGCCTTCACGGCGAAGATCCCTCGCATTCGCTCGGGATGACACCGTTGGGAGATCGGGATGACACCGGTGGGTGATACGTCGCGGTGTCAGGTGGTGATGGGTCGCGGTGTGAGGTGGTAATGGGTCGCGGTGTCATGTCGAACGCAGTGAGACATCCTCGCCCTGCCTTTGACCCCGGCAGGGATTCCTCGCGCCCGCTCGCCGTTCGCTCGGGATGACGGCGCAGGGCGGATTGTCTGAAAGACAGCCCCCGACGCGCCGTGCTACCTTGCCCGGACCCCACTGCCAGAGGAAACCACCATGAACCGCACGGTCAACGCGGGCGTCGCTGCCCGCATCGGCACGTACAGCGACGCGGTCGAGTTCAGCGGGGCGGCACGGGTGTTGCACACAGCGGGGACGCCGGGAATCGATCCGCGAACCGGAACACTGCCATCGACCTTCGAGGAGCAGGCCGAACTCGCCTGGCGCAACATCGAGTCGATCCTCGCGGAGGGCGGAATGGGTGTGGAGCACATCGTCAAGCTCACGCAGACGATGATCCGGCGCGAGGACCTGGCGGCGTATCGCGACATCCGGACCCGGCACCTGGGCGATCACCGGCCGGCCTCGATGCTGAGCTTCGTTTCGGGGCTGGTGTGGCCCGACATGCTGATCGAACTCGAAGTCGTCGCCGCCAAGTAGGAACTGCCATGCACACACGACTGACCCAGGCCTTCGGGCTGCGCCACCCCATCGTCTCGGCGCCGATGGGCTTGATCTCCGGCGGCCGCCTGGCGGCAGCGGTGTCGTCAGCGGGCGGCCTGGGCCTGGTCGGCGGTGGCTACGCGGGCCTCATCGGTTCGGAGCCGGACCTGCACCACGAAATGGCACTGGTTCACGGACATCGGTTCGGAATCGGCTTCATCACCTGGGCGCTGGCGCGAAATCCCGGGATGCTGGACGAGATGCTTAGCTACCACCCGGCCTGCGTGTTCCTGTCCTTCGGCGATGTCGGGCCGTTCGCGGCGAAGATCGCCGCGGCCGGGGCGCAACTGATCTGCCAGGTGCAGTGCCTGCGCCACGTCGACGAGGCGCTCGACGCCGGCGCGTCGATCATCGTCGCGCAGGGTGCCGAGGCGGGCGGACACGGTGCGCGGCGCGCCACATTGCCGCTGGTTCCCGAGGTCGCCGATCATCTCGCCAGGCGCTCGCCGCACACGCTGTTGCTCGCCGCGGGTGGCATCGCCGATGGGCGCGGCCTGGCGGCGGCGCTGATGCTCGGTGCCGACGGCGTGGTGGTCGGCACGCGCTTCTGGGCGTCCCAGGAAGCGCTCACGCCCCCGGCGATGGTGGAACGGGCGATCGCGGGGACGGGCGACGACACCGTGCGCACTACTGCGGTGGATGCACTGCGCGGCGTGGAGTGGCCGCGCGAGTTCTCCTACCGCGTGATGCGCAATCGCCTGACCGACGAGTGGGCGGAACGCGAACCGGAGGCGCATGCCGCGTTCGGGAGTCTGCGCGAGGCCTACGCGCAGGCGCGCGCCGCCAACGACCTCGACATGCTGGCGACGATCGCAGGCGAAGCCATCGGCCTGATCCACGACCGCCCGAGCGCGGGCAGCATCGTCGAGTCGATGGCCTCGCAGGCGAAGGAGCTTCTCGCGCGCGCAGGCACCTACCTGGCACGCTGATCCGCGGCGATGACGAAACGGCTGTCCGCGGTCATCGGCACACTGCGCGCGCCGTTCCTGCTGCTCACGCCGGCCTGCGTGCTGCCGGGCATTGCGAGCGCTGCGCACGCACCCGGCCCCTTCGTCGCCGCTCACGCCTGGCTCTCTGTGGCGGGCGGCCTGCTCGCGCACGTGAGCGTCAACACCTTCAACGAGTATCTCGACTTCCGCAGCGGCCTGGATGGCAGGACCAAGCGCACCGCCTTCAGCGGTGGCAGCGGCAGCCTGCCGGCGAACCCGGACGCCGTGGCCGGCACGCTGGCAGTCGCCGTTGCGAGCCTGCTCGCGACGGCAGCCGTCGGCATGTACTTCCTGGCACTGCGGGGCGCCGCGCTGCTTCCACTCGGATTGCTCGGTCTGTTCCTGGTGGTGGCCTACACCAACGGACTGACGCGCAGTCCCTGGGCCTGCCTGATCGCGCCGGGGCTGGGGTTCGGCGCGATGACGCTCGGCACGCACGTCGCCGTCGCGGGAAGCTACTCCGCGCCGGCAGCGGCCGCCTCACTCGTCCCGTTCTTCCTGGCGAACAACCTGCTGCTGCTCAACCAGTTTCCCGACGTGGAGGCGGACGCGAGCGTGGGCCGGCGGCACCTGCCCATTGCGGCAGGGCGACCTTTCGCGGCACGCGTCTATGCACTGTTCGCCGCGCTGGCCTACGTCACCATGGTGGTGGCCGTCGCCATTCGCCTGCTGCCCGTCGGATCCCTGCTCGGGCTGTGCACGCTTCCGCTGGCGGCGATCGCGGCATCCGGTGCAGTGCGCCACGCCGACGCGCCGCAACTGCTCGGACCCGCCATGCGCATGAACGTGCTCGTCGCCCTCCTCACGCCGGTGCTCATGGCGGCAGGCATGCTTCTGGGCTAAGGTGCACGTCCCAGATTCTCTAGCGGCACCCGGCGCACGGGTGACCCTCCTCCCGGAAAGCGGAGCCTGCACGTGAAGACGGCCATTGCGGCGATTGCGCTTCTCGCCATTGCGATCCTGTTTGCCGCGGGCGGCGTAGTGTTCCTCGCGATCGATCGCACACCGGTGGTGGAACGCGCCGTCGTGCTGACCCCCACGCACATCGAGCGCGCCAAGCGCATCGTGCGAGGCCAATCCCTGCGGCGGATGCGCGCGGGGTCACTCCAGAGCATGCGACTGCGTGCGGACGACGTCGACACCGCCGCCAACTACCTCGTCGGACTGTATGCGCAGGGCAGCGCGCACGTGCAGTTGGAGGACCGCGCGGCGCGCTTCCTCGTGAGTGCACCATTGCCGCGTTCGCCGGTGCGCGGTTACCTCAACATCAGCGGCCGCCTGGTGCAGACAGAAGACCTGCCGCGACTCGAGTCGGTCCGCATCGGACATCTTCCCCTCCCGGACCGGCTGTCGAACTGGATACTCGATCGCGCCCTGGAGCGGCTGCGGACCGACTCGCGCAGGCCGCTTCCGGTGGATGCCCTGCGCACCGTGCGCTTCTGGCCGCGATCGATGCTCCTCATCTATGCCTGGGACAACGCGCTCAGCAGCCAGCTCGGCGCGTCGATGGTGAGCGAAGGCGACGTGGAGCGCCTGCAGCCCTATCAGGTGCTTCTTGCCGAGGAAGCGCGTGCGTTCGGCCGCGGACCGGTTTCGCTGTCCGTCCTGCTGCACCCGATGCTGCGACTCGCCCAGACGCGCAGCGGCGAGGGCGATGCCATTGCCGAGAACCGCGCGGCGCTGCTGGTGCTGACCTTTCACGTGCTGGGGGAGCGGCTGAGCCGGGTGGTGCCGCAGGCCGCGGCGTGGCCGCGTCCCCTGTGGCAGCGCGTGACGCTCGCCGGCCGCACCGACCTCGCGAAGCACTTCATGGTGTCGGCCGCGGTCGCCGCGCACGCCGACACCGCGCTGGCCGATGCCATCGGCCTGTACAAGGAAGTGGAGGATGCGCGCGGGGGAAGCGGTTTCTCCTTCGACGACCTCGCGGCCGATCGTGCGGGCACCCGCTTCGGAGACGCTGCCACGACCCGTGCGCAGGCCCTGCAGGCGCGACTGCAGGCAGGCGTGCGGGAGCTCGACGTCATGCCTCCCGTCTCGGACCTGCCGGGCGGTATGAGCGAACCGGAGTTCAGGGCGCGCTTCGGTGGCATCGGCGCGCCAGGCTACGAGGAGATGCTGCGAGAGATCGATCGCCGCATCGCCGAATTGTCGGCCCTGCGCTGAACCGCCTGGTCTCCTACGGCGCCAGCACCACCTTCACGCACTCGTCCTGCTTGTGCTTGAACGTCTCGTACGCGTCCGGCGCCTCGTCCAGGCCCATGCGGTGGGTGATGATGAACGTGGGGTCGACGCGTCCGTCCTGGATCATCTCGAGCAACGGACGCATGTAGCGCTGCACGTGCGTCTGCCCGGTCTTGATGGTCAGCGAGCGGTTCATCACCGAGCCGAAGGGAAACTTGTCCAGGAAGCCGCCGTACACCCCGGGCACCGACACCGTGCCGCCGTTTCGGCACGCCATGATCGCCTGACGTAACGCGGCGGGCCGGCCGGTCTCGAGCATCATCGCCTGCTTGACGCGATCGTAGGTCCCGACCGCGCCGTGCACGTGCGCTTCCATCCCGACGGCGTCGATGCAGGCATCCGGGCCCCGGCCGCCGGTCAGTTCCTTCAGTGCGTCGAGGACATCGTCCTGCTCGAAGTCGATCGGCTCGGCGCCGCTGTGAGCGGCGGCCATCTGCAGCCGCTCGGGCACGCGGTCGATGGCGATCACACGCTCGGCGCCGAGCACGCGTGCGCTCTGGATCGCGAACTGGCCGACCGGGCCGCAGCCCCACACCGCGACGGTGTCGCCCGGATGGATGTCACAGGCCTCCGCCGCCATGTACCCGGTCGGCAGGATGTCGGACAGGAACAGCACCTGTTCGTCGGACATGCCCTCCGGCACCTTCAGCGGCCCGACGTCGGCGAACGGCACGCGCGCGTACTCGGCCTGCCCGCCTGCGTAGCCGCCGGTCAGGTGGGAATAGCCGTAGATTCCGCACGGCGAGTGTCCCCACATTCTCTCGGCCATCCCCGCGTTGGGGTTGGAGTTCTCGCACAGCGAGTAGAGCTCCTTCTCGCAGAAGAAGCAGTTCCCGCAGGCGATGGGAAAGGGCACGACCACGCGGTCGCCGATCTTCAGATTCCTCACTTCGCTGCCCAGTTCGACCACCTCGCCCATGAACTCGTGGCCGAGGATGTCGCCCTTGCGCATGGTCGGGATGAACCCGTCGTACAGGTGCAGATCCGACCCGCAGATGGCCGTGGAGGTGATGCGCACGATCGCATCGCGAGGGTTGAGGATCGCCGGATCGGGCACCTCCTCCACCCGCACGTCGTGCTTGCCATACCAGCAGGTCGCTTTCATCGGGTCTCTCCATGGAGGGGTTGAGGCGCCTCGCTGCGCGTCCCCGCGCGACCGGACGTCTGTCCGTCGATGGTTGCCACCTCGCCCGCTTCGAGCAGCTGCTTGAGACTGCGCAGCGACTGCTCCACCATGCTCTGCGGCGAGCGCCCCATGAGCCGCGCGAGGACGGCACCAAGAGAACCGGCAGGGGACACGTATTCCAGGTGGACCCGCACGATCGTGCCGCGGCCGGCGGGTGCATCGCGGAACGAGACGCCGCCGAAATTCGCGATGCTGCGATTGGCGGTGGTCCGCCACTCGATCTCTTCGTTCGGCGTATCCCGGGTGATCTCGGATTCCCAGTGGACCGCACCACCGTGGGGTGCCTCGACCTCCCACTCGGAACGCCGCTCGTCGAGCATCTGTACACGCCGCACCCAGGGCGTGAAGCGCGGCAGGTTCTCGAGGTTTCGCCAGAAGCGATACACCTCCTCGCGCGGCTTGCCGATGGTGAGCGCATCGTCGATGACGATGGTCTCCCGTGCGTCCGTCTCGCCGGGATGCCGGTTCACCCGGATGTCGAGCGGCTCGAACATCGGGTTGTTGCCGGTGTAGGCCTGGTACATCAGCCAGGCGGCCATGCCTCCCGCGCTTCCCCCGGCGAGCCCACCGCGTCTCAGGCCCCAGGCGAGCAGGGCGACACCGGCAGCAACGTAGCCCCAGCGGTCCACCTGCATCAGGTTGACTCGGTCTCGAGTCCGCATCGAAGTTCTCCAGTCGGCGAGTTGAGGACAAAAAGGGCCCGGCCCGATGAGTCCGGGCATGGCCCGTGCGATGATCCAGGCTCAGCAACCCACGTTCCGCGATCCCCTCATGAAAAGGTCCGACACGCACCGTGCGCTGCGCACGCTGCGCAAGAGTGGAGAACTTGCATTGGCCGCACCGCACGTCGTCGCCCTGCGCAGCGCGCGCTTGGGCGCTGCCGCCTGGCCGCCGAGCCCGAGCGATCAGCGCGAGTTCGTGCGCATGGGCACGGAGAAGGTGCAGGCGTTTTCGCAGTCGGCGATGGCGATGTGGATGCAGATGGCGGCGCTGCAGCAGCAGTGGGCGTGGCAGGCTGGCGCACAGTGGTGGTCGGTATGGGCGCGCCTGTGGATGCCTTGGCTCACGACGCGGCAGTTGCGCGCCGACCCGCTTCCCCTGCAGCGCGCGATGCTGCGGGTGGTCTACAGCGGCATTTCACCGATCCACCGGACCGCGCGCGCCAACTCCCGTCGCCTGGGGAAACGCTCTTCGCGCTAGGCGGATCGCCGCCACCCTGCCGGCACGGCCGGCAGCCGACCCCGATCGCCTCAGAGGAATGCCGTCAGCTGCCGCTCCGTTTCCTGCCAGAGGGCCTCGCCCAGCGCATCGTCCTGTGCAGCCTTCGAAGGCTGGGTCTTGCGGCAATTCACGTAGTAGCCGCCTGTCTCTCCGTCCACCTCGTCCGAGGTCGCGAGGTACACCGAGGTGCGCGCGCCCTGCTCCACCGAGGCGCCGCGGCCGCTGAACGCGGCGCGCAGCAGCTTGGTGTCGATCACGCCCGGATGCAGCGCGTTCACGATCACCGGCGTGCCGACCAGTCTGCGCGCGAGCGCGCGCGTGAACAGCACGTTGGCGAGCTTGGATGCGCTGTACGCGCCATAGCCGTCGTAGCGGTGGGCGAAGCTCAGATCCTGCAGGTCGAGCCGAGCGCCCTGGTGCGTCATCGAACTGACCACCACGATGCGTCCGGCAGGCGCCGTGGTGACATCGGACAGCAGGCAGTGCGTCAGCAGGAAGGGAGCGAAGTGGTTAACCGCCATCGTGGTTTCGAAGCCATCGGCGGTGAGCCGGCGCTCGCGCTCGTACACGCCGGCATTGTGGACGAGCACGTCGAGCACCGGGGCGTGCTCATGCACCTGGCGCGCGAGTCCCACCACCTGCCGCATCGAGGACAGGTCGCCCCACACGGCTTCCGCGACGCCGCCCGTCTCCTGGGATAGTTCCCTCGCGCGCGCCTGCGCCTTGGTCTGGCTGCGCCCGTGCACGAGGACGCGGTGGCCGAGGTCGATCAACTGCCGGGCCGTGGCGCGTCCGATACCGTCGGTGGAACCGGTGACGAAGATGGTCTTGGTGGTCATGGTGGCTTTCCGGAGGTGGTCGGGAGGTGATGCAGCAAGCAACGGTGCCGGAGGGCGCGCGTACAAGCGGAGGATCCTCGCTCAGAACGACGCGAGGATTTCTGGTGTCCAGCGTCCAGAGCGAGGATTTCTCCCTTCGGTCGAAACGACACCGTTCAGTGTCTCGTCGCGCCGACCGGTGGAGGAATCTTGCGGTTAGACTTGTCGTGAACGACCCTCAGGATCTCCGCCCGTGATCAACATGCTCAACCCGCCGCCACGCACCGTCTACCTCAAGGACTATACCCCGCCCGCCTTCCTGGTCTCCACCGTCGATCTGGACGTGGATATCCACGAGCCGTACACGCATGTACGAGCGGTTATGCGCGTGAGGCGCAATCCGTCCGCACGCGGCACGTCCCCGCTCGTGCTGGACGGCGACGAGTTGGACCTGGAGTGGGTGAAGATCGACGAGCGCACGCTGACGCGCGACGAATACAGGACGGATGCCGAGCACCTCTCGATCGAGCGTGTCCCCGATGCGTTCACGCTCGAGACCTGCGTGCGTATCCTGCCCGCGCAGAACACCAAGCTCATGGGTCTGTACGCCTCCAAGGACGGACTGTTCACACAATGCGAGGCCGAGGGCTTCCGCCGCATCACTTACTTTCTGGATCGTCCAGACGTGATGGCGCGCTACACCACCACCATCCACGCCGAGCGTGCGCGCTACCCGGACCTGCTGTCCAACGGCAATCTGGTCGGCGAGGGTGAGGAGCAGGACGGCCGCCATTGGGCTAAGTGGGAAGACCCGTTTCCCAAGCCTTCCTACCTGTTCGCGATGGTCGCCGCGAAGCTCGACAAGCTCGAGGACAGTTTCGTCACCGCATCCGGCCGGAAGGTGACGCTGGCGATCTACGTCGAGCCGGGCAAGCTCGACCAGTGCGCGTTCGCGATGCAGGCGCTGAAGA
>CAYLTE010000007.1:30434-44464 GCA_964386195.1 uncultured Burkholderiales bacterium | reverse complement strand
CCGTGCAGGAATGCGCTCAGGTCCTCGACCCCGTACCGCTTGTGGTTGTTCTCGATCTTGCCCAGCAGCGCGTTGCACCCTCGGTGCAGCACGCCGCGGATCACGCCGGTCTGGTGATCGTGGTCGAGAACCGGGTCCGACTTGATCGTGCGCAGGCACAGCGCGCAGCGGAAGCCCTGCTTCAGCAGGAGTTCCGACCGCACGCCGGCGACGGCGCTGTAGGTCAGCTTGACGAACATGGCACGCTCTCCACTCGTTCGACGATCTCGGCCACTGCCTCGGGGTTGGCCTGGGCCAGCGCGTGCAGCGGGTTGCCCGGCTGCGTCACGTCCAGGTAGTGCGAGCCCGGGTCGCGGCGCATCCACAGCAGCACGCCCTGCTCGAGCATGTGCAGCGCAGCGGCGCCGTGGTAGTAGTCCCGGTATAGGTTGAACACTACCGCCGCGGCGCCGGCTTCATCCGCTGCATTGGCGAGGAACTGCTCGGCCGTTTTCGGCCCCACCGGCTTTGCCTTGCCCTTCTCGTTGAAGTACCCGGGCAGGCCGGGCACGGTGTCCGCCGGGTCCCCCTGCAGCATCTGCAGCCAGAACCACTTGCGTCCGTAGACCTTGTCGTCGAAGTCGATGGCCCAGGCTTCCGGCGGCACCTCGACCAAGGCGTGCGTGTTCCAGTTCAGGTGGATTCCCGGCACCATCCGCATGTCCTTGTCCTCGGTGTAGAGGACGGTGGACTGCCAGCCGAAGGTCGTGGACAGCCTGCCGAACAGGTCGTCCGCCTCGGCCGTCTCGGTGGACATGACCTTGTGCGGGACCCGTCGGTCCTCCATGAGGGTGCGCAGGTACTCCCAGTTCTTCGGGCGTCGGCTCGAGGACCGGCTGCCTTGGTAGGGCTTGACGGTGGCGACGGCGTAGCGGTGCCCCTTGTGCGAGGCCCGGCCGGTCAGCAGGATGATCGTCCGCTCGGCACGAGCCACGCGCTGCGCCCCGGCGATCTTCTCCTGAAGGTAGACCTTCGCCTCGCCCGGGTCCGTGTCGTCGCGGCCTGCGCAGGAGTACGCCGCCGCATCCCCGTCCACCAGCAGGACCCGCCCCGGGATCGGGGGCAGGCCAGCTACCGGCATGGGAGACACGGCGGCGGCCCTGTCCGCAGCCGCCTGGAGGGCGGCAGGGAGCATCAGGCGACGCCGTTCAGCGGGTCGGCGGCGTCACCCTGGACGGCCGGCTTGGACGGCTCCTGCGCCTCGCCAGGGCCCTCGCTGGGCACCTCCGCATCGGCGTCGTCGTCCAGGTCCGTGTCCTCCAGGTTCAGGCCGGCGGCGAACTGCTCGGCCAGGGAGCCTTGGAAGTTCACCGCGCCGCGGATCGCCAGCTGAAAGCGGTTCTTGGACCGGGCGGGCTTGATGACCTTGCCCGTCTCCTTGTCCGTGATCGCGTCGTACTGGCCGTCGATGAACAGGCTGTCCCACTGCTCCTTGTCGGCGTGGGACCAGATGAACACGCGGAACGGGCCGACGGCCGGCTGCACCGGCAGCTCCTTGAACTCGCCGGTGGGGCCGGTGTCGGGGTCCACAACCTCGTAGCGCGGCGGCTCGATGGTGTAGGCGCCGATGGCCTTGTCGAACAGCTCGGCGGCGATGCCCTCCTTGCCGGCCTTGGTCTTGTACTTCCGGTGTACGATGGTGCCCTTGTACGCGCCGCCCAGCAGCTGCGCCATGTGCCGCGCGGTGCCGGCGTAGTTCATGCGCTGGAACAACTTGAAGAAGTGCGCCTTCTCGTTGATGCTGAGGGTCAGCTCCTCCCAGATGGTCTGCGGCACCTTGCGGCCGTCCGCGGTCTCGATGGGCGGGTGCTTCGGGCCGCTGACCTCGAAGCCCAGCAGCACCTTCTCCGAGACCTTCGGCTTGCCGTTGAAGGTGTCCTGCTGCTTGCCGACCTCCACGTAGCCGATGAAGCGCAGGCGGCACGGGCCGGCTGCCGGCGGGGTGTAGTTGCCGCCGGTCTTGGCGACGGTCTGGTCCTGGCCCGCCTCGACGGCGGCGGTGGCGGCGGCGTTGACCTTGGAGAGGAAGTTCTGCAGTGCGCTCATGCGTGGTCCTTGTTGATGATGGCTTGATCGACCCGGGCCGGGTCGGTTTCGTCGGTGCCCCAAACACACAGCCAACGGGCTGCGGTGACGGCGCCGATCCGGTGGGCAATTCCGGCCGGCAGATGAACGATGTTCGGGCCGTCGTAGACCGTGTCGTCCTTGCCGGCCGTCACGACTACGGTGCCCTCCAGCAGCACGCCGAGGTGGGCGTGGCTGTGGGTGTGCTGCTCGAGCGCCACCCCTGCAGGGATGACGGTCTCCTTGATGTAGGCACCACCGGCGAAGTGGTGCGTGATCTCCACACCGGCGCGGGTGAGGACTTCGTCGAGGGTCATTGGAACGTCGGCGTGTAGCCGCCCATGTAATCGCGCCGCAGCTCGGCACGGTAGCTGGCTGCCCTCTCGAGCACGCCGGGAATCTTCTCCTCGTCCATCATGCTGGCGCCCCAGGTGGTGTCGCTCGGCACGGGCACCGGGATGGGCCACGAGAAGTACCACTCCATGAAGTCCGAGGCCGCCTCCATGCAGGCGTGCAGCAGAGCCGCCGCCTCGAACGCCGCCTCGGGTGCGGCGTCGGCGTACTGCGCGTCGTGCACCTGATTGACCAGCAGCGCCCGGTGGTTGAAGTTCCGGCGGGCGTAGAACGCACGCACGGCCAGCCACTCGGCGGCCTTGGCCCACTCCCCACCCTCGCCCTGCACGACGTAGTTCTTGATCTGCGTCGGGGAGAAATTGGCGAACGTGCCTCGCTTGACCACGAACTCCGGGGCAGGGTACTCCTGGTAGAGGTACAGCTTGCCGTCCGGCGTGCGGTACGTCGCCTCGCCGATGTGGCACATGACGCCGCGCACCTCCGGGTGCGGGACAGCCCGGCCGGTCGGCTTGCGGCGCGCCTTCAGCTTCTCGGCGAGATCATCGTAGTACGCGGCGATCTCCGGGTACTCCTGCTCCTCGGCGAGGATCAGAGCCTCCACGTCCTCGACCGCCATACCCGTGCTGGCCGCGATCTTGGCCGCGCCGGCGCCGTAGGCCCGCTGGAACGAGAAGACCTTGGCACCCGTGCGCTTGTCGTCCCACTCCTTGATGGCGAGGATGCCCTTCGCGGCGT
Source organism: uncultured Burkholderiales bacterium (assembly GCA_964386195.1). Taxonomy (GTDB): domain Bacteria; phylum Pseudomonadota; class Gammaproteobacteria; order Burkholderiales; family SHXO01; genus SHXO01. The sequence goes on along the minus strand of CAYLTE010000007.1, from coordinate 41,272 downwards.
TGCCCTTGCACTTCTCCAGGCACTCCTCGTAGCTGATGCCTTCCTTCAAGGCCAGCCGCTTGACGTGCATGTCCAGCCCGGCCTTCAGGTCGGCGATCAGCTGACGGCAGCCGGTGAGGATGGCCTGGATGTAGACCTCCAGCGACGAGAAGTCAGACTGGATGATCTTGCCGTCCTCGAAGCGGGAGACGAAGACGGTCTTGATCTGCGAGTTCTTGCCCTTGGGCACGTTCTGCAGGTTGGGGTCGCTGGAGGAGAAGCGCCCCGTGACCGTGCTGGTGTGGTTGATCTTGTGGTGGATGATCCCATCCTCACCGACCAGGGCCAGCATCCCCTTCTGCTTGCCGTCCGTACCTACGCTGAGGTAATAGGTACCAAGGTCCTTTGTGAGCTTGGTGAACTTCGCCAGCGCGGCGAGGAACGGAATGCCCCGGACGCCCAGCTCCTCGATGATCTCGTCGTTGACCGAGTAGACGCCGGGCTCGCTCGTCTCCCAGGCGGGCTTCGCCTTGGTGTAGCCGGGGAAGGTGTACCAGTCCTCGCCTATGCGGCTCTTGGGCTTCGTCAGGTCCGGGACCTTGACCTTCTTGGTCTTGGGCTCGCCCTTGTTCTTGCCGCCGGCGAATAGCACACGGTCCTTGCCCTCTGGTGGATCGCCTTGCCATTCGGTGTCCCGGCAGTGCTCCCACCACGAGCACTCATACGTGCTACCGTCCTGCAGCACGTAATGCACCTCCTCCTTCTGGACATACGCCTGCTCGTGGTGCCCCTCGACGAACGTGTAGGTCCCGTCCCGCAGCTGGAACTCGCGGCGGTCGTACCGCACCTTGCCGCCGAAGATCAAGGCGGATTTGTGGTGTCGGCTGGTCCACTTGAACTCGAAGGGCAGGTCCGCCGGCACGTACTGCGTCAACGCGAGGTTCAGCTCGGCGACGACGACCTTCAGCTCCTCCATCAAGGTAGTCGCCCGGCCTACGTCCACGTACATGCCGTTGCGCTCCTTCTCCGTGGTCGCCACCAGGGCGCCCATGTTGAGCAGGATGCTGCGGAGCTGGTCGTTCTCCCTGGCCCGGGTCAGCTGGCCGAGGAACACCGTCTCGGTGTTCTCCAGGTCGCCCTTCTGGAACTCGCCGCGCTCGTCCTCGCCGCCGATCAGGTAGCGGGTCAGCAGCTTCGGCTCGATCAGGTGGGTGTCCACACCGGCTTCCCAGAGCGCCTTGATCTCGTCGAACTTCAGGTTGCCCCCGTAGCGCGGGGCCACTTCGTCCAGGCTGAGCATGTGGTCCTTCTGGCCCATGCCCTCGAGCAGGTACTCGGCGAGCTGGCAGTCCCAGACCTGCCCACCCTTGGCGACCCAGTCCATCCACGCCTCGAGGTTCTTCGGGTAGCTCGTGATGGCGTGCAGCAGGTCGAACTTGATGTTGAAGCCCACCAGCAGCGACGTGCCCTCGAGGATCGGCACGAGCCAGCCGTCCGCCGGCGGGGTGTCTCCGAACCTCTGCTCGGTGGGCGCGCCGCCCTTGGCCTTCCAGCCGTGGGTGACGACCCAGTTACCGGCACCGAATGGCGACGCCTTCCGCTTGAACCTCTCGCGGATGGTCGTCTCGATGTCCCACACCTTGTAGGTCATTGCTCTCCCAGCAGGTTGTAGTAGCAGGCCAGGAACACGTTGCAGGCGCGCTCCGCGTCCCATACGTGGAGCCTGTAGCCGTCCTGCATCGGCTCCCAGTTACGCGGGAAGCCGTCAGGATGCTGCTCGACGGCCTTGGGCATGTGGAGGCGCCGCTCGATCCGCAGTGCCTCCGAGTCCGCCGCCTTGATGGTTGCGGCGTCGGCGTCGCTCAACTCGGGGATGCCGTGGGCGGCAGCCAGGGCCGCAGCCACGCGCTGCTCGATCTCCTTGTAGCCCGGCAGCAGGCGCTTCAGCGGCGTCGGCACGTCCCCGACGTACGCCTCGTGCGCGTCGTGCATCAGCCCGTGGAGGGCCAGCCGGCGGCCCGCCAGCAGGGCAACCCGCACCGAATGCTGCGCCACGCTGGCGCAGTGGTACCCGCCGGTGTGCGGGTCGATCACCGTCTGCCCACTGAAGCGCGGAACGCGCGACAGCGCCAGGGCGATCTCCTCGATGGGGTAGTCGTAGTCCTCGGGCCGGGTGTAGTCGAAGTAGCGCCCGGTGTGGGTCAGGATGGTGCTCACTCGACCTCCTTCGCGGCGAGGTTCCTCCAGTACGATCCGCTGATCGCATCGTAGATGGCACCGTCTCGCTTGCTCTGCGCGTCGTCCTTGGGGAGCATCGCCTGTACCTCGGGAGGGATCGGGAACCGAGCCGTCTCCGGGTTCACCACAACTCGTGGTGCGAACACCACCTCACGCGACTTGGCGCGTTCGATCATGTCCGCGATGATGTCGTGCACGTCGCGGAAGACGCCGGTGGCGAAGGCGTACATCACGTCCCAGCGGTCATACTCGCCGTCGAGCAGGATGTAGCCCGGCTTGCCCTGGCCGATGAAGTACCCCAGCTCTAGGTGCCCGGAGCGGCCCGCCGGCAGCACGAGGATCGCCGCCTCGCAGCGGTCCAGGTGCGAGCGGTCGTACTGGAAGACGTGCTGCGCGGCGTAGCCTTTGAGGGCATCCTCGTAGCTGCGCCCGCGGTTCCGCTCGTACTCCCGCCACTTGTCGTCCGCCTCAGGGCCAGCGGCGTACCAGTCGTCGAACACGTCGAAGCCGAAGTCCCGCAGCTTGGCGGCAGTCTCCGGCACGGCCGGGTTCCGCAGGGAGCCGATGATGTAGACGCTCTTGGTCATTCCTCACCTCGCGTGATCTCGTGGATGCGGATGCGGTCCTTCTTGTCCAAGCGGATGCCGCGCTCGGCGAGGAACTGGCACACACGCACGCCGGCGACAGAGCCCTCGAAGTACGCCTTCTCCAGGCACAGCACCGCGTTGATGTCGCCCTTGCGCAGGGACACGAAGTCCCCGTAGTCCGCATCGCTGTCACGCACGAAGCCGGCAGCCTCCAACGTCTTGACCGTTGTCACGTCGATCAGCGGACTCCAGATCAGGAAGTCCAGGTCCACACCCTCGCCGTAGATTGCGGTGGACCCGAACGGTACCACAGATGCTAGCGGCAGCAGCTCCTCCAGCCCTCGCTGGGCTGCCGTCAGTTCGGCCTGTCGGTCTGCCTTCATGCTCTCCCTTCGATGTGCTGCGCCGCTTCCATCAGGGCGCTGAACTTGATGTGCGGACCGAAGACACGCACGCCCTTGTAGCCGAAGAACTCCCGGCACTCGTGCTCCTCGGCGGCCAGGGCCGCGGCGAACGCGGTCTGCACCAGCTCGCCTTCGGTCATGTAGACAGAGAGGCGCCACTTGCGGCAGTGTTGCGGCTTGATCTCGCCGGTGTCGGCACACGGGCCGTCGAACACCCACTGCAGGTAGATGTTGTTGGTCTCGCTGCGAACCAGCAGGCTCCAGCCGCGCTTGTAGCGGACGTGGTCCAGCACGCCGCGCATGTCATCGAAGGTCATCATTTGCTGAGGTACTCCCGGAAGCGCCCGCGGTCGAAGTCCGCGAGGATTTCCTTGTTGGGTGAGTCGGGTACGCCGGTGCGGTTCTTCTTCGTCTTGGCGATGCTGATGTAGCGGCTGCGCGCCAGCGCCGGGTCATCGACCGCGCCGAGCATGATCATCAGGTCCGCCGCGCCTTGCTTGCCGGTCTTCGAGTCCTTCAGCATACGCTGCGCAGGGAACTGCATCCCCTGGCCTTCGGCACTGATCTGACTGGTGGCGATCATCACCGCCTCGTACTTCACAGCCAGCATTCGGGCCCACTGGTACATCGCCTCGAGGACTTGGTCCGTGCGCTCGCCGTTGTTGAGCGTGGCGCCACCGAACTTCACGTTGTCGATCATGTCGAACAGGACGATGGCCGGCTTGTGCTTGCGCATGATGTCCTCGATCTGGTTGTTCCAGTAGTCGTGGACGGACATGATGCGCAGGACGCCGGGCCTGCCGCCCAGCGACTCGGCGTACCGCTGGCGCAGCAGGTTCTTGAACCGCTCGGGCTGCTCGGTGGGCTGCTGCTTGACCAGCGCGGCCATTTCCTCCATCGTCGCGCCCAGCGCGGCCTGGAAGCAACGACCAACGATGCGCTTGCTCGGGCCTTCGTTGTTCAGCCACAGGATGCTGCGGTTCTCGCCGGGGTAGATCGTGTCCACCTGGGCCGCCATGTGCGTCAGCTCGCTGGCGCAGAAGGTGGACTTCCCCTTGCCGGGCGGCGCGGCGACGATCACGAAGTCCCCCGGCACCAGCGGCTTGACGTGCTGGTTCAGGCACTCCAGGCGGAACTTGAAGCCGAAGTCGCTCTCGTCCTCTGCGAGGATGTCCTCGATGGGCGTCAGGTCCTGCGGGTTCTTGTGCTTGATCTGGAGCTTGAACTCCAGGTCCTCGGTGCGCTCCCGCAGCGCGGCGGCGAGGTTGATCTCGGCGCCCTCGTTCCATGCGGTCAGTAGGTCCGCGATCTCGTTGGCGGTGTGTGCCGCGTGCAGGCGGGCCATCAGGCCCTCGGCCACGCCGTCCTCGACGTCGGCCGCGGTGCGCTTGATCACTTCGCTGATCACGCCGAACGCCTCGTCGTTCAGCTTCGGCCGCACCATTCGGAACCACAGGAGGAACGGCGAAGGTTCGATCAGCTGCACCTCCGGGAACTCCCGGAAGTAGCGCCCGAAGTCCTTGACGATCTCCCGGGTGTGCGCGTCGAGCGCGCGCTCCGGGATCGCCGGCGCCAGCTCGTCGTAGTGCTTCCTGCGCTTGAGGATGCGCAGGGTGGTCAGGTCCAGGCTCATGCGGGGCTGAACCGCGGGCCGAGCCAGCGGCGGAATCTGATCAGCATTTCGCCTTCTCCTTCAGCTCGTAGATCTCGCGCTCGGTGCCGACAACGACACGCAAGGTGTCCACAGATATGCCATTGCGGAGCACAGATCGTGTCGTCGGGAACTTCTCGACGATGGCATTCGCCAGTTGCATCGACATCATGCGTTTGACGTTTGCCACGACCGCCTCGCGGTCCAGGAACGGTTCCTGGTCGTAGGTGTGACGCACCTCGATCACTTCCATAAGAACCTCTCGATCTCGTGGTAGTAGTGCAGCTTAGGGTCGCGGTCCGACTTGATCACGCGCACCTCGACACCGCACGCGCGCAGCTGGGCGGCGATCCTGGTCGCGCCCTTGCGCCCAGCAGCGTCCGGGTCAAGCCACACATTCACTGCGCAGTTCCGGCGCAGCAGGTGCTCGATGACAGCCTTCGACACGGTCGTGCCCATGACTGCGATCCCCTCGCTGATCTGCCCGATCTTCATGGCGGACAGGATGTCCTCGGTGAGTGTGGGCACCTCGGCTCGCCCCCAGCGGGCGACCACGCCTGCCGGCCGCAGCGTCGGGCCCAGGTACTTCGGCTGCCGGCCGCGCTGCCACGCCCGGCCCTGCCAGAAGCCCCGCCCCAGCGGGCCAGGAACGGGCAGGATGACGCGATCAGAGGGTGGGTGGTAGTACACCCCCAGGCGACCCGCCTCGGCCGCTCCTAGGCCCGCCTTGAGCCACCACTGGGCGGCCCCCAGCGGCCAGTCCCGCAGCGTGCCCACCCGAGGCTCGGGCGGCACGGCGGACAGGCCCGCCGCGAGGTCGGCCATCGACTGCTCGCGCAGCCGGCGCAGCTTCTCGGCGAGCGGCACCTCTTCGGGCACGAAGCCGCCCTCGTTGCAGCGCCAGCACCAAGCACGCCAGCCCTCGCCGTTGTGCTCGATACGCAGCGTGCGGCCCTCGCCGCAGTCGTGGTTGACCCGGGCGTGCTTGCCCACCGGGAGTTGCTGCGCCCGCGGGAGCCACGACGCCGGGTCCAGGCTCACAGCACGGTGTCCTTGAACTTCTCCGCCACGCGCTGCGCCGGCGTCATGCTCGACGTGATGGCGCCGATCACGAGCGACACGTCCCAGTCCTTCTTGCGCTCGTTCCACATGGCCGAGATTAGGCGCTCCGGCTGCACGTTCGCCTTGTTGACGAAGAACCGAGTGGCGCCTGGCCCGGGGGTCCACACGAGGTAGTCCGTATCGACCGGCATCGCCAGCAGCAGTTGCCCGTCCGGTAGCAGGTCGTCCATGACGGGAATCCACGGGCTCAGCTTCTCACCGTGCAGGCGGACGAGCATGGTCGGGATGTACGAGTCCGTGTCAGTCATGGATCACCCTCAGCTCCCCACCCACCGGCGCCAGCCGCTGCCCCTCCGCCTCGCGGCGGCGCATGACGTGCCTCAGCAGGCCGGGGTTCTCACGCAGGGCGGAACCCAGCACCGTTGCCAGGGCCTTCTGCGCCCTGGCGGGGGATCGCATCACCGCGGCGCCGAGGCGCCATGCCTTCTGCTTGTTCTTCATGCTCACTCCGGGTCGAACTGCGTGGTGATCTCGTGCTCCTCGATGATGCGGTCGTCGAGGAAGTTGTCCAGGGCCGCCTCGGCGTCGGCGAGGCGCTGGCGCAGCACCTCCTCCTTCGCGTCCAGGGCGGCCAGCCCGGCGGCGACGATGGCGTCCTCGGCCGCCTCGCGCCGGCGGATCGCTGCGATGCGGCTGTCGAAGGCGGCGAATGCCAGACCCTGCAGGGCGTTGGCGATGGGGCGCAGGATGCGCTCGGCGGCGATGGCGATGGCGCGTTTGGTGTAGCTCATTGCTGTTGCTCCAGGTAGTTGATCAGGTCGTGGAGAAGGGTGTGCCGGGCGTCGATGTACGCCTGCAGCTCGTCGGTGGTGAGGCCCAGGTAGTTGGGCCAATCCCAGGGCTGCCGAACTTCCCAGGCGTTGAACACGTTATCGTACAGGTCTTCCGGGGAGTACCCGTCGATGCTGACGGGGTAGTGCACGTCGTCATCCGGGCGCAGTACCCGGAAGGCGGCGTACAGCTGCTGAATCGCCGCCCGTGCAGCCGCTTTGCCTGCCGCGCCCTTGACCAGCAGGTTCACGTTGTGGCAGATGCCGGACGAGGTGCTGGGCCCGTTGTCACGGATGCTGCGCAGCGCCTCCAGGAGGCGGCTCATCGCACCCACCTGATCTTCCCCGCGTTCAGGTCGTCGGCGATGCGCAGCGCCTCCTTCCGGGTGCGCACGGCGGGGCCGTGCTCGTAGGTCTGCCGGTTGAAGACGGTGTGCACGCCGTTGATGAACGACGCGGCGAAGATGGGCGTGCCGAACGGCAGCTTGATCTTCGCCAGGGCGTCCCGGCTCTCGCGCTCGTAGCTCCTGACGAGCCGGTCCAGTGCGACCGGCGACAGCAGGGCGAGCTTCGCTTCGTTTGCAGTGATGATCACTTGCATTCTCCAGTACCTGCAACAGCGCAGGGGAAGGGCCCGCACGCGGGCCTATCCTCTGGGTTGTCGATCAGTTGACGATCTTGGCCCAGGTCAGCGGTGACAGCAGTGCGTCCGTGTCGCCGCTGAGGATGCGGTCGATGAAACGCAGCGCGTCGCCCACAGCCGGCCACTCACGCGGCCCGCCGTAGCACATGGCCGTCGTACCGTCCTCCAGATTCTCGATGTGCCAGATAAGCCCGTACTCCGTCTCGTAGGCCACCGGCGCCAGCGGGTAGGCGCCGCCGACGCTGTGCTTCTGCAGGCCGGTGTGAACCGGGTGGTGCCCGCCGGCCTGGGCGTTGACGATCTGCTGGAAGCTGCGAACGCTCATTGCACACCCCCGAACTTCAGCGCGACGCCAATCGACAGCGTGATGAGGAGGAAGACGGCGAGCACCGCCAACAGACCGGCGCAGAACTCGCCGAACCCGCCCCAGTCGAAATCCCGGAACCCGTCGAACAGGCCCTCGGAGAACTTACGGAAAATTCCCATGTCAGCTCCTATGCAGTGCGATGGCGCACTCCCAGGCCCGCCGTAGCGGGCTAGGGGCTGCGTCAATCCTCCGGCATCAGAAACAGCGTGTTGTCGAACGGCTGGTAGGGCACCGTGTTCGGTCCCACCAGGATGCCGCCGGACGTGCCGAACAGCGTGGGCACCTTGAGCGCCACGCAGTCCTGCTCGGTCAGGTTGCACAGGTCGTGCAGCTGGTTCCGCAGGTCGGCGAGGTTGCCGTACCAGTCGGTATCCACGACCAGCACAGACTCACCCGCGTTTCGCCGCAGCTCCAGCTGGGCCTTGCCGAAGGTCATCATGACCCAGGCCAAGCTGCGCTTGAGCCGCTTCGTCGGCGACAGCTTCTGCGGCCCGGCAGTGCTGGCGCCGGTGCCGATGTTCAGGATGACGTGCACGGAAGGTCCCCGAAAACATCGCGCAGTGCGCGGTAGAGGGCCTGGGCGTGCAGCGCCGTGGGCGCTGGCTTGCCAGGGACAGTGTGGATCACGATGGCATCCTGCGCCGCGTGCCGCGGCCCTTCTTGCGGCATGATCTGCAGGACCACGGAGTAGTCCGAGGTCGTCACCAGCGGGATGTTGCGGATGATGAACTTGTCGCGCATCATCGCCCCCAGCGGTTCTGCTGCTGGGTCCGCTGGTACGCGGTCATCAGCGGTGCCAAGGCGCCTAGGTCCACCATCTGCTCGTAGGTGTACCGGGACACCGCCATCTTCGCAGAGGCCAGCTCGTCCGGGCTGAAGGCACGCGGGTCATCGACGATCTGCTGCGCGAAGCGCGCGGTGTCCTCGTTGACCCGCACGAACGGGAGCGGCGGGCGGCTCACAGCTGCCTCGTCGTCGTGAGGTTCACGTCGCCGAGCGGCCGGCCGTCGGCCAGCAGCACGGCAGTGTGCCACTGACCGCGAGCCAGCTGGTCGGCCACTCCGTTGGTCTGCGTGCAGTGCGAGGCGAGGATGGCGAGCGCCACACGCTGCGCCGCCGTGAGCATGAGCGTCACGGGCTTCGGATCGTCTTTCATCTGATTCTCCATGCAGTGCGGAAGCGCACTCCAAGGGCCCGCAGCGCGGGCCTATGGGCTGAGCTACCAGCGGACGCCGTGGCGCTGTGGGCCGTAACGTCGAGGCGGCGGCGTGATCTTCTTCGGCAGTGGCGTGCCGTAACCGAAGGACTCTCCGCGAGCTACTGGGTCGAAGCACACAGGCAACCCGGCGGCGTTGTACCCCCAGTTGTTCCCGTGCATGTCGAAGACATCCTCGCCTGTGTCGTCGTCGCTGACACTATGTCCCGTTTCGTAGAGCCATGACCCCAGTTCTTCTTGGAGTTCATACGAGTACGGGAACGGGTGGTTCCAACCACCGCCCACGACCTCGACTTCTTCCATCAAGGCGAACCACTCGCGCCTGTCGTGCGGGTAGCGTTCCGTGTGGTACACTTCGACCATGTGCGGGAACCGGCGGCCAGTTTCCCGGCAGCGCAGCGCGACCATCGTCAGCACGTCGAACGATATGTCGTTCTGGTAGCCGTACTTGACGACGACCCCCGGTGCGATGCGATAGGCTTGGCCGTAGCAGCCCCCGCCGAGGTACTTCAAGCCATCGCTACCCTGGCGAGCACGGGCAGCCAGGGCCTTGATCTTGGTGGCGGAGATCACAGGACCCCCTGCACGAGGTAGGCGTCGATCAGCGTCCGCAGCTTCGGGATCGACTTCCGGTCGAAGCTGCTGTTCCAGTACCGGCCGTCACGCACAACCGGTTGGTACTCACTCGGCTGCACACCTTTGCCGAACGGGTACTCCAACGACACACGGAACGCGCCGTTGCGTTGGGTTCGGCTGCTGCTGTGCCGGCCGAAGACCAGAGAGCGTTTCGCCACCCGCGTGCTGTCCGCGGTGTACGTCACGCCGCCAAGTCGGTAGCGCACGCCGACGTGGCTGCGTGCCAGCTCGAACACACTGGCGCCTCGGTCGAGGTCTTCCCGAGGAGAGGCGCTGCCGTCGTTGCCGTAGTGCGGCACCACGATCTCCGCCTCGACGCCCAGCTTCTTCAGGGCCTTGCAGACGTGGTACGCGAACACACCACATCCGCCGTAGTTCAGGTTCGTGAGGTTGCGGTCGATGGCTGCGCGCAAGCGGCGCAACCGTGCGGACAGCTCCTTCTGCCGTAGGGGCTTCATGGTCACTCCAGAAACGTGCAAAGCGCACGGCGCAGTGTACGGGCCCGCCGTCATCATTGGGCACCATTCTTCGGAGTACACTGCGCCCTGCGCTCCCGCGAGGGCCCACCATTTGCACACTGCCCGCAGCGCGGGTACCGGCTTTCCAAACGGTGGCAACATGACCAGCCTAAGCAACGTCGGTGCGTAGGTTCCCCAGTGCTGACGCACTCCGAAGGGCCCACACCGGGCCCAACGGGCTACGCCAGATCGTCCTTGGTCAACGCGCCGGCGGGCGGCACGATGTAGAAGTCCAGCAGGTTCAACGTGCCGTGCTCGTACACGGCTTCCTGCGCTTTCTGGGTGTACGGCACCAGCAACAGCTCGTCTTGGAGCAGAGTGGCTGCACCGAGGTTGCGGAGCGCCTCACCGAGTTCGTTGGCCAAGCGCATGAAGCCCATGTCCGCAGACTTGGGGTTCATGCTCACCGCACCCAGAATCGTTGCCAGGACGCGTGCCGCGGTCACGCTGATCTCCAGCCGCACCACGGTGGGTGGTGGCGGCGGCGGATTGATGATGGTCACGCTCATGCGGCCCTCCGGGAAACCCAGAAGCTGAAGCCGAAGCGCCCGATCTTCAGGAAGCGGATGCCTCCCACCTTGCGAAAGGACATGGTGATCTCCTAGTCGGTGCACAACGCACCCACAAACACCCGGCAGGATGCTTGTGGGTGCGGCCCCGAAGGGCCGCGGATGGTCAGCCGGCCACGCCGTTCAGCACGTCGCCGG
>CAYLTE010000007.1:0-30334 GCA_964386195.1 uncultured Burkholderiales bacterium | reverse complement strand
CACGCCGTTCAGCACGTCGCCGGTGGCGGCATCCGTCGTGACGGGCGGATCGCCGGCGTCGGTCGGCGGCACGCCGTTGATGATCTCGAGGATGGCCTTCGCCATCGTCCGGCCCTTGAGGGCGTTCTTGCTCCAGCCGTTCTTCGTGTTCGGCGTGGGACGGGCCAGGACCTTCTCGCAGAAGAAGCCCAGGGACGCCTTGGTCCACAGCTTGCCCGGCTCGGGCTGGCACACCTTGATCTGCGCCGCGCCGGCGGCGAGGGACACGATCTCCACCGCGGCGCGGTAGTTCCCGTGCTGCGCCTTCTGCACGGCGGCGGCGAAGCCGATCTCCTGCATCATGGACTGGGCCAGCTTGCCACCCAGCACCATGAGCGTGCTGCCCAGCACGGGCTTGACCTTCGTGCCGATCTTGACCGCGAACTCACGGTCGGTCACGGGAACGATGGCGGTCGTTTGTTGCGTCATGGAATGAACTCCGGTTGTCCTGCGACAATGCAGGGTCAAGCGCACAGATATGCCCTTGACCCTACCCTGTCACGGTAGGTGCATATTCGTTCTAGACCGACCCCCTACGGATCGGCCGGCATCAAGGGCGCACGAATGCTCACAAGCCCTTGAAGACCCCCGCCACTCGCACTAGGCACGATGGTCTGGATGCGGGTCCAGCCAAGGCTACCGGGTATGCCCGGCGCTGTGCCATCAAAGCGCGTTTCACTGCACTAGGCTACTACTGTAGTCGGGAACACTTCGGCCATTACTGGCACGGGTTCCTTCGGCTGACTGAGCCTAGGGTCTGCATGTAGTGGTCCGGCCGACTACACCGGGGCGTCTACATGCAGGACTGCATACTACCACAATCCGGGAAGGTTGTCAACCCCCTCCCAACGGGTTCCCACTGCCCCCTGTGCCACCCCTAGGCTAGACTGTCGGGCCATCGGCCGTCGCTTGCTGCCTAGGGTGCCAGAATACGGCCTTCCCCGCCCCGGTGACGTTTCCGTCATCGGTGCCCCGATACTGCCAGGATTCTAAGACCCTGTCAACCCCGGGGTTACTGCCCTCCTGCCGCTAGCCCGTGCCCCAGGAGGGCTAGGCGTTACTGCAGGAGAGCCTCGACTATGACAGGCCCCCGGTGGGTCTGACAATGGGGTAAACCCTAGGTGCCCCGGGTGCCTTGGCCTATGGGCGGGCAAGAGACAGATTGCCCGGGTGCCTGCCCCGGGGTGCTGGCCCCGGAGGGAGGATGCCCCCCCCCCTCGTTATAGGGACCGGACCCCTCGGCCCGGCGGGCGCGGCGCGCGATCCATCCTGACGCGGGCGCGCTCCAGACCGCGGGCGCGTGGCGTGCGCGCAACAACGCGCGCGTTGACGCACGCGGTATCGCGCGGGCGGGGGCGCTGGGGGGCGCCTGCGCGTCGATTATCGGGGAGGTGCCCCCTCGCCTACGCTACCCGTATTTTGGGTCCGCGTTGTCGGGCGGCTCAACGGGCCTCCAGGAGCGCAGGGAGGGCGGGTGGCTACCCTACCCTTACCCTGCTCCCGTTCGGGCCGCCAGCGCCCGGATAGGGGCCTTCCTGGGCCCTTGTGGTTACCGCGGTGCGCTCTCGTCGTCGCTCACCCGGCCCAGGAGGGTCACGGAACCCCCGCTGATGGCGCTGGCTCGGAGGCGGATAGCGTCGGCACCCTGGCCCGGGACGTGGAAGGCGTAGGACGGGGCGGCGTTCAGAGCCGCGCTGACCACGATGGGCGCAGCGGTCGTCTGGTTCGTGACGTGCATGGCGCCCGTGACCCAGGTGTCGTTGAAGCGCAGCTCGGGCACCAGGGTCAGGCCGTCGAGGCTGGAGGCGCCGGTCAGCCAGAACTGGGCACCGTGGGCACCCTGCAGCTCGACCACGCAGGCATCGTTGACGCCGTCGATGACAGCGGGGATGATCGCGCCGGTCAGGGCGCCGAAGGATCGGGTCATGTTCACTCCTTGGCCCACTCGCGGAGGGCGGCTTTGTCGTTGTTGCACTCGCGGAGGGCGTAGCGCAGGGAGAGGATGTGGTCAACCAAGGCGCCATTCGTCGCCAAATCAGCGACAGGCACCGGGCAGTCCTCCAGGAGGGCCGCCGGCGGCAGCTCCCGGATGACCTGGGGCGGCTGGGTGTGCGCGCAGCCCGCCAGAACCAGCGCCAGAAGCGCCAGGAGAGGCTTACCGGAGGGCATCTTGGACCTCCTTGGGCACTTCCTGGGCGCTCCAGGCGGGGTTGGCGGCCTTGGCAGCCTCCAGGGAGGCCCCCGCGGAGGCCCTTTCCCGGGCCAAGGAGGCGTTTTTCCGGCGCAGGAGTACCACGGCAGCGTCCGACCGCTTCCGGGCCTCCTGCGAGGCCACCAGGGCAGCCGTCAGGCGCTCCGCACGGTACTCCGCCTGGGCCCGGAGGTCGTACTGCTGCTTCCCAAAGGCGCCCAGGAGGACGCAGATGGTCGCCAACGCGACGATGACGAGGGCTAGGTACTTGCTCATGTCGGGTACGGTCCGGTTGGCGGGGTGAACGCGCTGGTGTAGCGGGCGATTCCCTTGGTGATGCGGATGCCGTCGATGTAGCCCAGACCGTTGCGCCCGGCAGTCGTTGGGTCACGGCTCTGCAGCGCGTGGGAGCTGTCGCCGATGGCCGTGGAAGTCACCACGGTGGCCGTGACCACACCGTCGAGGAACAGGCGGAAGGTGTTGCCCTGCCGCGTCACAGCGCAGTGGTGCCACGTCGCGGCGGACATGGCGCCCGCGGCCGTAGACACGAACGCGCTGCCTGCGCTGTTCCAGGCGGTGAACGCGAGCAGGCCGGACCCGTTGTGGGACAGCACCCAGCCGCGGTCTCCGCCTGCTGCCGGGCGGGTACCTAGCATGAAACGCAGTGCCGACACGTTGTCCGGGCGGAACCAGCACTCGACGGTGAAGTCGCCCGCCCCGAAGTTGAAGTCGGGGCTGTTGGGAATCGTCAGGTACTCGGTCGCGCCCGGCAGCCGGATGCTGCTCGTACCGTACTTGAACTGCGCCGTGCTCGTGACCACGCTCGAGCCGACCCGAGAGACCGGGTGCGCGCTGTTGCTGTCGTCCGTGAACACGTTGCCACCGTTCGCGCCCTCGCACTCCATCAGGAGCACGACATTGGCGAAGTAGATGTCACCACCGGGGTCCACGCGGTACAGCCGGACACCGTGGAGCCGAGCATCCACGGCCAGCGTGTCGCCGGAATCAGCGGCCTTGCGGCGGACCTGCAGGAAGATGCCAGCACCCACAGTGATGGGACCGCTGGGTGTGAAGGGTAGAGACAGCGGCGAGAAGTACAGGTCGTTCGTGGTGCCGCCACTGTCGGCGACGAGCGCCTCTCCGCCGAAGGCGACAGCCATGCTGCCGTCGTTCTCCGCGCTGGTGGCCCGCACGCCCCACACCACATCGAAGTTCACGGTGGTTGCAGGGTGCGACCAGATCACCTCGGCCTGCAGCTGCGACGCCCCCCAGCCATCAGGCAGGGTGAAGAACGCCTGCGCCCCCTCGACGGAGGTGGGATCGAAGTTCAGCGTGACGAGGTCCGGCTGATCCGCGGCGATGTTCACCACGGCCAGCGGGGCGCAGCCGCCGCTCGCGTTGGGTGACATGGCCGAGGCCGCGATGTCTAGGCGGGACACCCCGCCACCGCCACCGATGGGCTCGTAGAGCGCGTCCGCCTCGGTCTCCGTCAGGTACTGCGGGTGCGGATCGACCGCGGCCTCGTGGCCCGAGACAGCGTCGCTGCCCTTGTCGGTGTTCGCCAGGGAGACCGTGCGCGTGCCGGGGTTGTACGACGAGCTTACGCCGTCGTGCGGCCCCGCGAGCACGTCGGCGACCACATCGGCGGATGCCTGCTCTGATGTGGTCTGGCCGGGCGCGACCGGGGGGGCGGTGCCCGACAGAGGCTCGAGCGAAGGTACAGGCCCGAGTGCGGACCTGCCGATGTCGATACTGTACCCCACGATCAGGCTCCTTTCAGGCAGAGGTTACGCTCGTCCGCGCGACGCGTGACGAGGCCGGGCAGCTTGCGGCCCTTGGCGTACACCCAACGGTCCAGCTCGAGGCACGCGCCGCGGATGTCCCCTGCGTTGAGCTTGCGGAGCAGTGTGCTGCTTCGCAGGTTGCCCTCGCCCACGTTGAACGTGAAGCTGACGAGGGCGTCGTATGTGGGCTGGGCGATGGGCACCTTGACGTGCCGGCGCACAGCGGCCTCGGCCACCTTCAGGTCCTGGCGGAGGAGTGCATCGCACGCCTCCCGGCTGAAGGTCTGGCCGAGGCGAGCCGTCGCGGTGTGACCGTAGCAGGCCGTCACCACGCCGACAGGGTCCACGTAGGATCGCTGAACGAGTCCCTCGTGGCCCTTGATCAAGGCGACCCCGCCCACGCTGATCGCCAAGGCGACGGCAGCGAGGCGGGCCTTCATCACGCCGCCACCGTCACGGCAGCCGCCGCGAAGGTCGCCAGCAGGTTGCCGGCTTGGTCGCGCACCGCGACCGTGGTGTCCACGGGTTGCGTGTAGGCGATCTCGGGCGTGTCGCCCGGCTCCAGCACGACGCCGGTGTAGTCCACCAGGATCGACGCGCCCAGGATGCGGACGCCTGTGATCGTGCGCGCCGGGCTCGTGATGGCGAACGCACTGGTCGGCACCTGGACGGTCGGGTCCAGGCCCTCGCTGCAGGCAATCACGATGGTGCGGACGCCGGCGGCCTGCGTGCGCGTGCTGACCGTCGGGGCGGTCGCGTCGTCGATGGCACCCAGGATGGCGCGCGCCTCGACCAGCAGGTCGTCCACCAACTTGGCCTTGTGGCCCGCACTGTCCAGCTCGCACTCCGTCAGGGTGTGGGCCAGGGCGCGCTTCAGCGCGTCGCCGGTGGCAACGAGGTGGTTCAGGCGGGTATCGAAATCGTCAGCCCTCATGGCTCGGCTCCTTCTTGGGTTTCGGGCACTTCTTGGCGCAGTCCAGGAAGAACTCGCGCAGCGTGTTGCCGGCGTCGCTTTCGGGCGACAGGTCCGCCAGGATGCGGGTGTAGGTGATGGCGCGGAAGGCCGCGGTGCGCAGCCTCGGCGCTTCGGGCATGAGGCCCGGGGATTTCAGGTCGTCCAGTTGCATGGTGTCCTCAGTTGACGAGCAGGCCCGTCTTGCGGGAGAGTCGTCTGCACACCGCCTTCCAGCGGTAGTCGTGGCGGAGCGAGCCGTAGCGTTTATGGCACTCGGCGTGAGCCAGCTCGTGCAGGATTATGCGATCCAGCAGCTCATCACACCGCAGCTCTCGGTCGTCGATCAAGATGACGATGAAGCCGGAGCTGGCGGTGAACGTCATGCCGTAGGCGCGGTCCAGGATAGCTGGGTGAATCACCAAGGGCGGCAGGTCCAGCAGACCCTCGTACTTCCGCACGCGGGCCCGCAGGCGCGCCGGGGTCACAGGTTTCGCAGTCATCGACCAAGTCTCCGGGAGAGCAGGCTCCCGCGCCTGGGCGGGGCTTGATAGCGGTTGTAGCCCAGCGGGTCCTCACGCAGCTTGCGGTAGGCGGCCTCCTCGGCACGCTTGCGCTCGCTCTCGCTGTCCACGCCGAGCATCCGCTGCAGCCAGCGCACCGCGCCTTCGACGGCGTCGAGCCGGTCGTCATGCACCAGGGCGCCCTTTTCACGGGTGAGCTTGGCGATCTGGTGCAGCAGCGTGTAGGTCAGCGCGCGGCTGCCGTAGCGTTGGGTGGACTGCCAGTCATCCTCGAACCCCTCCTCGTTGATCACGAGCGAGCCGCGGCCGATGACGGGCTCGAGGGTGTTCAGGATGCGGGCCTCCTTGCCGCCGGTCACGAGGTCTTCATCGACCTTGCAGTCGGGATGCTTGCGGCGCAGGACGGGAAGGAAGACCGCGGCGAACGCGCCGTAGCCCATGTTCTTCTCGATCACCACGACTTCGGGCTTCCACTTCGCAGCGACTTCCGCCAGGGCCTCGAGCTTGGGCAGGTCGTAGCCGCCAGGGACGCCGCCCCACGCGAACAGGTAGGCAGTGCCGGCCATCATGCCGACGATGGCGTAGCCGGTCTCGTCGCCGTTCAGGCCGCCGCCGGCGGGGTCCACGTACATCACGAGGGTGGGCACCGTGCCGAACTGCTGGCTGATGCTCGCGGGGTTGCTGACCCGGAAGGTCGTACCGCCGTATTGCACGTGTCGCAGGGACGCGGCAGACATGGCAGGGACGACCTCCAGAGGAACCCGGCGGTGTGTACCCAGCCGCAGGGTCACGAGGCGTTCTACCTTCAGCGGGTAGCGCATCGCGTCCGTCAGCCGGGTGTTCAGCATGTGCTGCAGCTGGAAGTACGCCTCGCCCTGGTCCAGGAACTTCCGCTGGAGCACGGCCTCGCCGAGGTAGCTCGGGTCTGTCGGCTGCCCGCGGTCGCCCAGGATGCCGCCGCCGGTGCGCAGCTCCGGGTTCGCCTCCATGCGCCGCTTGATCAGCGGCGCCAGGAACTCGCCGTAGTGCTCCTCCTCCTCGGGGGTGGGGTAGCGGCCCGGCCAGATGCGAACGGCCACGCCGCGGCTCGGCAAGCTGTTGTAGATGCTGTCCACGCTCTGCGGGGTACCGAGCCAGATGATCCGGCCGGGCTTACCGTTGAGGCCCATGCAGATGGACACGAAGTCCAGGGTCAGATGCGCGAGCTGCTGCCGCTGGATCGCGGTGCTCGCGTTCTTCTGGGACTCCACGTCGTCGGCCAGCAGGATGTCCGCGCGCTTGCCCTGCAGGTTGGCAGTGATGCCGACGCAGGCCACGCTCGGGGACTTCTCGATGCCCTTCAGCGAGTGATGGATGTCGAAGTGCTCGACACTGGTGCGGTCGCCGGCCTGGGCGTCCGGGCGCATACAGTCCAGGATGTCCCAGGACATGATCACGCGCACGATCAGCGTGCTGATCTCGTTCGCCTGCTTGCTGCCGGCAGACACGATCAGGATGCGGTACCGCGGGTTGTGGATCAGGGACCAGATGGAGAACAGCGCCGCGACAGTGGTCTTGGCTTGACCTCGCTGGGCCTGCACCATGATGCTGTCCGGCCCGTTGACCATCCAGTCGCCGATGTTCTCCTGGATTTCGCTGGCGGTGAACCCCAGCAGCTCCATCCCGTCACGGAGGAAGTCCGTGAAGTTCGCGTAGTGCTGCTGCAGCGCCTCGAGCAGCGCGAACCGCTCGAGGGCCTGTTCGGCACTTTCGCGCTTGCTCACTGCATGGGCCCTTCGCTGAGCTGCTCGTTGAGGTCAGGGAGGTCGGGTCGAGCTACGGGCAGCGGACTGCCTCGGCGACGCTTCGCCTCCAGAGCCTCTTGGAGCTTCTCCAGGGAGTTACCCTTGGCAGCCGGCGCGGTGATCTGGTTGTCCTTCAGGAAGGCCCGGATGACTGCCATTTCGGCGGCCGTCGGGCGCAGCACGCGCGTGTGCACGTTGCCTTCCTTGTCGGTGTACTCCTCGGTCAGCTGACCGTTGAGGAGGGCTAGTACCCAGTCTGCGAACAGCTTGTGGGCAAGGGAGAGGTCTTCACGGCTCGCTTCGCTCACCTTTCCTCCTGTCCCAGAACTTGTCCCGGATCAGCACGAAGATCGCAAGGACGGTGTAAACGATGGTGAGGATGATGGCCCAGTCCGGCACGCTCACGCCCAGAATGGTCATCCCACTCACGGACAGCGGGGGCGCGGCCTTGGCAGCCAGCCCCACAACTTCAGTGTCGTGCTTCATGGGAACTCCTTGTAAGGTTGGTCGTTATAGGGACCGAGGCCCGAAGGCCCCGGTCGCCTTACTCTTTGGCGAGGTTCAAGAACGGGATCACGTAGGGCAGGTTTGCCCCAGGCAGGGTCTTGAGGGCGCGGTAGAGGGTGCTGTTCCCTGTCACCATCTTGCCGACATCCTCGAGTGCGCCGAGCGCGGGGATGACCGAGGTCGGAGACAGAACGTCCCGCCCGCGTACACCCACCAGCTCCTTCTCCCCTGACCAACCGGCCGCCGTCCCAGCGAGCACGTCCAGCATGTCGCCGGTCAGGCCCGCCAGGGTGGTGTAGTTCAGCACCGACCGCACCAGCGCCGCAGGCTGCAGGTTGTCCTTGATGTACTGCTCCTGGTCCTCACGGCCCAGCGCGTTGAGCTGGATGCGCGCGAGGTGCAGGGGAAGGATCAAGGCAGCCTGGGCAACCAGCATCCCCGTCACGGCCATGTAGCCGTTGAAGGCGCCCTCCGTGTGGTTCGCGCGCTGGCGCGACCACTGCTTCTCCATCGCGGTGATGCCGAAGGTCCGTAGCTGCGTCAGAATCTTGACGTAGTCGTTGTGCACCCAGGCATTGCGCTCACCGATGAAGGTGCCCTGGATGATCTGCTGCGTGCCGCGGTGCACGGCCTGCACGAACGCCTCGGCCGCCAGCGGGTTGGGCACTTGGGTCACGTCGAACCGCACGAGGCGGCCTCCGTCGTCCCAGGTGGCGACGCGGTCGATGTGCTGCGCGAAGTGCGCAGCCAGCTCGGCGTCGATGCCCATGTCCCGCAGGTAGCGGTCGGCGTCCAGCTCGGTCGCCACGTTCGGGTTGCGCCGGCGGAACTCGGCAACCTCCCGGAAGTACCTCGCGGCCTTCATGGTGATCTGCTCCGCGGCGAAGCGGTGCTGGGTCGCCATCACGGCCCTGAACAGACTGAGCTTCCCTTGGAGGAAACTGAGCCCGTTGAGGGCACGCTCGAACACGCCGGCGTCGCTCATGTACTCCTGCAGCCGTGCATCCTGCGGCTCGAGCGGCATGACGAGGTTGTAGTTCTCCATGCCGATCTGCCCGCCCCATGTCTCGATGCTGGTCAGGATGTGGCGCTTCGGGTCCTGCCCGCGCTTGAGCCGGCCCACGTCGCCCATGATCTGCAGCAGCGCGGGCGCGTGGCGCAGGGTCGTGCCCAGTCCCATGTGCGTCACGAACTGCACGCTCTCGGCCGCCTGGGTGATGACCTGCGATCCCAGGCGCAGCAGGCGCGTGAACGTCGTCAGGTTCCGCGCCGGCGTGCTCCGCACCTCGCCGGGGATCGGCTCGGCCAGGAACTCCGACATGACGCGGTCGAAGGCGTCCAGCTCCTCCTGGGTCGCGCGTTCGCCGATGGGCTCGCTCAGGGCGCGGCGCAGCGCGCGGACACCGTAAGCGCCCTGCACGCCGAACTCCGTGAGGGCGATGGTGCCCGCCGAGCGGTTGGCATACTGGCGGGCCAGCCCCAGGCTGTTGGTGTCGTAGTAGTCCAGGACCTTCTTCCCGTTCGGGAGGTCGGTCATGAGCCCCACGTCCAGCCGGTGCTTCATGTGCCCTGCGCGCTGCTTGCTCGCCGCGGTGGCCTGCGCCAGGGCCGCGTCGATGGCCTGCTGCGAGTAGCCGTTGTCCCGCATGTCCTCCAGGTGCGAGCGGATCACGTCGATGGCGGAGTTGCCACCGGCCAGCTGGTCCACGCCCTTCACGTTCTTGGCGCGGGCCATCGCGCGGCTGACGTAGAAGCGGGCGAAGTCCGCGGCG
This sequence comes from uncultured Burkholderiales bacterium, assembly GCA_964386195.1. Classification (GTDB taxonomy): domain Bacteria; phylum Pseudomonadota; class Gammaproteobacteria; order Burkholderiales; family SHXO01; genus SHXO01. Next base: position 20,781 of record CAYLTE010000007.1, on the reverse strand, counting down.
AAGTCTGCGTTCCAGTCCATCGCCGAGACGAAGTGCTGGCCCAGGTGCTCCTCCAGCATCCTGATCTCACCTTCCGTCGCCACAGCCAGCCGCTTACCGTCCAGGCGCTGCGGGATGTAGCCCACCGAGCTGTCCGGCAGGCCGTCGCTTCCCAGGACGCCTGCGGCCTTCTGCTCGTTGTTGGCCCGCTGGAACATGGCCTCGAGCGCGTCGGCCGCGCCTCGGATGTGCGCGTCACCGCTGCGGTGCTCGGGGTCCTCGCGCCGGCGCAGCACCTCCAGCATGACCTCGCGGTCAAACTGCTGGCGCCCCTCGGTCGTGATGAACTCCTTGATCCGCCCGCGACCGCTGGCGCGCAGCCAGCCCTCGAAGGCCGCCGTGTAGACGGGGATCATGTCCCCGTGCAGCTTGGCGACCAGCATCTGCCGGCGGATCGCCGCGGTGCGCCCACGCCCAGCCGCGCCCGTCGTCGTCTCGACGAGGAGGCTGGCCATCTTCTGCATGATCGGGTTCTTGCTCCCGGCCAGCTTCAGACCATCGGACATCATGTTGCCGAACCGTTTGGTCAGCGTGCGCAGTCGGTCCAGGTCCACCGGATGCGCCGCGACGTAGGCTTCCGCGTCCTCGTACAGGCGGGTGGCGAAGCGACGGGCCGCGCCGACCGCGCGCACCGGGTTGACCTGCGCGCCGTCGGCCGGGCTCATCCGCTCGACAGGGCCGCCATTGCCCGGCCAGCCGGGGAAGGGGTTGCCGAGCTTGTCGGCCACGCCGCCGGCGCGGTGCAGCACCAGCTGCTCGAACGAGGTGAACACTTCGTCCAGCGCCGTGGCCTTGCTCGTCCGCGGGCCGAAGACCGCGATCCGAATCAGGTGCAGGATTTCACGGAGGGCGTTGCTCCACTTGCCACCGAAGTCCGTGTGCGCGGGCATCCGGGCCAGCTCGTACTGCGTGGTCTTGTCGGTCAGCGCCATCGCCACGAACTCGTCCAGGTCGTCGGCCGCGTAGCTCGGCCCGGCCTGCGCGCCCTTCTGGTACTTACCCTGGCGCTCCAGGGCAGCCTTCAGCTTCTTGCGCTGGGACTCCATGCGCGACAAGGCGTCGTAGACCTCGGGCCGCAGCGGGCCGGGGCCCGACTGCCCGCGGGCACGCAGCAGCTTGAACTGCGCGATCTGCACCTGGGTGACGCCGTGGATGATCTCGTGCAGGGCGGTATCGAACGCCCAACGGCCCATCCCGTCCACCAGCTCCTGCAGCGTCAGCGCCTTCGGGTCACGCATCCCACCGGCCTCGTCGCCACCACGCCCAGGAAGGAGCAGGGCGCCGTAGAAGTTCGCCATGCCGCGATCTGCGCCGCGTTTGATGATGACCGGCATGCCCAGCGTGTCGGGCGACGTGACGCGCTCCAGCAGGAGCTGGGCCACCCGGGCGTGGGCGACGTTGTGCTTGTTCTCGGTGCGCGCCAGCGCCTCCAGCACGTCCTTGATCGTGACCTCTGCGAACACCGGGCTGCCCGACTTGCGCCACTCCTGCAGCTTGGCCTGTTGGAGGTGCGGGATGGCGAAGCCGACATCCCACACGATAGGCTCGCCGCGCACGTTGCCGGCCAGCAGGCGCCGGCCCAATGCTGCCCGCTCGGACACAGCCTTCTCGGCGGTGTCCATGAGCTGTAGGACCTTGGCGAGCACCTCCTTCGGCATGGCGTCCCACTCGGGCGTCTCGGCGCGCCATTGGCGGAACAGCTCGACGGTGTCGTCGAAGTTCCCGTCCCGGTGGTTGCTCTCGACGGTGCTGATCACCATGCCGAGGTGCTCCTCCGGCGTGATCGTCACCTCGGAGACCTCGACGCCGCTCTGCGCAGCGGCCTTGACCGAGGGCGTGGGCGTCTCCGGGGTGATCGGCTCGGTCCGCACGGTGCGCGTCACCGGCACACCGTCCGGCGTGACACCCTCGATCTTGCCGCCGAGGTACTCCTCCTCGATCTCCCGGCGCAGGTCCGCGGGCACGACCTTGTCGCTCTCGTCGGCGCGCCGCGTCTGCGCGTCGAGGATGATGTCGATCTCCTCGCGCTGGCGCGCCGCGGCTTCCTGCGGCGTGGCCGGGCGCTCGCTCGCGATGCGGCGCAGCTCGGCGACCACGTCGTTGACCAGCGCCTGATCGACCGCTTGCCGGTACGCGCTGCGCGCCGGGATGGCCGAGAAGACACCGCCGAGCAGCGCCGCGCCGGTGTAGTCCGCCAGCGTGCGGTGCGCGCCGGCCACGTCCACCGCGGCCTCGACGAGCACGTTGCCCACCGCACCCTCGGCCAGGACGGCGCCGGCGCGCCGTGCGGCGCTCACGGTCTGCACCGCGCGGGCGGCACCGAAGGCGATCTTCGCCGGGGCGAAGACCTTGGCGGCCAGCATACCGGCCGCGGCCGAGACTGGGCTGCCAGTCAGGTCCACGCCCATCTGGGCCACGAAGGTGTTGAACATCCCCGCGTCGTTGTAGACCTTGCCGGACTCGCGGCGCAGCTCGATACGGCGGAGGGCGCGTTGCATCTGCGTCGGGCCTTGCGGGCCGTGCTCGTCCAGGTAGCTGATCTCGTCCTCGGTCAGCTTGGCGATGGCCTCCTGGCGCACGTCCAGGTAGGACTGCCCCGCCGGCCACGGCTCACCGCCCTCGACTGCGTCCATGATCGCGTCGGCGATGGCGAAGTCCGGGCGGTCTCCGTCCACCCGGGCGGTGGCCCAGGCGTCGAAGAAGCCCACGGAGTCCGCGCGCTCTGCCTCGGCGATCTCGCCGCCCTGGCGGGCCAGCGCGTCCTCCATGCCGCGCTCTTGGCCCAGCGGCTCGTTGCGCGCCCAGCTGGCCGCCAGGGCGCCGGTCGCAGCCTCGCGGAGCGCCTGCCGCGGGCTCTCGACCGGCAGGTTGTCCACCGGCACGCCGTCACCCTCGGGCGCAGGCACGGGCACCGCCTCGGCCTGCAGCCCGGCGACCTTGGTCACGTAGTCCCGCGTGACCGGGCCCCAGTTCCGCTCGCTCGTGCCGCCGTGGTAGGCAGCGGTGGCCCTGAGCAGGTCGCCCTTGGCCCACCGCATGTTGTCCTTCCACAGCGTCGCCGCGGCGAGTAGCGACTGGTCGAAGTCGTCGCGGTCGAACTCGAAGCCGAGCCGCTGGCTGATCGCCTTGTGCGTGGCGTCGATGAACTGGAAGTGCCCGCGGGCGCGGCCCCACTTCGTCTCGGGCCCGACAAGGTTCCTGCCGCGGCTGGATTCCACGGTCCACTGCCGGTCCAGCACGGAGGCCGGTACGCCGGCGTACTTGGCCGCCAGCTCGAACTTCTGTTCGGTGGTCAGTCCTTGGAGGTCTTCGAGTTTCATGTCGTCCTTTCTGAGTGCAGCGCGAAGCGTGCCGTCTTAGGGTGCAACGCCGAGCCCGATGGATTGCATCGGGTCGTTCATGGATGCGCGGTTGTCCGCGCGCATGGTGGCGTAGATGAGCTTGTCGGCCGCGCGCTTGCGGATCATGCGCTCCACGTCGTCCTGGTGGATGTAGGTGAGCTTCTGGTCCACGCCGCCGCTGTCATCGTTGCGCCGCACGTTGGCGACGACCATGATGACGAACTTACCGTTCGCGTCGGCCACCCGGATCGGGCTACCGAAGTCCTCCTGGTCTGCCAGCTTACCCAGGCGCTCCTCGACCACCGCGTTGATCGCCTCGCCCACCATGTTGCCTGCGGTGTAGCCGCGGCCCTCGTTAAGCATGGTGTGGATCGGCGGGCGGCCCTGCGGGTCCAGGTACCCGAACCCGTCGCCAACGAGCTTGAAGGTGTCCCGGCTCCGGGCCACGGCGCGCTGTGCCGCGACTCGCGGATCGCTCTCGGGGCTGTTCTGGTAGTGCAGCGCGACGACGCCGCGGAACGCGGACTCGCCCCACTTGCCCACCCGGTTGCGGAAGCGCAGCCAGTCACCGTCGAGCGCGGAGTCCACGGCCGTGTTGAACGCGGCCAGCTCCTCCTTGTTCTTCGGTGGCGGGGCCTGCAGCTTGCGCATGTCCCCGTGCGCCTTCGCCGCGTCGTACAGCTCGCGCGGCGTCAGCTCCGGCTGCAGCCGGCCGAGGCGTTGGTACTCCTTCAGCATCGACAGCTCGTGGTCCTGGAAGTAGTGCGCGATGGCGTCCACACCTCCCGGGTACGAGGCAGCCACGCTGGCGATCTCCTGGAAGCCGGCGGTGTACGCACCAGAGCCCTCGCGCCAGCCACGCACGCTGCTCTCGAACTGCTTGTTCTTGTGCACCACACGCAGGAGCTTCACACGCTCATCCACCGTCGGCGCCTGCTCCCAGGCCACGGCGAGTAGATTCTCGGCGATCTGCCGACCGTTCGCGCCGGCCACCGTGATGGCCTGCTCGACGGCATCCGGCTGCCCGGAGCGCATCGCAGCACTGATGATGCCAATGGTCCGGGCTTCCTCCTCGGCCTTGCTGCGCTCGGCGTCTGCGCGGGCCGCCTGCTGGTCAGCAGTGCCGATGGCGCGCACCACGTCCTGCCCGCTGATGATGTCCACCGGCACACCGGACTCCGCGCGGGCTTGCCGGTTGAGGAAGTCTGCCATCGCGCTCACGGCGTTGGGGTCGCGCGGCGGATCAGTGAAGAACCTGGACACGTTCGCCATGAACTCCGGGTTGCGCGGCGCCATGCGCTCCCAGATCGCCCGGTTCCCGTTGACGCGGATGGCGTTGTTCAGCTGGTCTTGTGCCTCGAGCGGCAGGGCCGCGAAGGCGCCGGACTCACGCAGGGCGTTGACCGTGTCGAACTTCCCCTCCGTGATCATCGCCAGCAGCGATGCCACGGTCTGCTTCTCCGCCCACTCCGGGTTCTCACCGTCCCCGGGCGCGAGGTTAGCAAGCAGCCTCTCGACTGCCGCCGTGCGCTCGGCCTGGGCACGAGGAGAATCCGCACCGCGCAGGCGCTCGGCCTGCACCTCGAACGCTTCCATCGTGCTGCGGATGTGCTTGCCACGGGCGTCGAAGGCGACTTCCTGTTCGTACCGGAGCCGCTCCTTCGCGTGCGCCTTCATCAGGCCGGGGGCCATCTGCAGGAGCGACTGCGCCATCGCGGCGTCCCGCACCGGGTCCCCGCTTTTCATCTTGGTCATCAGGACGCCGATGTGATCCCGGAATTGCTCCGAGGTCATTTCCCGGCGGTAGGTGTCCATGTTGGTCGTCAGCTCGATCTCGAGCGCGTTCGCGTCGTGCGCGGCCTCGTAGGCCCGCGCGCCGAGGGCGGCCGGCGCGTCGCCGAAGAAGCGCGCCCACTCCGGGCGCTCCTCCTCGATCTCGGCTGCTGCCTCGCCTGCGGCCACGCGGCGCATCCCCTCGAGGAACTCCTGCTCCTGCTTCCGTTTGATCGCCGGCGCCAGAAGATCGTTGCCGATCCTCGCCAGCTGGTCCAGGACCGGCGGCGCGCCAGTCACGGCGGTTGGGTTGGGGATGCCACCCACGATCCTGCCGGGGGCCGGCGCGTTGAGCATTACCGGGTCCGGCGTGTTGCCGGGGCCGACTGCTTGTCGCTGGTTCAGCGCGAAGCTGGGGTCTGCCATGTGGTCTCCTTACTCGCCCGCCCCGAGGGGCCTGGACTGAACGGTGCCCGAGCGGATCGGGCTGGTGGTTGCGCCGAGCGTCGGCAGCTCCGGCAAGTCGGGAAACGAGAACATCGGCACCTGGGCCGGCGCGGACAGCCCGGAGCGCGGCTGCACCGCGGCGATGGTGCCGGTCGTGCCCGTCGCCTCTTGGCGCGCGGTGTTGATCATGTCCCCGCCGAACTGGATGATGCTGCGGAAGTTCGCGTTGGAGCGCAGCACGTCGGTGAGCATGTTGCCCTGGTCCTGGCGCTGCGCCAGTACCTCCGGGGTGAGGTCCCAGTCCTGCATGTCGCCGATCACGTCCTGCGACACCAGGGCCTCGGAGATCGCAGCGCCCTCCTCGCCCAGCGCCCAGGCGCGCTCGTTCGCGTTACGCGCGGCCTGCTCCTCGATGCGCTCGGCCTGCAGTGCGGTCACGGACGCGATGGTGTCTGCCACACCGCCGACCACACCGGCGAAGGCCGCCGCAGCGGTAGCCCCGCCGAGGGCCTCAGCGGCCCGCAGGCGGCGATCCAGGCGGTTGCCCGCCTCTGCCTCCGCCACCCGACCTGCGTAGCCGCTGAGGGCCGCCTGTCGCTTCGCAAGGGCATTCGCGCGCTTGCCGGCGTTGCGGCTTGCCAGCCACCGGGCGAGGTCGCCTTGGCGGGCCGCCACGGCGTTCCGGGCGTCCCTCACCGCTCCAGCTGCAGCCGCTGCGGCCTGCGCCGTCGCCTGATTGGCGCGGGCGATGGCACGCTGGCTGTGTCCATGGAGCAGGGCGAGGGCCACCTGGGCACCCGCCATCCCGGCTTGCATTCCGGTAGACGAGGTGCCCGTGTTGGCCTTCTTGGTCATGATCTCTCCTTACACGCGTCGCGTGCGGTTGCTGTAGATACCGGTCCACTCGATGTGGCTGATCGTCAGAGGCCCCCAGAGGTACGCACCCAAGCTCAGGCTGTAGCCACGGCTGTCTGCGGCCACCGGGATGGTGGCCTCGGCGCGGACATAAGGACCCAGCTTGGTGACGAGGGTCAGCGCAGGGTCTTGGTCAGCCTCTTGGGTCATGCTGATGATGTCCGAGTCCACCTCCTCACCAAAGCTGAGCACGCTGCAGCCGCCAACGACAGGCGCCGGCATCGTGGTCTCAGTGACTGCGAACAGCCCGCGCGGGAACCCCAGCAGGTCTTCCGTCGGCGGCGCCGGTGGGGGCGGAGGGGGTGGCGGAGGCGGAGGGGGCGCGGCCGGAGCCACGTATTCGGCTTTCACCCAGATCGAAGACTTCGGCGTCGCGGATGAAGTGTCGCTGTCGAACACGAAAGCCCACCGGGAGCCGTTGGCATCGGTGATCAGTCGGCCGTCGCGGTACCCAACGATTGCCGGGAGACCGAAATCCACCGGGATCACGTCCGAGACCGTGATGGGCGCCACAGCAGGCACCGACATAGCGAAGTTGCCGCCGGTGAACTCGGTCCACGAGGACACGTCCTGTCCGAGGGGTTGTCCATCAGCGTCGCGCCCGCCGAGCCGCACGAGCAGGTAGTCCGCCGGCGGGGTGTCGGTCCACTCCCACGACGCCTGCGTCGAAATGCCGGGGGCACCACCAACGCCGGTGAACGCGGCTGCTGACACCGTCTGGCTTGTCGGGCCGGGTGTTCCTTGCGGACCCACCACCGACTCCCCAGCTAGACCATCCACGGCGTCCCCGTCGTACCACGTTTCCACGGTCGGCGAGAATCCCCAGACAGCGCCGTCCGCACCCCACACGACGTTGCGGTAGCGCGTCTGCACCGTCTGGGGGTAGGTCAAGCCCCCGGTCGCGTCGCTACGGAAGCGAATCTCGTTCACCGTCAACGCGCTGAACGTACCCGTCAGGAACGTCTCCGCGACGAGGGCATCCGTGTCGAAATCCCAGAGGCTGAACTTGCTACCGTCGAGCACGCCCGGTGCGATGTCGAGGCGGGCCTTGTACCACACACCACGCGTCAACGCTGGTCCGACGGGTTGATTGCCCGTGCCGGGATTGACGACCGGCAGACCCGCGTAGGCCGGTGGCATCGTCCAGTTCTCGCGGTGCATGTTGAACGCCACACCACCGATCACCAGCACAGAGGCGTCATCCAGCTGCCGATCACCCACCGGACCAGAGGGATCGTACGTGCCCAGCTCGAACTCGAACGACACGTAGAGGATACCCGACTCGCTCGGTAGGTCGCGGTGAATCTCTTGGATGACCACGTTGTCGTGCGCCGCGCAGCGGATACCGTTCGTCTCCAGCGTGAACGAACTCGAGACGCCCGAGTCCAGCGTGAAGCCGTCCAGCAGGGTCGCGTAGTTGAAGTCCTCCGTCACCCGGAAATCGACGCCGCGGTTGTAGGCACCGATGACGACGGCACTCGGCCACGGCAGCAGCTGCGGGATGGTCTCCCGACCATGCAGCACGATGCCCACGCAGTCCGGGTCTCGGTCCATGCGCAGTTTGTAGATGAGCCCGGAGCTGTCGCGCAGCACCAGCCGGACGCTACTCACCGTCAACGTACCTGCGTCGATGAACGCACCACCACCATCCGTCAGCTTCGGCGAGGACAGCGCCACGCCGGACTCGTGCAGGTAGCCGATGTACTGTCCGACGTAGCCGAGCACACCCTCCTGCCCCACGAAGCCTTGGTCGCGCCCGAGGGCCGAGTAGATCAGCCCGTCGTGCACCCCGGCCACCGGCAGCCGCTGCTGCACCCAGCTGTCCAGGAACGGCGCGTCGGTCTGCGCCGAGTCCAGCAACACGCGGTCGAGGACCAGATGCTTGTTGACTGCGCCGGGCCGCGCGTGCAGCAGGTACAGGTAGCCGCGGCTGGGGAAAACCGCCAGGATGTCGCCGAGGTCTTCCCCGAACGTCCAGCGATGCCACGCACTGATCACGCGCTCGCGCGGCGTGTCGTAGAAGCTGTAGGTCCACACCGTCCTCGGGTCCCCGGAAGCACGGACGAACAGCATGTTCGGCGTGGTGTTCGCACGCAGCTCGACGGGGCGCCCCGGGATGTAGCTGTCGATCTCGCCCGTCAGCTCATCGGTGATGGGCGTCTCCTCCACTGGTCCTGGGCGGAACTGGTGGACACTCACGCTGGTGCCGCTGGCCTTGGCGTAGAACATGAAGTTCTCTGCGTAGAGCGGAGGCACGGCGGTGATGTCGGGGATCGTCGCCATGACGGTTGCACTCGCCTGCTGCGGGATGAACGGCTGCTTGCCGTTGATCACGTACTGCTTCTGATCCCCGATCAGCACGAGGCTGCGGTCGTAGATCAGCATGTGCCGGAGGGTGTCACCCTCCCCGCCGATGATACCGAAGTTCACCGGATCGTTCGCAGCCACAGTAAGCACGCTGGCGCGAAAGAAGTTCAGGTAGTCCCCGGTGCGGGAGCTGTTGACCTTGTCACCGTTGCCGATGACGAGCCGGTCCTGGAACACGCCGAGCGCGGACGCATTGTTGGTCAACCACGTCGGCGGCCCGTTGGAGTCCTCGTCCCCGGCCACGCTCTCTTGGTACTCAGGCACGTCCAGGCTCGTGAGGGTTGCCAGCGCGCTGGGCGAACTGGCAACGCACAGCTCACCGTTGTGGACCGTGGCGAACAGCAGGCCCGCGGTCGGCAGGAAGCTGGTGCCCGCGCACTCCTCCCACGTCACCTCGGTGAACGCGCCGACACTGTTGTCTTTGGATTTGGCCTCCAGGTAGAAGACCTGACCGTCAGCGTCGTTCGTCGGGCGTATGCGGACGACCTTCCCGGGATAGGCCACTGTGCTCAGCAGCTCGGGGGCACCGACCACGTTGCCCACTGCGCGCATCAGGCTACCGTCCCCACCGTCGTCGGCCTCCACGTCCTCGACCGAGGGGTCCGTGATGCAGATGGTGTTCCCCACCACCTCGACGGTTCCCGTGTCCGAAAGGAAGCCGCTGGCGGTCAGCTCGCTGGCGAGGCGCTGCGCGATGTTCTCGGGCTGCGCGTCGGCCAGGGCCTCGCCGATCCAGTTGGTCACGGCGCTGTTGTAGGCGTTGGTCCGGTCGTTGACCTTCTTCAGGTAGTCCGGGTCCGACGGTAGGAGGTCCGAGGTGTCCAGCTTCAGCGGGTAGCTCGCGGACAGCGTGGTGTACTCCAGCCAGAACTTCTGGTTGCCTCGGATCAACGCGAAGCGGAAGCGACGGTTGTACGCGCCACCCCGCACCCACACGATCTGCCGCTTCTGGTTGTCCTCCGGGGCCCAGCGTTCGGTACGCGAGAAGGCCGCCGGATAGCCCGGACTCGCCATAACGACGTAGCGGCCCAGGCTGGTCACAGCGTTGATGCCTGCCGCCAGCGCGGCGTCCAGGCCCGTGTCCGGTGTAGGACGCACCACCGGTAGGATGGCGCCGTCGGTCGTGTTCACACAGGAAAGCACAGGGCCGGTCTCGGTCCCGTCAACGCGCCGTTGGTACACGAGGGTGTAGGCCGTGTCGCCGATGGAGAAGTCGTGGCTCAGGTAGTTCGCGGCCACGATCTCCGCGTTGGCGGCCACGCCCAGGTCCAGGGACGCGACGTACTGGCTGCCTTGGCGGCGCGTCAGCCCGCGGATCGGGTCGGCCTGCATGTTGACCATGTCGGCGTGCGCGTCCTCGCGGCGGCGCTCCAGCGCCTGCTGGCTCACACCGCCGAGCAGGCCCGGGTACGCCTTGTTGATCTTGCTCATCGGGTCTCCTTAGTTGCGCAGGTACGGCCGGTGGCCCCTGTGGTAGTGCATGTCGGCCTGCACGCTCTTGCGGAGCAGCATGTTCGCGCCGATGGTGCGGATGTGCTCCGCGTTGAGGATGATGTAGCTGTTCTGCGCAGCCTGCTCGTAGGTGCGTCCCGCGGTCGGGTCCTTGTCGTAGTCCCTGAAGAACTTGAGCACGGCCACGTCCTTGATGTGGATTTGCGCCTGCACGGGCAGCTCGCTCCACGGTACGAGCGCGTGCACCTTGACCTTCGTCTTCGTGGTGACGAACTCGTTGGTGCGCAGGTCGTACAGCTTACCGGGCTCACGCAGCGTGACGGGTCGATCTTCTCCCGTCAGCTGGATCAAATTGCTCGGCAGCTGGCTGTCCACGCGGAAGTCGTCGGACTCGTCCGGGATCACGTCGTAGGTACGCACGTTGAAGAACCAACGCACCGACTGCACTTCGATCATGGCCTCGGTGAGCTTCGACATGGCTGCCGCGGCGAGTCGGTGTGGCTTCGCCAGCGAGGTGATGGGGGCCTGCCCGATGCTGCCGAGCGCGGCGTTGACGACGTAGAGTTCAGAAAGCATGGGGCAATCTCCGTAGACGAAAAGAACCCCGCCAGGAGCCCGTGAGGGTCCCTGGCGGGGCGAGGTGGGGTTGCGAGCCCCGCCGTGGATTACGGCTTGTAGATCGAGGCCGAGAACTCGGCCCGGCCCGGCGTCGCGCCGTAGGCCATGTGCGCGTCCACGAACCAGCACTTGCTGACCTTGTCGTAGAACACGTCCGTGGTCAGCGGGATGGTCTCGCCGGCCAGCAGCGCACGCGGCGAGAACGCGGTCAGGACCGCCTTCGTGAAGTCGCCGTTGTACGCGTTGCTGTTGTTGGCCGTGGACAGCGGGTGCGCCGCGACGTTCTGGCCCGCCGGGTAGTTGTTCGACATGATCGCCGGCACGCCGTACGCCTTCAGCACCCAGCCATCGACCTTGTTGCCCTCGCTCGTGAGGTACTCACGATTGACGAGCTGCTCGGCCTGCATCAGGATGTTGAACACGTCGGGGCGCATCGCCATGACCACGTCATCGACCTGCGGGTCCACGTCCTTGTCCAGCATCTTGACGAACAGGCGGCCCGCGGCGGCGTACAGCTTGCCCGGGTCCAGCGCGTCGCCGGCCGCAGCCAGCGTCTCGATGCTGCCGCCGAAGTGGCCCTGCGGCTTGCCGGCCGTGTCGCCCGACTGCCAGAAGCTCGACTCCGTGCGGAGCGACGCCTTCAGGCCCTGGATGAACATGGCCTGATCCCACAGCTTGCTCAGCTTCTTGCCGTGCTCGCCGGCGACTTCCCGGCGCTTGTCGAAGTTCGTCTGGAACACGTCCAGCAGCGGGAACACCGCACGCGCCAGGACCACCGTGTCGATGGTCAGCACGTTCTTGGCGAAGTCGTTGATCGTGCCGTCCGGCGTGACGCCCGGGCTCAGCACTTGGATCGTGCTCTCGCCGACGGCGTCCTGGCGGATGGTGGCGGTGCCTTGCACCGGGCGGACGTTGACCCAACCCTTGAGCGCGGACTTGCGCTCGAGGGTGCCCTCGACCATGCCGGTGAACTCCTCGATGATCAGCTCGAGTTCGTCCCCGGTCTGGTTGCGCTCGTTCGGCCGCGTGATGTTGTACGGACTCAGACCCATGTGGTCTCTCCTTCAGTAGATTGAGAACTACGGCTCGCGGCCGTCGTTATAGGGATCAGCCCCGCCACGCGCGGCGGCGAGCGGCCAGAGCGTCCAGCTCTGCGCCACGCGCGCCCTTGCGTTGGGCCTCGCGCACGGCGGCGCGGTACTGCTCCGGCGACAGCGGCCCGCCATCGGGCGAGGACTCGCCACGTGCGGCTCCTTCCTTCAAGGCGGACTTGGGTGCGCCGTTCGCGCCGCCGTTGCCCTTCTCCTGGTCGTAGAGCCCACGCAGCCACTCGACTGTCTTGGCGGCAGCGATGCCACCCGCACGGATCGCGGCGTTGATCTCCTGCAGTTCGCCGGGGTCGGCCTTCTTCTCGGCCCACGCCTTGATCTCGGCCCACTTCGCCTCGCCGCCGGCGGCATCGAAGACGATCTGGCGGGCCTTGTTGCGGGCGGCCTGCTGAGACGAACGCTCGCGCTCGGCTGCGGCCTCGGCCACCTCGACGTACTTCTCGAAGCCCTTGGCGGCGTCGCCCTTCTCCTTCAACGTGGCGCGCAGGAGGTCGAACTTGCCGGTCTCACGCGCGTGCTTCAGGGCGGGGTGATCCTTGCCGACGCCGGCCTTGCGGAAGAAGTCCAAGGCCAGATCGAGGCCCGGGTCGCCGGTCTCGATCACCTCGCCGTCGTCGATGGCCGGGGCCGCCGCGGCTGCCGGGACCAGCTCCACAGGGTCGCCGCTGGGCGGCGCGCCGGGGTTCGGGTTGGCAGGGTTCGCGGGCGTGTTGCCGGGCTTCTCGTCGGCGGTCGGGTTCGCGGGAGTCGTCATTGCGGTCGTGCTCCTTGAGCTGCGGCGGTGCCGGCAGCGATTGCGGTTTCTTGTGCAGCCTCACGTCCGAGCTGGGCTTCCTGCTCGGCGTCGATCTGCTTCTGGGACTTGATGTATCGCCGGGCGTCAACGCCCCGCGGCGTGCCAAGGTCCAGCACCATGTTGTCCACGTTCAGGCGCCGCGCCAGCCACTCCGGGATCGTCGCCAGCGAGGCGAGATCGTTCAGGAAGGACTGGAGGTTGGCGAGGTCCCCGTTCCGGGACAGGGCGTCCAGGCCCGTGACCACGGTTGGCACGATGTCCTTCTCGCGGAAGGTGATCTTCACCCTGCGCAGCAGGAACCGGGCCAGCGGCTTCTGCAGGTCCACAGCCAGCCGGCTGTAGGCGCCACCCAGGCCGGTCTCCAGCTCGCCGGCCAGGAGCCTGATCTCCTCGGTCGTGACGCGCTCGGCGTCCCGGATGACCGAGCTGGTCAGCAGGAACGTGCGCCCGATCCGGTTGATGTACTCCGTGGCGATGGACTGCGTGATCTGCAGCGCGCCGGCCACCTCGCGGGCGGCCTGCACCAGGGTCACGTCTCCCTCGGCGCCAGGGATGGCCTGCCCGTTCTTCGAGTTCTCGAAGTCCTCGGGCTTGGTGAGGCCACCCGGGTTGACCAGCCAGCGGTACTCGGACGCCAGGACGGCTGCCTCGATCATGGACTTGCTGAGCGTGCTCAGCGCCTCCAGGTCGCCGGAGCAGGCTTCCACCATGCCGGTGCCGTAGTTCGCCTCGTCGGCGAGGGACCACGTCAGCACCCGGTAGGGGAGCGTCTCCTCGCTGTACTTCGTGGTGAAGTCCGGCCCGAGGGTGATCTCGTCCACGGCCTGCTCGACCGTGTACTCGTCCTTCCCGGTGCGCTTGATGCTGATGAAGAAATCGACGTTGTCGTCGTCCTTGCCACGATACTTCGCGGCCAAGGCGGGAATCTCCCGCACCTCGTCGGCCAGCTCGCCGAACGGCACATGCTCACGGATGATGACCGTGTGCAGCTCGCCGTGGATGTTGCGTTTGACGACGTAGTTCTTGGCCGAGATCACGCGGATCGTCTCGCGCTCGTCGTCCAGAACCTCCAGCACGTTGCCCAGCACGATGAGGTGCTTGATCGCCTCGAACAGCTTGGGCCGCAGGCTGTACTGGTCCAGGACCTTGACGGCGCGGCGCTCGGCTTCCGCCAGGACAGCGGCAAGGTCTTCGAGCTGCCAGCCCTGCTCCCTCGCCATCTGCTGCACCTCGAAGCTCGGGTCCAGGCGGACGAACGGGCGCGAGGGTGCGAACAGTGTGAGGATCAGGCGGGTCACTAGGTTGTTCACGACGAGGGCACCCACGGACTGCCAGTCCTGGGAGACCCCATCCCGGTCGGGCTCGTGGCCCTCGGGCGTCAGTAGGTACGGCAGCGTCAGCTGCGCGTAGCGTTCCCACCTGTGCATCTGGGGGCGCCGCAGGGTCTCCAGCTTGCTCCAGGTGTCCTTGATGGTTCGTTTCATCACAGGTCCCCCTCGAGGTTGAAGAACTGCTGGCGCCGGCGGCGCGTGGCAGCCACGTTCAGGTTGGCGTCAGGTCCCAGGTCCAGCTCAGGGCCTTGGGCCTGCCGCAGCTGCAGCTCGTTGAACTCCTCGGCCTGGGCCAGGATAGCGTCCCGGCGCTGCTGCTCGCCGAGGATGATCTGCTGCTGCGCGGCCTCTTGGCGGAGGGCCTCCTGCTCGCGCAGGGCGGCGGCACGGATGGCGTCCTGCTGCTGGGCTGCGGCCCGCTTCGCGCGGCGCTTGGAGCTGGCGTCTGAGAGCCCGCCGATCACGAGGGCTGCGAGTGCGACGTAAGGCATACGCTCCTCCTCAGTATCGGTTGATGGGCTCGACATAGTGCCGGTTCTGGCGCGGTCGCTCTGCGGTGATTGGTGTCCCTTCGGTACCGTCGGTGCCGAGGAACGATGCGAAGGGGATACGGACCCAGTTCGAGTTCGATGGAGTCGTCCACTGAATCTCGAAGGTAGCTTCCGCCACCCCGTTGAAGAACTCGAGCCAGATGGCGGGTGTGTCGCCGGATGTGAAGTCCAGGGCCTGCGTCTCGCTCGGGCTGCTGTTGATGGTCCAGCCAAGCCGGTCGATCAGCAGCTGCCCGTTCAGGAACATGCGGGCCCCGTCGTCGTGGAAGATGCGGAAGCGGTACTGGCCCGTTGCCGGGATGGTCAGGCGCCCCGTCCACCGTGCGGTCCACGGACCCTCGAAGCCGTTGCGCACCCCAGCGCGCGGCGCGGCGTTGCGCCCGACATTCAAGTACGGGTCCTCGACGGCCTCGTACACAGGCAGGCCGGCGAATTGGTCATTGTTGTAGTACCGGCCGTACAACCCGTTCGGGGTGGGGGAGACAGGCGGCGAGCTGCCGTCGTCGTTGATCGTGGTGCTGCCGATCACCTGGAACGCGGTGGCGAACGAGGTGCCGGCGTACACGCTCGGCGTCAGGTAGTCCGGGATGTTCGCGCTGATGAGGCGGCGGCCCTCGGGCGCACTGCGCTGCAACGCCGCGAAGTTCACGGCCACGTTCCCCGGTGCGCTGGCAGTGCCTAGCAGCACACCTGTGTCCGTGCGGTACTCGACCGACAGGACGGCGACGGTGGGGGCGGTATACTCCCCGCCCGTCTGCGCGTTCAGGCTGGCGATGATCCCCGAGGTGATGTCCACCTGTGCGGAGACGAGCACGCGCATACCGACACGGTAGCCGGGCACGGTATCTCGCGCGAAGGCGACCCCGCTAAGGGTGACGGTTGGCATGGGTTATCCTCCGGTGGTGAACCCCTTTCGCAGCTTGTCCAGCACGAGCTGGATGCCCAGGCGGAAGCCGGCGTCGATGGGGGTGGTGCTGCTGGAGACCATCGGAGGCGGCAGGGATGCCTCCAGGTCCTTCATTGCTTCATCGCTCAAGCGGATCACCGCCCTCACGGTCGGCTGCTGTTGTTGCGTCATTATAGGGATCACCTCACAGAAAGAAGTAGCGGGACTCCAGCACGTCCTTGATGTCCAGCGTGCCTTTCTGAGGCAGCTGTGGCAGGAATTGGTAGCTGGAGCGCAGGTCCTCGAGCGGATCGAACTCCTCGTACATGGCGACGAACTCCTCGCGGATGATGCGCGCCAGCTGGGCAGCGTGCGCGGCATGAGTGCCGTAGTCGTCGTGGATCATGGCGAGGGCCGGGATGCCCTCGGCCGCCGCGCGGGCGGCGCAGCGGTGGAGGTGCGCGGCGTCCATGCTGTGCACGAAGTTCGGGGCGAAGCTCGAGGCGTGCTTCGTCAGGTTCGGGTCGTCGCTCTCGGCGAGCACGCGGATGCGGGCCGGGCCGTGGAGCAGGGTGCGGATGCGGTGGATGTGTGGCTCGAAGTACGCCTGGGTCGCCAGGAACCCGCTGGGCGTCCGCCACTTGATGAACGGGTCGGCGGTGTGCGCCTCGCTCTGCACGATCAGCCGCGCCGCCTGACGCAGCCACTGCATCGCCTCGCGGGCCTTGACCACCACGTCCCCGATGGCGGGCCAGATGGCGTCCATGATCGTGCGGGAGGCTTCCAGCCACTCCGTCCGCTCGAAGCCGCCGGCGCCTGTGCTCAGGTAGTCCGCAATCACGTAGTCCCTGGCGGAGTGCAGCGTGACGCCGTAGGGTGTGGTCATGACCGACCGCTTCGTCAGAGCCCGGGGGATGCCGTGCTCGCGCCAGCGCATGACCATCGGCGTCGGTTCCATCTTCGCCAGCCGCTTGACCGCGGCGTCCGCGACCAGCTGGTAGATGTCCTGCTGCTTCTCACCCGGCGTCAGGTTCGTCGCCTGCCCGCCTACCTCGTCGCGCAGCATGGCGCTGAAGTGCTGCAGGCCGTTGCACGATCCGTCCATGCTGATCGGCAGCCGCGAGACGAAGTCCGCCGGCGAGCGGCGCCACGCCGCGTACTCGAGCGCCCAGGCCAGGAACTGCATCGGCTTGTCAGCGTCGCGCCACCAGAGGTTGCTGGTCGGGTCGTCGGCCACGGCCAGGATCAGCGGGTCGTTCTCCCGCACCCACTGCTCGCGCTCGTCGGCCGTGGCCTTGTCGAAGCCGTACTTGTTGGCCCCGTGGATCAGGAACCAGGACAGTGCCTCACCGTGCAGCGGCAGGCCCTCGGCGAACTCCAGCAGGGCGCGCTGCAGGTCCGAGCCCTGCGGGTTCACGCCTTGGGTCATGGGGTACAGGCGGCCCCGGCTGTCCGCGAAGTAGACGAAGTACAGCGCCGGGTAGTCCTTGAACTCCTCGGCCTGCCGCGCGGCGAGGTAGTACCGGCCGTACTTCCCCATGCGCAGCTTGCGCTCCTCGTACCACTCGGACATGGCGCGCTTCCACACGCGCAGCTCGGCGCTCTGCTCCTCGGTCTGGTCCTCCTTGGCGACGGTGTCCATCCACGGCAGCCGGTCCGGCTTTGGTCGGTCCACCGGCGTCACGATCTCCTCGGTCTGGATGCCCGTAGCTGCGATCTCACGCACCGCGCGGAGCAGCGGCCGGTTGATCCGCCACGCCGTCCGCTGCAGCGCGTTCACCGCGGCCAGGACCGTGGGCATGGGCTGGGCCCTCACCAGTGGCCGGGCGCTGCGGTGGCACTTCACGAGATCGTAATGCACGCGCTGCATGGCCCTGGTGTGGAAGCCGCCGCCGGTCAGGCCGTGCCAGTCCAGGGGCAGCTCGACGCACGGGCCGAAGGCGGGGAACGTCTCGGCCATGTAGCCGCGTACCTGCTCGAGCGTGGCGCTGACACTAGGCGTGAGGATCACGTCCCGGTACTCGCGCTTGTAGTTCGCGCGGCGGGTTGGCTCGCTCATTTCCACCATGCCCAGGTCCACCAGCCGGCCCAACAGCCAGAGGCCGATCTGGTCGCGCGCCCCGATACCCCACTCCTCGAAGTGAACGCCTTGCTTCTTGGCCTGCATCTTGAAGACGGTGAGGCGGTGCCTCTCGTCCGTGCTCATGCGCCGCGCCAAGTCCCGGGCGAGTGTGTGATACAGCTCAGGGTTCTCGATCTCGATCTGGGCGAGCACCAACTCGCGGTGCACAGTGCGGCCCAGGCTGTAGCCCAGGCCCCGGTGATGCTGCGGTGACGCCAAGCACGCGTTGAGCGTGTGGCGCACCGCCAGGAAGGCCACCGCGTCGGGGTCCAGCGGCGCCAGCAGCGGGATGTGGGCGTGGCCCTGACCCGCCGTGGGCGCCTCCAGCTCCGTGCGGATGGCCTGTGCCAGCGGGAGCACGAACTCGCGGAAGATGCGTTGCGCATACGGGGCGTTGCTGGCCCGCCCCTCCTCCTCCGCGGTCTTGATCATCGCCAGCATCCGCTCGCGCCCGGTCTCACGCATCCGGGCTTCGACTTCATCTTGCGTCAGGAGCGTCATGCGTCGGGGGATTCCTTGTCGTGGCGCACGCCTTTGAAGCGCGGCTCGCGCAGCAGTCCGTCGGGGGTGTAGCCCATGAACTCCACCTCGACGATCTTGCCGGACACGTCGCCCACGGTCAGGTCGTGCGGGACACCGCTGCCCACGTCGCAGGGCTTGCCGTTGATGCTGACCGTCAGCGTTAGGACCGGCCGGCCGGTGCGCTCGCCGGGCTCGGTGCGCGCGTCGATGCAGCGCAGGTCCAGGCTCAGGGTCGGCTTGACCTTGATGATCTCGCCGTTGCGAGAGACGCCGGGCGTGTACGCCGCGCCGGTGTCGCGCAGGATCGCGCCGTCGTATCCGCCCTCGGCCTTCCACGCCGCCGCCGCCGCAGTGGCCGACAGGTCACCGCGGTACACCTCGGCCACGAAGGTTGCCGGGGAGGCGCCTTCGATCTCCGGGAGGATCGTCTGCAGCACGTGGTAGCGCGTCAGGTACATCCGGGAGTCCGACAGGGTGTCCATGCCCGTGCTTTCGAGCATGTCGAAGACGGCGAACTTCAGGTCGGGGCTCGGGGCCTGCCTGCGGAACTTGCCCGAGATCGTGGGGAACGCGATGTCCGGGTGCCACACTTCGCCGAGGAACACCGCGCGGTCCATCCCGGAGGTCGTCAGCGCCTCCTCCAGTTCGCGCAGGATGTGCTCGCAGGACGCCGTGTAGTTCTCGCCGGTGCGGGAGTACATGCGGCTGCCGAGGGGGTCGATCACGGCGGCGCCGAAGCAGCCGTCGTACTTCGGCTGCAGCATGTACAGGCCGGTCTCGTACAGCGCGTCCACGCTGCCGGCGCGCTTGCGGAACTTGGAGGACTGCTTGTCGAACTCGGCGGCTTTGAGGATCAGGGTCATGTGACTCCTTCGTTCGCAGTGAGCGCGGCGCTGCACGCCCTGCGGAGGTCGGCGTGCGTGCAGCCTTGTGGCACAGCCTCCACGATGCGGGCGTACAGGTCGGCGCGGCGCTCCTCGGAGAATCCGCGGGCCACGAGGTACCGTTCGATTGCGACGGCCACGCTGTCGTCGAAGCCGTCGTGCCCGGCCTGATGCAGGCCCTCGGCGTGGATCAGGAGGCTGAGGGTGAGGGCGTACGGGTGCTCGCTCACGGGAGTGCCAGGGCCGCTGTCACCAGCAGCAGGAACAGGAACAGGATGACGCGGAAGTGCGGGCTCATTGGATTCCTTTCTGCGCGCGGATCGCCTTCTCCAGCTGGAACAGCGCGTCGGTGGCGATGTGCGCCAGCTCGAGCAGGCCAGTCTCGTGGTCGCGGGCTTCCTCGTAGGGCGTGCCCGCCTTGGCGGCCTTGGCGGCACCGAGCATGTGGCGCAGCTGGGCCGCACGGTAGCGGCGCTGGAAGTCCTCCACGCCCTGCCACGAGCCGCGCTCGTAGGGCTGCGGCTGCTTCTTGGTGATGGCCCACTGCAGGACCTCCGTCACAGCCTCCAAGGCGTGCGGCAGGTCGTCGAACAGGAGCGTGATGTCCAGCTTGCCGCTGTCATCCTTGCGGCCCTGGGGCGTCCCCGCCTGGGTTGGATCGGGTGGGCAGATCGTGTCCAAAGTCGTCACCTCCTTCCAGATTCCGTTGTTCGCCGCGCAGCTCTCCCGCGTCTCACGGCTGACCTTCAGGCAGTCGTTGATGGACCCATCGAAGGCGCACCCCTCGCAACCACCACGATGCCGTCCAGGCGGGCCTTCGGGGACCAACGCGTACACCTTACCTTGGTGGACAACGGTCTTGACCTCGTTGTAGCTCATGTCGTCAGCAGCGCCTTCCGCTTCGCCAGGGAATTGAGGGTGTACCTGCCGCGCGACCACGCACCGCAGCCGCCGCAGTGGTACCGCTGGTACTTGCCCACGTTCGTGTAGCTGTACCCATCCGCGACGATCTTGTGGCTGCCACACACCGGGCAGGCGAGGTTCTCGCCGTCGGCGTAGACCGCGACGTTGACACCACCTTGTACCCACGGGCGGAGACGCAGGTAGACCTGCTCCATCGACAGCACGTCGGGGATGTTGTACCGGCGCATCGCACGCCACGCCTTCGGGTTGCCTGCCAAGCACTCGGCCCACAGCTCGAAGCCGGGGAACTCCTTGTGCTTCGACTTCTGCAGCTTCGACAGGTAGGTGCTCAGCCACTCCAGCTTGTTCGAGGTGAACGCTGCGACCTGCCGGGCCATCAGCATCGTGTCCTCGATCTTCACCGGCGACGGGGGCGGGAAGCCGTGCATGATCAGGCGGGCCCTGATCTTGCGCATGTCGAACCGCTTGCCGTTCTGGGCGATCAGCACGTCGTACTCGTGCATGATCTCCCACAGCTTGCCGCACAGCTGGTAGTCGTCACGCGGGTCGGCCTGTCCGCTGTTGTCCATGTAGACCAGCTCGCGCCGCTTCGCACCGAGGGGCTTGAAGCAGAAGCTGATGATCGCCCACTCCTGGGTGATCTGGTTCAGGCCGACCGTCTGGTCGAACAAGCCCCAGACATGCGCGCCAACGGGCGCCGTCTC
>CAYLTE010000006.1:3646-47627 GCA_964386195.1 uncultured Burkholderiales bacterium | reverse complement strand
CGAGGAGCTGTTCCATGGGCGGGAGCGGCGTGCGGTGTGATCCGCCGCGTGCCGGTGTGTCCGTGTACGCCGACTTCGGCGGACAAAACGCCCGCGTGACGGTCGGGTTGTCGTCGAAGAGGGAGAGGAAGACGACGATGCCTTCGACGATGGACGAACGGAGTCGTGGTTCAAGCCGCACCCAGTTGCCGTAGTACCAGCGCTTTACGGCCGCCAACTGTTGCTGCCGATCGTCGGTGTCCGCGCCCTGCGCTTCCTCCGATACCGGCAGTGTCGCACTGATTTCCACTCCGCGACCGGGCTGTGCGGAGAGCGTGAGCCGCCCCGCGAGCGCCTCGACCCGCTCGCGCAATCCCACCAGTCCCAATCCGGTGCGCTTGGCCTGCGCGTCGAATCCTCGCCCGTCGTCGCGCACGCTCACCCGCACCTCCGCCTTGCCGGTCCGGTGCAACCCGACCACAACATGCGAGGCCTGCGCGTGCTTGACGACGTTGGTCAGGCACTCCTGCACGATGCGATAGACGGTGATGTTCACCGCCTCGCCCAGTCCCGCCAGATCACCGGAAGACTCGAAGCGGACGTCCACCTCGCCATTGCGCCGCTGCCACTGCCCGACCAGCTGACCGACCGCGTCGTGCAGCCCCAGCGCGTCGAGGGCGGCCGGGCGCAGCCGCTGCATGATGCCGCGCACCACGTCGTAGACGTGCCCGGACAGCTCGATGATCGCGTTCGCGCGCGCCTCCGCCTCCGGCAACGTGCCCTGCGTCATCGCACGGATCGATACGGCGTCGAGCTTGATGGCGTTGAGGCACTGACCCAGTTCGTCGTGCATCTCGCGCGCGAGGCTGCGGCGCTCGTCCTCCTGCACCTTCATGTACTTCTGCGACAGCAGGCGATT
This sequence comes from uncultured Burkholderiales bacterium, assembly GCA_964386195.1. GTDB lineage: Bacteria > Pseudomonadota > Gammaproteobacteria > Burkholderiales > SHXO01 > SHXO01. Next base: position 46,729 of record CAYLTE010000006.1, on the reverse strand, counting down.
CTCGCTGAGCGAGTCGGCCAGTTGCCGCTGCATGCTATCGAGGGCGGACACATCCACGAAATAGACATGCAATCCGCTTTCCTGCCCCATCGGCCCGTGGGGCAGCAGCCGTGCGATCACCTTGACCGGCGTGCCATCCTCCGCCTCGAGGGCGAGAACCGGCACCTCGACCCGTTCGCCCTGCTGGGCGAGACGCCGGTGGCCACGCCACTGCTCTCGGTCGACGTAGAACTCGGCCATGTTGCGTCCCAGCGCCTGCTCAGGCCCATCCAGTCCGAGGATTCGTGCCATCGCCGGATTGCATAGTTCGATCACGCCGTCACGCGTGCTCACCGCGTTGCCCGCCAGGTCCTCCATGAACAGCGTGCGGTACTGACGCTCGCGCTCCGCCAATGCCGCCTGGGCCTGCATGCGCAAACGCAGTTCGTTGCGCGCATGCCGCCAGCGCCGCCAGGAAAACCACGACATGGCAATCGCGAGCACCGCGAAGACGAAGGGCAGTTCGTCGATCTGATACGGCTCGAGCGGCTCGGTGACCTCGGCCAGCCATTCGCGGAACTCGAAGGCAGCAGCTAGTGCGAAGGACAGCAACGTGATCGCCGCGACGAGCAGCAGGTCTCGCCGCGCAGTAAGCGGCTCCTGCTCCCTGGCTGCGGGACTGGGGCCCGGCTGGCCGGGGTAGTCTGATGGCTCGTGTTGTTGCATGGTCTGACGCTCTATACCCCACTCGGGAAGATTCCGGCAAGGGCGGCATTCCCAAGGATTGCGCCTCGCCAGATCCAGGAACTTTTCCCAGCCATGCCGTCGTTCGGCTCCCTGGACGTTACAGGTGCACGGCCGCACGATTGAATGCTACATCCCGTCGCCAGGGAGGTGCTCAATGGACCTACCGATCCTAACGCTGCTCGGTGGAACCCTGTTCATTCCGCTTGCCGTCGCCTACCTGATTGCCGTCGCGACCGGTCTGGTCGCGCTCTACCTCGAATGCGGACGCTCCGGCCGGATGGCTCGGGAATAATTCCCGGCATCCACTAGGAAACTATCCCTCCCTCGGGCGTGCACAGTCGCCTAGATTCGTAGGGCGGCTGTCATGTTCATGCGCGCCAGCCGGATTGGGCGACCAGCGATCCGCAACGTCTCGACGCAAGGCGCCCCGCATCACAACGTTCAGGGACCATCAATGAAGCATTGTCGACTTCGCCAGGCCGTTCTCTCGGCGCTCGCAGCCATGACCGCCATGTCCGGCACTCACGCCCAGGACTCTAACGGGAATCAGGGCAGTGCCGTATCGCTCGAAACCGCACCGGTCGAGGTCATCGCCACGACGCCCCTGCCGGGCCTGGGTGTGCCGATCGACCAGGTGCCCTCCAACGTGCAGACGCTGACCGAGCAGTCGATCGAGAACCGCCAGTCCGTCAACGTAACCGACCTGATCACGCGCACGCTCCCGTCGGTGAACGTGAACGAGATCACCGGCAACCCCTTTCAGGCCGACGTCAACTACCGCGGATTCCAGGTCTCGCCGCTGCTCGGCACCCCGCAAGGGCTGTCCGTGTTCCAGGACGGAGTACGTCTGAACGAGCCCTTCGGCGACGTCGTCTACTGGGACCTGATTCCGCAATACGCCATCTCGACGATCACCCTCGTACCTGGCTCCAACCCGGTTTACGGCTTGAACACCCTGGGCGGCGCGCTTTCGCTTCGCACCAAGAGCGGGGCGGAGGATCCGAACACCAGCGCGCAGGTCTACGGCGGTTCTTGGAGCCGCATCGGCGCCGACGTCGAGCACGGCGGCTACCAGGACAACGTCGACTACTACTTCAGCGGCAGCTATTTCGATGAGGATGGCTGGCGCGACTTCTCGCCAAGCACGGTCAAGCAGTTCTTCGGCAAGCTCGGACATGACGACGGCACCACCGACTTGGACCTCAGTCTGACCGTGGGCGACTCCGATCTGACAGGCAACGGCGTCACGCCGGAGAGCATGCTCGAGCGGGACCGCGAACAGGTTTTCACGGTGCCGGACAACACCAAGAAGGACATGTGGATGCTGAACCTCACCGGCAGCCACATGCTCAACGATGCCTTGCAGCTCGGCGGCAACGTCTACTACCGCCACAACCGCATCAAGACCCTCAACGGCGACGCCAACGACGACTATGAGGACTGCTACGAGGACGCGGTGGACAACCTGCTCGATCCGCTGGTCGAGTGTACCGAGACGGCGGTGAACAACCGTACCCGCACGGTCGAGGACGTCTACGGCGGCGCGCTGCAGCTGTCTCACTTGAGCGAGCGCAACAAACTGACGGCGGGCATCTCCATCGACCGTGGGGAAGCGGACTTCCGCCAGACCGCCACCGAGGGCGTGCTGGACGAGAACCGCGCCGTGATCGAGGAGGAAGACGAGGAACTCGAGAACGAGCTGGAAGGGTCGACCACGACCTACTCGATCTACCTCGCGGACACCTTCAACCTCACCGACCGCACTGCCATCACCGCGGCCGCGCGCTACAACTACACCCGCGTCAAGACCGACGACCTGCTCAACCCCGTCGCGCCGAACCTCGACGCGAACCACACCTACAAGAGTTTCAATCCCGGGATCGGCATCACGCACCAGTTGCAGGGTCCGGACGTGACGCTCTTCGGAGGCTGGAACCGGGGCACGCGCGCGCCGAGCCCGATCGAACTGGGCTGCGCGGACCCCGACAATCCCTGTAGCCTGCCCAACGCCATGCAGGCGGACCCCTTCCTCGAACAGGTCGTCACGAACACCTTCGAAGCAGGCGTGCGCGGCCGGTTCGGCAACGGCATCCGCTGGACGGCATCGGCCTTCCGCGCCGACAACAAGGACGACATCCTGTTCGTCAGCACGGGCACCAGCGCGGGCTACTTCACCAACTTCGGCAAGACCCGCCGGCAGGGCCTGGAACTGGGCGTCAACGGCGCACACGGAAAGCTGGCCTGGTACGCGAACTACGCCTACATCCGGGCGACGTTCGAGGACGAGGCATGCCTGCTCGGCGAGAACAACAGCTCGCGCGGTCAATCGCCCGAGTGCGCATCCGACGACGAGATCCGCGTCGAGAAGGGCGACAAGCTGCCGGGCGTGCCCGAGCACCAACTCAAGGTCGGTCTCGACATCCGCCCCATCGAGCGCCTCACGCTCGGGGTCGACATGACGCTGTTCGGCTCGCAGTACGCGCGCGGCAATGAAAACAACGAGCACGAGGCCGGCACCTTCACCGATCAGTTCAGCGAGACCCGGACGTTCGATGGTTCAGGCAAGGTGGACGGTTACGCCGTGTTCAATCTGACAGCCCGCTACCGCGTCGCGCGAAACTGGGAAGTGTTCGCACGCCTGGACAACGTTTTCGACACCGAATACGAAACCGGCGCCATCCTCGCCGAGAACGCGTTCGACGCCAGCAACCAGTTCCAGACCGACCCCGACGACTGGGCGCGCGAGACCTTCTTCGCACCCGGCGCACCGCGTGCCATCTGGGTCGGCGTGCGCTTCAACATCGACCGGACCCCGCGCCGCTAGTCGCAGCGCGCCGTCGATCGCGGCCGAGTCTTCGGCCGTTCAGGGCCGGAACGCTCCCGGGCGTTCCGGTTTTTTTTCGCTCGCGGGGAAAGACACCACGTTGATGTAACACTTCCTGAACCGGATTGTGATTTTTTCACATCCGGATTTGAGATGTTCTCCCTTAGCGACCTGCACGTACGCACGTAGCATCTGTGGGCGGCAAAATCCCCTGGTAGGGCGCCGCACGATCCGCGACCATAGATTCGCGGACGTCACACAAGTAGAACGCACATGAGACCTGCCGCCGAATCCGAAGAGACTGTACGCACCAGTCCCTCAACGCCCGTCAGCGTATTGATCGCGGCGTCACAGGCTGTTGTGCGCTTCGGATATCGACACATCCTCGAGCAGGCAGGCGAGCAGGTGGTGGCCGAGGCGACCAACGCCGCCGAACTGCTCTCCCGCGTCGACGGTGCTGGTGCGAGCGTGGCGCTGCTCGACGTGTTCCTGCCGCCGATGGGCGGCCTCGACGCTGCACGCAGGTTGGCGCAAACGGCCTCGCCGCCCGCGATGCTGGTATTCGCCTCGGGTTCGGACGGCGATCTCGCCTCGCGCGCCCTTGACGCCGGCGCACTCGGCTTCCTCTCTCGCGACAGCGACTCGGGCACCGTCGTGCAGGCCGTGCGCACGGTCGCCGCGGGGAAGCCGTTCCTGTCGCAGGAAGTGATGCAGCAGGTCGCATTGCAGCGCGTGTCCACCCGCACCGGCACGCTCTCGTCGCTCTCGTCGCGAGAGTTCGAGATCTTCCGCCTGATCGCGGAGGGCCGCCCGATCCCCGAGATCGCACGGCTACTCGAACTCAGCCCTCGTTCGGTCGCCAACTACCAGACGCACATCAAGCGCAAGCTGCAGTTGACCACCACCGCCGAACTGGTGCACTTGGCCATCCGGCGCGGCGTCATCCGCATCGGCGAGGCATGAGAGGCCATCATGCGCGCCCTGCTTGTCTTTCTTCTCACTCTGTCGCTGTCTCTGCCGGTCGCGCCCACGCGCGCCGATGACAACTTCACGCTGCGCATCGTGCGCGGCCACTCGCGCATTCTCAATACCTCCGGTCCGGTCGCCACCATCGCGGTAGGCAACCCCGGCATCGTGCGCGCCACCGCCGTCAAGAACACGGCGATCCTGATCAACGCCGGCAACCCCGGCAGCACCAGCCTGACGCTGATCCTGAAGAACGGCGCGATCGTGCCCTACCGGATCATCGTCACGCACGACGTGACACACCTCGCCCGCCATCTGCAGCAACTCGACCCGCGCATCCGGGTGGAGAGCGACCCCAACGCCGACGCGATCATTCTCACCGGGATCGTGCGCAACAAGAGCGTGGTCGAGCGCGCATTCGAGGCCGCCACGCGCTACTTCGGTCAGTCAGAGATCACCATCAGCACCAATCCGCGCGAGAACCGCGAACGCCCGGCCCAGCGCAGTCCGAACGCGCCGCCCGGGAGCGCATCCGCCTCGATCAGCGGTTCGGAGGGCGCAGCGGCATCTGCCGAGCCGGTGTCCGGCGCCGAGGGCGAACGCTCGCGCATCAGCGAGGAGTTGACCTCGGGCGCGACCCGCGTCATCAACCTGCTGGTGACGGAGGATGCCCTGCGCACGGCGGCGGAGCGCCTGCAGGACATCTTGCGACGAGTGGACTCCAAGATCACCGTCGAGGAAGTCAACGGCGTGTTCATCCTGCGCGGCAAGGTCGCCACACCCACCTCGCTGAGCCGGGCGCTCGCACTGGCCGACCGCTTCGTGCGCGCGGAAGGGAATCCGGAGTTCGCGGTGATCAGCGACCGTGGCGGCGTGCTTGCGGGCAATCTCACGGCCGAGGACGAGTTCGAGCCGGTGGTCGATCCGCTCTCCCTTCCCGGCTTGGGAGGCGTTGGAAGTAGCAGTGCGGTGACCAGCACCCGGACGGGCGGGTCGCGTCGCGGTGGCGGATCGCTCCCAGCTGAAGTCTCGCCGGCCAAAGGCAACCTGGGGCAGAACGTCTCACGCGCGGACGTCGTTATGATCGCCGGCGGCCGCGTGATGAGCCTGCTGGAGGTCGCGCACCAGCCGCGCGTCGAGATCAAGATGAGCATCGTCGCGGTGGACCGCAATCGCACCGAGGAACTGGGCATCAACTGGCGCATCGACGGTTCGCGCGTGTCCGTCTCGACCGCCGGCAACCGGCTGTTCACACCGCCGAACGACCCGATCTCCTCGCTGCCGCCGGTCCCGCTCGGTGGCCTGAACGCGGTCGCCAAGCTGGTCGGGGGGACCACCACGGTGCAGGCCTTCCTGCAGGCCCTCGAGCAGACGGGCGCAGCGCAGTCGGTGTCCGAGCCGATCCTGTCCGCGGTCAGCGGGGAAGCGACCAGCTTCCTGGTGGGCGGGAATATTCCGCTTCCGGTGGAGACCGTGGTGCCCGGCACACCGACGCAGAACGCACTCGTACTCAGCAACGTCGAGTTCATCGAGTTCGGGCTGCGCATCGTGGCGCGCCCAACCGTGCTCGAGGACGGCCGCATCAGCATCGTGCTGGACCAGATGTTCACCGAGCCGGACAACTCGCGCGCGATCACTATCGATGGAGTCGTCATCCCCGGCTTCAAGCAGCGTTCTGTCCGTACGCTCACCGAGTCGAGCGACGGTGAGACCTGGGCGGTGGCTGGACTGGTGTCGGATACCGACACACAGTCCACCAGTGCGGTGCCTTGGATCTCGCGACTTCCGGTGCTCGGCGTACTGTTCCGCAGCAAGTCCGACGAGAAGGTCCGCACCGAGCTGATCGTAACCGTGACGGCACGCAAGGTTCCGGAGGGCGGCTTTGCCGCGATGGCACCGACGGCGTCGGTTGCATCGCAGCCGCCAGTGGCGATGCGCGATGCACCCGCGCCCGCGCCGCGCGTCACCACCGCAACCGCACTCGCGCCGGTACCAGTTCCTGCGCAGTCATCGATCCCCGCGCAGGCCGCTCCGGCGGCACCACCAGAGTCCGCCTCGCCGGCCACCGGTGCGCAAGGCGGCCTGGACGATCGGGCTCCGAACTGGGACCAACTCAACTACGAGGGCAGGAGATGACCAAGCGGCTGCGGCTGTTCGTCGTCGCGATCGCGGCACTGGCGCTCATCGTCGGGGCGATCGTCGTCACCGGCGTGAGCAACACTCGCGCGAAGCAGGAGGTGGATGCGCGCCTGCAGGCGCTGAAGTCAGCGGCGGCGGCAGGGGCGGCGGGGCGTGCAGCTTGCGCCAATGTCGTGACACAGGTTGAGCAGGACCTTCGTGCGCTGGAGGCCGACGAGGGCGGATCGACGCGCGTCGTCGAGGGTTTTCGCGCGTTGGGCGACTGCCAGCTGCAGGTAGGACAGAGCAGGCAGGCCATCGATGCCTACCAGAAGGTCGCCGGTTTCGAGCCGGAAATGGGCCGAGCGCACGGCGATCTCGCGCGCGCCTACTCGCGCAGCGGCGACCACACCAGTGCCGTCCGCCATGCCCGCCTCGCCGTGCAGCTGTCGCCGACGCAGTGGCAGGCGCACCGCATCCTCGCGCGCGTGCTGGAAGCGGCCACGCAGTACGAAGACGCCCTGGCAGCCATGCGCAAGGCGGCGTCGCTCGCGCCCGCAGACCAGCAGAGGGGCGCCCAGAACGCCATCGCCCGACTGGAGTCGAGAGTTTCGGGCAGCGCTTCCGCAGCCGACCAGACAGAACGCGACGATGAATAACCGCACCGCGACAGCCGTATCGCTCCTGGCGCTCGCGCTCGTCGCGACGGGCTGCCACACGCCCCCCTACCGCTACGCCGCGGTGCCGCTGCCGACCAACCACCCGAGCTCGCTGCAGCGAGAGGTGCAGGCGGTCCAGCACTGGCAGCTCATGGCGGCCACCATCGCGCTCGCCACGCGGGCGATGCTCGATGCAGAGCCCGAGACGCTCGGCCACCCGTTCAGAGTTGTCCCGCCGCAGCCGGCCACCGAGTTCAGCGCTGCGTTCCATGAGCTCCTGGTGACCGAGTTGCACAAGGCTGGTGTGAACATGGCGGTGCCACCCGCCAGCGGCACCGCGATCCGCTATGCCATCCAACTGGTCGAGTTCGGCCAAGGACGCCGGACCGACTACCCGTTCTATGCGAACAACGACTCCCTGCCGCCGGAACTGGCTGTCACGGACCAGTCCGAGATCTCCGACCGCAGCGTTCCGCGTCACGAGCTTCTCGTCACGACCTCGATTCTGCGCGGCGACGGCTACTGGCTGCGGCGCAACGACATCTACTACCTGCGCGACGAGGATGCCGAACTGTACCGCGCGCACGGCCACGCGCTTGCCGACGCACGCCTGATCGACCTGGTGCGCGCCCAGGAGAGCCGGCGCATGCGCACCGACGGCTGGCCCGGCTACGCGCTGCCCACGCGCTGACGCACACCGAGACCTCGTATGCGCGTTCTGGTCATCAGCGGCCACGAGAACTTCCGCCAGCAGGTGCAGGCCGCCTGCCTGCGTTTCACCGAGACGCTGATCAGTCTGCGTCTGGCCGACACCGTCGGACAGGGCCTGGAACTCGCGCACCAGATCGAGGCCGAGACGGTGTTCCTCGACCTGACACGTAACCTCGAGGCCGGCCTGCTCGCGATCGAGCAGCTCGCGCAGGTGAAGGGACGGCTGGTTGCGGCCAGCCTGGACAAGATCGCGCCCGACGTGATCACGCGTTCGATCCGCGCCGGTGCGCAGGAGGTGCTGGCGCAACCGGTCCAGGACGAGGAAGTCCACCAGATCCTGCGCAAGGCGCTGCGCCTGCAGAGCGAGGACAGCGCGCCGACGCGCCGACTGGGCCGGCTCATCGTGACCTACAGCAGCAAGGGCGGGGTGGGCAAGACCACGGTCACGGTGAACACCGCGCACGCGCTGGTGCAGGCAGTGGGTGCCGGGCACGTGGCGCTGGTGGACGCGAATACCCAGGCACCCAACATCGCCGCCATGCTCGACCTGCGTCCCGAGCACTGGCTGCGCGATGCGGTGGCCGAGTACCGGCGCATCGACTCCGAGATGCTGCGCAGTCTGATGACATCGCACCCAAGCGGGCTCGAAGTACTGGCGCACTCGTCGGACAACCCGCTCGAACTCGACTTCCAGGAGGACCAGCTGTCGAAGATCCTGCTGGTGGCCAAGGGTACCTACGACTACACCCTGGTCGACACCTTCCCGATCCTGTCGAGTCTGAACCTGGCGATGATGGATCTGGCCGACCACATCCTGCTGGTGACCGAAGCGGTGGTGCCGGCGATCCGCAGCGCGCGCCACAACCTGCAGATGCTGCGTCAGGCCGGCTACGGCGAGAATCGCATCACGGTGGTCATCAACCGCTACACGCGCTTCCGCGGCAACGTTCCGCCCGATCTCGTGGCCGAGACGCTCGACTGGCCGGTGGAGATGGTGATGCCGTACGACGTGCACGCGACCATCGCCGCCAACAACGGCAAGACCGTGCTCGAGGCATTTCCCAACCAGCGCCTGGCCGACAGCTTCCGCCTGCTCGCGGCGCGCCTGAGCGGCGAATCCACCACGCTGCGCGGTGGCGAGTCCTGGCTGGATCGCGGCAGGCGCCTGCTCGCCCGCTTCTGACCATGGCGGAGGATCTCCCACCCCGCGATCCCGGCACCACGCTGCGCGACAACCTGCGCCGCACGCAGCACCAGCACTCCAGCCTGATCGCCGAGCGCATGCGCTCGCTGGCCAAGCCCAACATGGAGGGCCGGATGCTGCGCGAGGAGACGGTGCAGGCCACTTCCACCGGCTACGACCAGGTGCGCCAGCGCCTGCACCGTGCGCTGGTGGACGTGCTCAACCCGCAGGCGGTGGCGAACGCGAGCCTCGGCCAGATCGAGGCGGCGGTGGATGACTATCTTGCCGTCACGCTCGAAGGGGAGGCCATTCCGCTGTCGCGCGTCGAGCGCCTGCGCCTGCGCAGCGACCTGGTCTACGAACTGATCGGGCTGGGCCCGCTGGCGCCGCTGATGGCGGATACGACGGTCGCCGACATCCTGGTGAACGGGCCACACACCGTGTTCGTCGAACGCCACGGGGTGCTGGAGTCGACCGAGGTGCGCTTCCATGACAACGAGCACCTGATGCTCACGATCGAACGCATCCTCTCGCGCGTGGGACGGCGCGTGGACGAGGGCTCGCCCATGGCCGATGCGCGCCTGCCCGACGGCAGCCGGGTGAACGTGATCATCCCGCCGCTTGCCATCGACGGGCCGTCGATGTCGATCCGCCGCTTCATGCGCGATATCACGCGCCTGGACGAACTGGTCGAGCGCGGCTCGGTGCCGCGCCGCGCCGCCGAGTTCCTTAAGGCGGCGGTCGAAGCCCGGCTGAACATCGTGGTGAGCGGCGCCACCGGCTCCGGCAAGACCACCATGCTCAACTGTCTGTCGCATTTCATCGGCGAGGACGAGCGGGTGCTGACCATCGAGGACACGGCCGAACTCATCCTCGCACACAAGCATCTGGTGCGGCTGGAGGCACGCCCGTCCAACACCGAGGGCAAGGGTTATGTGTCGATCCGCGACCTTGTGCGCAACGCGCTGCGGATGCGCCCGGACCGCATCATCGTCGGCGAGGCGCGCGGGTCGGAAGCACTGGACATGCTGCAGGCGATGAACACCGGCCACGACGGCAGCCTCACCACGCTGCACTCCAATTCGCCGCGCGACACGCTGGCGCGCCTGGAGACGATGATGCTGATGGCCGATGTCGACCTGCCGCAGCGCGTGCTCCGCGAGCAGATTGCCTCGGCCATCCAGTTGATCGTCCACCTGAACCGCTACGAGGGCGGCCAGCGGCGCGTGGCCTTCATCACCGAGATTACCGGCACCGACAACGGCGTGGTGCTGACCCAGGATCTGTTCGTCACGCGGCGCGAAGGCAACCAGCTGATGACCAAGCCCACCGGCATCGTCAGCGCACACGCCGAGCACTTCCACGAGCGCGACGTCGCGCTCGACCCCAACCTGTTCCGCGAGGACTGAGCGGTGGGTCTGCTGGTGCTGCTCCTGCTCGCCGCCGTCGCGGTGGGGCTGTTCGCCTGGTACCTGTGGATTACGCGCCTGGACGCGCAACGCGAGCGGCTGATGGCGGGCGTGTTCGACGAGCAGGCACAGGACGTGTCGCTGTGGAAGGATGCGGCTGACCTGCTGCAGGTCGCTGCCCTGCAACGTCTGCTGTCGCGCTCGCCGCTCGCGCGCAAGCTGCAAGAGCGCCTGCTGCGCGTGGGCGTACCGCTCAACCTCGCCGGCTTCGTGCTGGCCGTGGTCGCCGTTGCACTGCTCGCCCTCCTCGTCGCCCTGCTCCTGTCCGGGCGGCTCGACGTCGGCCTGCTCGCGTTCCTGGGCGTTGTCGTCGTCACCTGGGTGGTGCTGGCAATGTTCTCGGCGAACCGGGTGCGAAAGCTCGAGTTGCAGTTGCCCTCGTTCGTGACGCAGATGATCACCACCCTCGGGTCTGGCGGCACGCCGCTGGCGGCCGTGCGCAACGCCGCGCGCAACGCGCCCGCGCCCCTGGGCAGATCCATGAATGAGATCATCCGCCGGCTCGAGATCGGCGCCGCGCCGGTCGACGTGTGGCGCGACTGGGCCGACAGCTGGAACAGTCCGGCGTGCAAGCTGCTGTCCACCGCGCTGCGCATCAAGTGGGACGCCGGTGGCGAGATGAGCACCATGCTCGGCTACGTGCTCGACCAGCTCGAGAGCCGCCGGCGCATGGAACTGCGCGTGGACACGCTGACCGCGCAGGCGCGGCTGGCGAGCATCGTTCTGATCGCCCTGCCCTTCGTCATCGGCTTCATCACCTACAGCTTCAACCCCGATCTGTTCCAGGAAATGCTGGCCGATCCGATCGGCCAGAAGGCGCTTATGGTGGCGGGCGCACTGATGGTGATCGGCTTCTTCTGGCTGCGACGGATCGCGCGCCTGGACAGCTGAGACAATGGCCTTCGTCCTCGCTGCCGCCTTCCTCCTGCTGCTCGCCGCCAGCGGCTGGATGGTCGTGGAGATGCGCCGCGATGCGATGCGCGAGCGGCTGCTGTTCGGCCTGGAGGGGCCGCAGGAGGAAGAGCGCGAGGATCTCAGTGCCGGCGACTACGGGCTGCGCGGACCGGCGTGGTTCTTCTACCACTTTGCAGAGTTTCTCGCCACCTGGCGCGGACGACTCACCGTCATGGCGGTGGGCGCAGGTGCGGGATTCGTCGGCGCCCTGGCGAGCGGGACCCCCACCCTGCCAGCGACCGGCGTTGCGGCCGCGGCCGGCTTCGTGGCGCTGGCGGCGACCGTGTGGCTGCTGCGCATGCGCGCCAATACGCGCACGCAGCGCATCAAACGCGAGCTGCCCAACGCACTGGAACTGCTCGCCGCCGTCATGGAAGGGGGGCAGGGCTTCGAGTCCGCGCTGTCCTACCTGTTGCGCGAAGCCGACCCGACCCACCCGTTGTACTTCGACCTGAACGTGATGAACGAGTCGATGCGCCGCGGAACCCGCCGCACCGACGCCCTGCGCCTGTGGGCGCAGCGCTGCAACGTGCTCGAGGTCTCGGACGTGACCAGCGCGCTGATCCAGACCGACATCAGCGGGGGCTCACTGGGGCGCGTGCTGCACCACCACGCGCGCGCCCTGTTCCGCGATAACGAGGCCGAGATCCAGCGCCGTGCGGAGCGCCTGCCGATCCGCATGCTGTTTCCGATGCTGTTCACGATCTTTCCCGCCATCCTGGTGGTGGCGGCGATGCCCTCCTGGCTGCGCGTGGCACGCGTGCTCGAGGAGGTGTTGCGCGGCATGCGGGGGTTGTGAGCGTGAGGACCGACGCTCGAGGGGCGAGGCTCATCAATGCGACCCGGGATGCGCTGCTTGCCGAGCGCCTGTTCCTGGCCGACACCTATCTTTCGAGACTGCGCGGGCTGATCGGGCGTGCGCCGCTGGCAAGCGGCGATGCATTGTGGATCCGGCCCTGCCAGCAGGTGCACACGCACTTCATGGGCTATCCGCTGCACGTCGTCTTCCTCGACGCCGAGCAGCGCGTCCTGCGCGTAGTGGAACACATGCGTCCCTGGCGAGTGTCGCCCTGGGTGCGGCAGGCGAAGAGCGTGGTCGAGTTCAATGCCGCGCGTGCGATCGCGGTGGCAGAAGGCGATCAGCTGCGCGTCACCGAGTAGACCGCGATATCCGTATCGGGTCCAGGCAAGGGAGAAGAAGATGAGGACGGTATCATCCTGCGCGCTCGCGCTGGCGCTGGGCGCGGCAGCGCCGGCGTTAGCGGAAGTCTCCGTGACCGCTGGCATCGAGTATTTCAGCTGGACCGAGGATACCGACCCGATCAGCGTCAAGGAACGTGGGCCGCTCGCAGTAATAGGTCTGGACTTCACACAGAGCAAGGCACGTGGACTGGCGCTCGCCTACCGAGGGCGCCTGTATGCCGGCACGGTGGACTACGAAGGCGCGCTGCTGTTCTTCCCCGACATCCCGGTCAGTGCCGACACCCGCTACCGCGGTATGTCGCACGAGGGTCAGCTGCGCTGGCGCAGCCTGCTCGCCGGCGGCACGCAGGCGGACGTCGTCGGCGGCGTGGGGATCGACTTGTGGGAACGTAAGCTCAGTTCCCACCAGCAGGAAGACTATCGCATCCTCTACGCGCGACTCGGGCTTGAGTTCAGCGCACCACGCGGGCGCGGGTGGAGCGCGGGCATCGGAGTGAAGTACCCGTTCGACACCTGGGAGGATGCGAATCTACGCGACGAAGGCTATGACCAGAATCCCAAGCTCGAACCCAAGGGCCGTCCGAGTCTGTATTCAAACGTCGGTTACCGCTTCAACCGCAGGCTAGGACTGCAGCTCTACCTGGACGGCTTTCGCTTCGATGAGTCCGATCCGATCGTCGTCACGGGATTCGGCGATACCTTCACCTTCGTGCAGCCGCGCAGCACCCAGTACAACGTCGGACTGCGCCTGCACTGGTTCTTCTGACCGGGCTGTGCAACGAGCCCAACGGCGCGCGAATCCCGTGAGCCACGGGAACAACATCACCGGCGCACCGGAGTAACGCCATGTACGGCACAAAGCGCTTCGGGATCCGCTCCTGCCTGCAGGCCATCGAACTGACCGATGAGGGTGGCGAACGCCGGTACATCGGCGCTGCGCGCGAGCAACCGCCGCGCGTTCGGTGCGCTGCGCGGATAAAGACGCCAGGCGCGAACCAGCAGACGACACGCAGGTTCTGGATGCCCGTTCGCCGCCAGCAAGGCGCTCTGCCGCCACACCATGCGCGGTGTGGGGCGCCAGTTCATCGAACGCGAATTGAGCACCAGTTGCGAGCGGTTCCCGGCAGGGTCCACCTGCATGGCGTCCGCCCGGATCGAATCAACCAGCGCGGTGAAGAACGGATTGCCGCGCGCCGACTCGAGCGCGGCCATCAGCTGGGCAGGACGGGCGCTCGTCCCTGCGATGGCCATTCCCCTGAAGTCCCTCATCGTGACGAGCAGCACGACGGCGCCGATCGCCACGGCCGCCGCGATCGCACTTCCCGCGAACCGACTTCGGACGCGGACACCGCCCTGCTCCGCCACGCCCATCAGCACCACGAACAGCGCCAGCAGATGCGCGAACCAGAAGTTCAGGTCGAGCAGAGCGCGCAGGAAGAGGATGGCGAACATCGCGTTCACCGGCCACCAGGCCGCGTCCAGCAGGCGCGCACGATGGCGCCAGGCGAACCCGGCCAGCATGGCCACGAGAAGACCCGTCCCGATCAGGCCGAAGCAGACCAGGAACTCTGTGAAGAGGTTGTGCGAGTGGATGGTGTAGGCGATCGGCGGGCGCGTTTCCAGCAGCCGGAAGTAGTGCCAGGGGAAGGCATCCGCGCCGGTGCCGAACCAAGGCGACTCGGCAAAGATGTCCAGAGACTTGTCCCACAGCGACCAGCGATGCTCCATGCCGGCACCATCCCGCGGAAGTCGCGTAAGCGTCGACTTGTGCCTGGCGCGCAGGGCGAGCATCGGCAGCGCGCGCGTGCCCCACTCCCAGGCGAGCATCAGGATCAGCGCAGCGCCCGATGCCAGGGTGAGCCGCCGGGCAACGGGATCCTCGCGCCGGCGCCTCCACAGGAGCGCGCCGGTGAGTGGCAGCAGCACGAGCACGAGCACGATCGCACGCGATCCGCTCAGTGCCAGGCCAAAGGCGATGAGCGCCAATCCCGCCGTCAGACCCCAACCGGGAAGACGGCGGTCGGCGAACAGCCACGCGCCGGCGACCACGCCGATCAGGAGTTGGTCGGCGAAGTAACTGGCGTGCTGGATGTTGCCGAAGACGGTCATACGCCGATCCTGCACGACCCACCGGTCCAGCCATACCGGCACGCCGTACGCCTGCAGCACGCCGACGATGGATGCGAGGCTCGCGCCGGCGAACGCCGCCCAGCAGATGGCACGCACGACGGTGTCGGTGCCGAGACGTTCGCGGATCCCGGCTGCGGCGATCAGCAGCAGTCCAGCCCAGCCCAGGTACAGCGCGTAGCCGACGGCCGGCTGCGCGTAGGGGGTCTGCGCCAGCAGCCCCGCCAGCGGCACATACAGGGCCAGCGCCAGCAGGTAGAGCGCGCTGCGCGGCAGCACGATCGGCTGCCCGCGCAGCGGCAGCCACAGGACGCACGCGGCCAGCGCGAGCGCGGCGGCGAGCCACTCGCGGTGGAAGTGCTTGAGCGGCCACTGCGCGATCGGCAGCAGCGGGGGAAGCAGCCACAGGGCCGCAAGCAGCCCCAGCGCGATCCGCAGGCGCATCGGTGAAGCGGGTGGAACGGGATGCTCAGTCCAGTGTGGTCTGCTCGTAACCCCTGAGCACCCCGTTGATGACCTCGATGCGTCGGATGTCGGACGTCACATGGGTAAATTCGTCGATGGGACGTTCTGCGCGCACGCGATCGCGCTCGTTGAACGGTCGGAACACCAGCCGCAGGCTGTTCCCCGCGGCCAGCGAGAGCGTGGTGGTGTGCGCATCGTCCGGCTTCATCTGCAGCACCAAGTGTCGATCGAGTGCCACACGTGGGCTCCCCGGTCGCGGCGGTGGCGGCGGTGCACGCAACACCTCGGCATCCTCGCTTACCAGCTTGGCGACGATCTGCGTTTCCGAGCCCATGGTCATCCTCGCCCCAGGCCGCCGCGTGCTGCGTGAGGCTGCATTGGGATCTCCGGGCTGTGTGCCTCCTCCCTCCACCGTGTTTGGACTTGCGGCGAGCCGCTGAGCCGCCGCGTTCGCCGCACTCATACCGCCGCCATACGAGATGGCCAGCACATCCACGCGATCTCCGGGCCGTATGTAGCCAGGAACAGCCGATATCTGACTTGCTTCCACCACGACGATGCGCATGCCAGGCTTCGCCAGGCCGGACAGGCTTGCCGGCGCGCCCACCGGCGCGAGGTCGTCCTCGCGGAAGTAGGCGCCGGCTGGCACGCGATTCACCAATACGCGCCCGGCAAGCTGCGAGGGACGCACAATGGCGTCCGGCGGCACGGCTGCGGGCGGCAGGTAGCGGCTGCGCAGGTAGCGCAGGGAGATCGCCTCACCCAGGGCGATGTCGCCTGCTGCGACGGGAACCGCGACGGTGCCCGGTGGCTGCTGCTCGCGCCGTGGCGGCTCGGAGCGGGTGCCGATGTACCAGTACCAGGCGGCACCGGCCGCGAGCAGCAGGAAGGCCACCGCGAGGATGACGAGTCGCTGGCGCCGGCGCTGGCGCATGCGAAGCGTGATGGGTTGTTGTGCCATGTCGTTGTCACCCTCTGCGGATCAGTTGCACGACCGTATGTTTCGACTGCCTTGCATGCCGGCGGTGGGACCGGTCGTGACCGTCTCCCAGCAGCCGAGGAAGGTGCGCTGCAGGCGACGGATGTCCCCGCGCGCAACCTCGCTTCCCACCGTTCCCGCGTTGCCCGGACCCCGGTCGAGCTGGTCCAGCGCCTCGGGCGGCAGGGGATCCTGCCAGTACATGAACGGGAATTGCAGGAAGGCGTTGAAGACGTAGCGATAGCGCACGCGTACGCGGACTTCGCAAGCAAGAGGTGCCCCGTCTAGCGAGCGCCAGCACACGTCTTCGGGTAATGCCGCCGTGTCGCAGAGATCGAACTCCGTCGTGCCGCCAGGGGCGCATGCAATCTCGAAGGTGTCCCGCGGTACTGCGTCGAGCGGGAACTGGAAGCCAGGCGAATCCGGGTCACTGTCCAGCATGCCGACGCCGACGGTATCGGTGACCGGATCGAGGCGGCCCGGCAGGCGCAGATAGGTGGTCACGGCGGCGGGATCGCTGCAGGTCACCTCGTTGCCGTCGGCATCGCCGCAGCGCTTCTGATAGGAGGAATACAGTGCGCGATTCAGTGCGGGCAGCCGCTCGATCAACACCGCGCGGCGCGTGCGGGTGGGATCGTTGCCGTCCTGGCCGACGCAGCTGGTGAGGTCAATCGGGCGCGGGTTGAATAGATAGACGGATGTCTGAGGTCCCGAATTATCCGTGATGGAGTCGAACGGCAAGCCGTCATCATAGGCCGCTGGATCACCTGGATCACAGGCGGGTCGGCCAAACGCCTGCAAATGATCGCCCAACCCCACGTCTGCCGCCCCATGAGGAGAGTTTGAGATTTCCCAATCTACACAGTTCTCGTCGTACGCGTACGTGGAGCCGGCACCGCACTCAGACGTCGGTATCGCGCCTGACATGAAAACGCCCGCATTCCCCGTCGCGTACACCCAGTCCTCGATCGCCGCCTTGGCCGCATCCGACGCACGCTGTCCGGAGAAGGCCGCCAGCGCGAGTTCGATGCCGCCGGCAATCAGCAGGATCAGCACGAGCGAGATGATGGCGAACTCCACCATCGCCTGGCCGTGCTGCCCGCGCGCCCGCGGTAGCCGCCGCCAGGTCACCCGCGCGCTCATGTGGTCCCTAGTGAAGGCGCAGCGACAGCTGCCAGAGCGCCACCAGAATCGCACCGGCCGACAGGGCCACGCCGTAGGGCATGGTCACCGCACCGGCGCTGCGCAGGTCCCAATGCAGTTCCTTGAAGCCGGTCAGGTAGGCCGAGCGAGCCCTCATGCCCAGATTGGAGAATGCCTTGCGCATCCCCTGCGTGCGGCAGGACAGCCACAGCGCCCACCCGCCACCGAGCAGCGCACCGGTGAGCAAGGTCAACCCTGCGCCGATCGGACCGAGCAGGAAACCGAACACCATCAGAAGCTTGACGTCGCCCGCTCCCATCTGGCGCGCGAAGTAGGCAGGCAGCAGGCAGATTGCACCGATCACCATCCCCATCAGCGAATAGGCCAGCGCGCGCGACACGAACGCCAGGCCGAGCGCCTCCGCCGCCCAGGCATAGATGCCGAAGCCGAAGCACATGGCCGCCGTCAGCAACTTGTTGGGAATGCGCCGCTCGCGCAAGTCGAAGTAGGACACGCATACGGCGAGCGCGATCACCGCGCCGAGGAGGCAGATCGGAACCAGATGAGCAACGGAATTCATGGCCGGCTGTGCAGAAGTCGAAGTGCAACGCGGCCGCGCACGAAGTACGCGGCCGCGCGCCGGGCACAGGCGGCGCCTCCGCAGCCTGTGCCATCACCCGATCAGACGATCAGGGCGTCGGGTCGCCTGGAGTGCCCCAAGCTTCGCCGCCTAAGCCGTCCTCGTAGGCCGAGTTCGAGCCGAGCGTATTAATCATTGTGTAATCAGGCTCATTGCGGCCCGCAAACTGGATCTGATCGTTGAAGCCAACGTCCTCGTTCAGCCCGACCAGCCCGTCGGAGTCCACACGCGCCTGACCGTTGTCGTCGGCCTCGCCGCCCGGCAGGTGGTTCGCCATCCAGGCGTACAGGTCGGCCACGCGATCGCCCATCATCACGATCGCGATGTACGACACGGCCGCGACACCACCCAGGGTGATGCCGTACTCGACCATGCTCTGGCCTTCTTCGTCCTTCAGGAATTTCATCAGGTTCATTCTAGGTCTCCATTAACCCGTGGTTGGTTTTCCTGGCCCTCCCTTCTCCGGGATGGAACTCCCGACAAGGCTAGAACCGCGACCGCGGACTGCCAGCGTCCGAACATCCGATACTGACGCTCCGTAAGGTGCGGGATGGAGCATGCCCCACAGTCGGGACCGACCGACAGGGATATAGAACCTGATGGCGATGTGAATAAATCACGCTTGCAGCGTGAAGCAAGGAGAGGAATGTCAAAGGGCGCCGGATCGCTCCGACGCCCTCTGGAACAGCTCGACGCGTGGGCGCCTCATGCGCCCGCCCGTCACTCCTTGCCGATCTGGTAGAACTCCTGATTGTCCTCGACGATCTCGCCGCTGGTCGCATCGACCTCGACCTTGCGCTCGGTGCCGTCGGCCATCTCGATGTCGAACTCATAAGAGGCCTTGCCGTCTGGCTCGATCTCGTACTCGACCTCGATGATCTCTCCCGCATGTTTCGCAAGCGCCGTCTCGCGGGCCTGCGCCTCGTCCACCTTCATCTTCGCGGCGAAGGCCGGCGCCGAAGCCGAATCGACCTCCTCCTCGACCTCGATGATCTTGCCGGTGCGGCCGCTGCACTCGATGTCCCATGCGCGGCCATCCGGGCTCTCGATGTCGAACTCGTAGACGGGCTCGCCCTTTTCGGACTTGATCTCCATCTTCACCACGGTGCCCTGGTGCACCTTCAGTGCCGCTTCCAGGCAACGCTCGATTGGCACCTTCGACTTCGGCATGCCGGATTTCGCCGCGTGGACGGCCTGGGGCAGAGCAATGACGGCCGCCGCCGCGCACGCACCGAGAACAAGCTTCGCTTTCATGTGATCTCCTCAAGGAGTGGGAACAGTTCCCAATGTAACAAGGCAAAATTCCCAATAACAATCCTGCGCGCAATCACCTATCCATCGTGATTATTTCCTGTTTCGGCACGCTGGCGGCGGACCCTTCACTGCGACTGCCCAGTCCCAGCGTTATCGTCACGTCCTGCCTGATCCTGCCCGGACTGTCCTGCGCGCTCCTGCGCAAGTTGTTGCGCCGCCTCGTTCAGGCTGCGTACGTAGGCCGTGAGGCTCCAGATCGCCTCCTCGCCCAGATGGTTCCATGCAGGCATCCCATTGGGACGGCCCTGCACGATGCTCAGGTGAATGTCCGCCGGCGTGCCCCCATAGATCCACGCGCTGTCGGACAGCGGCGGGCCCATTCCGCCCCCGCCCAACGGGGCGTGACAGCCTGAACAGTTCATGGCGTTGAAAAGCTGCCGCCCCTGTTCGATCACTTCGGCGCTGTCCCCAAGCGGGTTCTCGATCTGCGGCGGCTTCGGCGCACCGCCGATCTGAAGTTTCGTGACGGGCACGGAAAGCAGCTTCTCGGCGCCGACGGCGTTTGACTGCCGGCCCTGCTGCGCCGATGCGGTGGAGGACTCGTTCTGCTGCTGGGCGACGGCTGTCCCGAACGCGAACGGCAATGCGATGGCAGCCAGGCTCAGATTTGCAATGCGCATGACACTCTCCTTCTGCGCCGGCGCGCATCTGCGCGCCGGCCTCGGATTGGGTGGCGGATCTATTCCTGCTTCGGGGCGTTGTCGTCCGAATCGGCTTCGGCCTGCGCGTCCTGCGCACCGGCTTCGGTTTCGGCCGACTGCGTGCGCGCCTGCGGCAGGGCGAATACGTACAGGGCGCCACCCTCAGGGGTCACCTGCGGCAGATCGGTGGTGGCACCGACGAAGCCCAGTGCACCGTAGGGCACGCGCGTGTCGAGATTGCCCGCGACCACTGCGCCGGCCCAGCCGCCCACTCCCGCGAGGACCGCGACGTACTGACGTCCGTCCGGACCGCTGAACGTGATGGGCTGGCCGATGATTCCCGAGCCAGTGCGGAAGCGCCACAGCTCCTTGCCGCTCTTCGCGTCCACCGCTTTGAACCAGCGATCGAGCGTGCCGTAGAACACGACGTCACCGGCGGTGACCAGGGCGCCGCTCCAGACCGGGAACTCCTCCTCGATCTGCCACACCTTCTCGTTCTTCACCGGATCCCACGCGGTGAAGAAGCCGCGGTGCCCGCCCGGTCCAGCGCTCATCGCCACCTCGGCGCCGACGAACGGCGTGCCGCGGATGTAATTGGTCTGCACCGGCTTGAAATCCATGCACAGGTTGTTGTGCGGCACGTACAGCCACTTCGTGCGCGGGGAGAAGGCCATCGGCTGCCAGTCCTTTCCGCCGGGCGCGGCCGGACAGATGTTCTCGGTGACCTTGCCCGGCTCCGGCACCTTGGCCTCGTTGGGAATCGGCCTCCCGGTCTTCATGTTCACGCCCTTGAATGCATTGACCGGCACGTACGGCTCATAGGAGATGATGCGGCCGTTGGTGCGATCCATGACGTACATGTAGCCGTTGCGCGAGGCATGCGCGAGCACCTGACGCTTCTTGCCGTCGATCTCGAGGTTGAGCACGAGGTTCTCGTTGATGCCGTCGTGGTCGTACACGTCGTGCGGGTTCCACTGGTAGGCCCACTTCGCCATGCCGGTGTCAGGATCGCGTGCGAACACCGATGCGGTCCACTTGTTGTCGCCCGGACGCTGCGCGTGATTCCACGGCGCGGGATTGCTGGTGCCATAGAAGATGAGATCCAGCTTGGGGTCGTAGGTCACCCATCCCCACACAGCGCCGCCGCCGGTTTTCCATGCATTCTCCGGCCAGGTCGTGACGCCCAGGTCAGGCTTGTTGCCCGCCTCGTACGGCGCCTGGAAATCCTCGCCGATCATCACGTCCTTGTCCGGGCCCGTGCTGTAGGCAGTCCACGCGATCTTGCCGCTTGCTGCGTCGAGCGCGACGAGCTTGCCTCGCACGCCCATCTCCCCGCCGCTGTTGCCGACCAGCACCTTGCCCTTCACAACCAGCGGCGCCATGGTCATGGTCTCGCCGTTGTCGATGTCGCCGACCTGGGTCTTCCACACTTCCTTGCCGGATTTCGCATCCACCGCAACGGTGTGGTTGTCCAGGGTGTTGAAGAAAATTCGCCCGTCCGCATAGGCGGCGCCGCGGTTGACCACGTCGCAGCAGGCCACGCCCTGCGAGGCAGCCATCGGGCTCGGCTTGTACGACCACTTCAGCTCGCCGCCAGGCTTGCTGAGGTCGATCGCGTAGAGAATGTTCGGATACGGCGTGACCAGGTACAGCGTGTCGCCCACCACCAGCGGCGCACTTTCGTGTCCGTTCAGCACGCCGGTGGAGAACACCCATGCCATCTGCAGGTTGCCGACGTTCTGCGTGTTGATCTTGTCCAGTGCGCTGAAGCGGGTCGCGCCGTAGTCCTTGCCGGGCATCAGCCATTGCCCTGGGTCCTTCGATGCGTCGACCAGCGCCTGGTCGGCGTGCGCCGAATGAATCGGCAGTGCCGCAGCCACGCACGCGAGGCCCGCACACCACTGTTTGATCGCTCTGGCTTTCACTCGATTCCTCCTGCTGGATATCTGGACATCCGCCACGCAAAGTGAACGGCTCGAGGTTGAGTGGATTGCGCAGCATCGGGCGTTCCCTCATGTAGGCAGCGGACGACAGCGAGGCACATCGGTTGCTGGATCGATGAAAGCGCGTGCTCTGCCCCTGCAATGCAACGCACCAACGGAGGGCCTGCTCTTGGCACCATTCACGTCATTCCGCTGGCGATCCGATGTTCGGGATACCGCGGCCGCACTCGCGCTATCGATCCTGTTGCTCCTCTCGATGGCGCCCGTCCCGTCGGCCGCGCAAGGCCTGCCCGATACGCTGCGCCTCGGCGAGCATCGGCTCGTGCTCACTGCTTTCGGGACCCGCCCCGAGGCAATGGCCGCGCGCTACCGGCTCGGTGTCTATCTCCCGCACGGCGTGCCGCTGCTGCATCTGGGCATGCGCGATCTGCCGAAGACCTTTCTGCTGAGACTGGGCCCTGCTGCCGTAGACTGGCCCATCCTTCCCGGCGAGTGGATGCACAACCTGTTACCGCCGCTTTCTGCGGAGGAGTGGGACTATCTGTCTGCGCGCATCGAGGACATGCGCGAGGGCGAGTGGATGCGCATCGACTACACACCGGAGCACGGCACGCTGATCCGCATCGACGGCGAACCGGTGCTGGGCCATGCGGGACACGCGCTCTTTGCCGGCTTCGTGCGCATCTGGCTGGGGGCAACGCCGGCATCCGATGCGCTCAAGCGAGATCTGCTCGACAGCGCCGCGTCGATCGAACCCTACTAGCGATTCACGGTGTGAAGCGTGCGCGGCCGGCCGAGGCCCGCCGCGCATACCTCACGGCTTCTTCACCCACGCATTGCACCAGCCCTCGGCGGCCACGAGCTGGCCGCCGAAGATCGCACAGGGTCCCCAGCCGGTCTTCTTGTCCGACTGGAACAACTGGCAGTTGTGACAGAACTGGCCCTCCTGATGTTTCGGATCCTTGGATTGCTTGGCGTCGTGGACGTAGTTGAGCGCCTTCGCTTGCGGCGAGTTCACGTCGACCTTCTTCGCGTCCTGTGCAAGCGCGACGCGGGCACCGGCGGGAAGCGAAACGAGCACAGCGCCCGAGCGCAGCAGAAAGCTGCGGCGCGCGGGACGGCGACCGACTTGATCGTTCGACATGGCAGACCTCCGTAGTTCGCACCCGCGCATCGAAGCGGCGCAGACGTGCGTGCACGACCGCAGCAGGGGTCATGCCCCGCGCATCCCCGCGAGCAGTCGGGCATGGCGCGTGCAGGCCATCTCCGATCGATATCGTCATTTCACCGGCAAGGAGATCGACATGAGCGTGAAGACTTTCTCATCAGTAGCCGCAGCGTTCTTCGGCGCGGTCGCACTCGGCAGCCTGGCCCCTACGGTGCAGGCACAGGAAGGTGGCAGCGCTGCGGTGGCAGTGGCGACCAGTGGCGAGTACGGCGCCCACCTCACCGATGCGCAGGGCAAGACCCTGTACATGTTCACCGCGGACGAGCAGGGCAAGGGCGACGCAAAGGCCGTGAGCAACTGCTACGACCAGTGTGCGAAGGCCTGGCCGCCGCTGCTCACGCAGGGAAAGCCGGTGGCGAGCGATCGCGCCGACTCGTCACTGCTCGGGACGATCCAGCGTAAGGACGGCTCGATGCAGGTCACTTACAACGGCTGGCCACTCTACACGTTCGTGAAGGACCGCAAGCCGGGCGAGGTCGCCGGCCAGGACGTGCACGGCTTCGGCGGCGAGTGGTACCTGGTCGAGCCCGGCGGGAAGAAGCTGCAGAGCGATACCGGCAAGGGCTGAGCATGCGCTCGATCGTCATGAACGGCACGGAGGTAACCAACGATGGCTGAACAGGTACACGTCGAACGTCGACGGCCGGTCTGGCCGTGGATTCTGTTGGCGCTGCTGATCCTTGCGCTCTTCCTGCTCTTCATGTGGTATCGCGGAACGCCGCATGACGACGAAGTGCTGGTGCCGATCGAGCCTGCCGCGCAGGAAGAGATTCCGGCCGAGACGCCAGACACGGCGCAGGCTCTCATGGAGGAGTCAGCGGCGCCAGCCGAAGTCTCCGCACCGGCCGAGGTCACGGGGTTCGTCCGCTTCGTGGAGGAGACACGCGCGCAGGCCGCCGGCCCGACCCACGACTACACCGCGGATGGTCTGCGACAGCTCGCCGCCGCGCTCGACGCGATGTCCCGCACGCAGGTCGCGCTGGCCTCGGCAGCAGATGCCAGCAAGCACATCGCCGCAGTACGTGAGTGGGCCGACGCCATGCAGCGCGATCCGCAATCGCTCGAGCACGCGGATCAAGCGCGTGCCGCGTTCGTCGCCGCCGCGCAGGCGATGGAGGTTCTCCAATCCGCGAGCCCGGGCGCCGAGCAGGCAGTGCAGGCAGTGCGGGACAGCGCCGAGGAAATCGACACGGCGCGTCCGATGCTCGCACAGGCCACCCGGATCGAAGCATGTTTCGACCGCTCGGCGGAGGCGTTGCGCAGCCTGTCGCAGAGCGCGGCCTGATCGCGTCGATCAACAGAGGAACCTTCATGCATCCTAACGATACGCACCGCGCCGCGCGTGCGCAGTCGGAAGCGCTACCGCAGTGCGCGCACCGGGAACCGCCCATACCGCCCGTGCCGGACGACGATCCGGACGAGCCGGGCCGCGAGCCGCCCCTTCCACCCGACTCGCCCTATCCCGGGCATCCGCAGCGGGATCCGCCGGTGGCCCCACCTGGCAAGCCGGCGGAGCCGCCACCCGAGATCATCGCGATGCGCTCCCGTGGTCGCGCTGGGGCGGAGTCACGGGCACCGGCGCGGCGCAGCTATGCGATTGCATTGCTGATCGCGGGCGTCGGATTGACCGCCGCGCCTGTCGCCGCTCAGGAAGCGACGCTCACTGACGTCGAGATTTGGGGTCGCTGAGCGGCCTGTCTCCGGGGGCATCGGCCGGCGCGCGAGCGGATAGAATGGCAAGCACTGCCAGTTCACCCGCCTCGACCACCTCCGATGCCCCCTCGCGCGCGCAGCCTGCTGCTCGCCGTCCTCGTTGCTTCGCTACCCGCCTGCGCCACCTTTCGTAGCTACGACGAGGAACTGCGCGCGACCCTGACACAGGTAGCCGCAGGCGACGTCGACGGCGCCGTCGCCACGCTCGAGCGCAACAACCGCGGCGAGCGCAAGGACCTGCTCTACTTCATGGAACGTGGTGAGCTCGAACGGCTGCGAAGCCGCTACGCGCCGAGCACCGACGCCTGGATGCAGGCGACCGACCGGGTCGCGCAGTGGGAGGCTGCCGCGCTAGCCGATCCCTCGCGCCTTGCCGGCTCCCTGGCGTCCGTGACGCTCAACGACAAGTCGCGACCCTACGAGGGCCACGACTACGAGAAGGTGATGCTCACCACGCGCATCGCCCTCAACCACCTGGCGCGCGGGGACTGGGACGCCGCGCGCGTCGCGATCCGCCAGACGCACGAGCGCGAAGCGGTGATCGCGCGCCTGCGCGAAGCGGAGGTCGAGCAGATCCAGGCCGAGGCCGAGCAGCGCGGCGCGGGCACCCGCATCGAGGACCTGAACGGCTACCCGGTAGAGACGATCGACAATCCGGAGGTGAACGCGCTGCGCAACAGCTATCAGAGCGCGATCAGCCACTACCTCGCCGGATTCGTCTACGAGGCACTGGGCGAGCAGAGCCTGGCGGCGCCGGGATACCGGCAGGCGATCGAGCTGCGACCCGATACGCCCGTTCTCGAAGAAGCGCTCGCCGGCCTGGACACGCGCATGGCGCAGCAGGACGACGCCAGCACGGACGTGCTGTTCCTGATCGAGACCGGGCTCGCACCGGCGCGCGTCTCGCGCCAGTTCACGCTGCCCATTCCGATCAACCGCGAACTCGTGCTCGTGTCCGTGTCCTTCCCGGTCGTGCACACGCCACTTGCCCCCTTTCTGCCCGATTCGCTGCGCTTCGCGGACGGTGCGACCTGGCCGACCGCCGCAGTCACCAGCATCGACGCGATGGCCCGGCGTGCCTTGCGCGACGAGATGCCGGGGATCATGCTGCGCGGATTCGTACGCTCGCTGAGCAAGGCCGTGGCGCAGTACCAGGCGCAGCGGGCCGCGGCGCAGCGCCGTCGCGCCGGGGACGGCAGCGCAGGCGCGGCGCTGGACGTGGCGGCGATCGCCCTGATGATCGGATCCATGGTCACGGAGTCGGCCGACGAGCGCACCTGGCGGTCGTTGCCCGCGACCGTGCTCATCGCCCGTGGTAAATTGCCACGCGGTTCGCATACCGTGACGCTGCCTACGCCGGCCGGCGAACGCAGTGTCCAGGTGCACGTGCAGGGGCGTCACGCGTTCATCGCACTGCGCCTGATCGGCGACCGGCTGTTCGTGGAGGCTCCGGACGCCCCGCCGGACAAGACGAAGGAGGAATAGGCATGATGAGGATCGTCGTCGCGGCTGCGCTCGCAGCGCTGGTCGCCACCGCGGGCTGTGCCGGCAAGAAGGGTTTCGAGCGGGAGGGATTCGCCTTCGGCTGCCCGATCGGCGACAACGGCATCGAGTCGATGGAGCAACTGATCGACGCCAAGGTCGCGCAGGAGGGCAAGCGCACCAACGTGGTGGTCACCGAGATGCGGTGCACGATGAGCGGCGATCGCATGAAGATCGAGGCGAACCTGGAGAACGACGCCAATGCGGTCCGCCGCGTGGCCTACAAGTTTCGCTGGATCGACGCTGAAGGCATGCGCGCGGCGGACGAGGAGGCCTGGAAGCCCGTGCTGATGTACGAGAAATCCAACCATCTCGTCACCGCCATCGCCCCCAGCAACGAGGCCGTCGACTTCCGCCTCGTCTTCATGGGTCAGGACTGACCCCTCGCGCCGCACCAGGAGACACACGCATGACACCCCTTGCCCCTCTGCTTCGCCTCGCCGCCGTGACCGCGCTCGCGGCCGTCCTGCTCGCCGGCTGCGCCAGGGAAACGGTGCGCTACGGCGATGCGCGCGGCGTGGAAACGGTCACCAACGAGTTCGGCTCCACCGACCTGCAGATGATCGCGGAGGCGATGACCCGCTCGCTGCTCGACGCGCCGGTGGTGACCGCCAGCAACCTGCCCATCGTCACGGTGCAGGAAGTGCGCAACAAGACCAACGAGTACATCGACACGCGCGCGATCACCGACTCCATCCGCGCCGAGCTGCAGAAGAGCGGCAAGGTGCGCTTCGCCGTGGACGCCGCCGGCATGGCGAACCAGAAGGAGGAGATCGACCGCCAGCAGGACGACGAGTACTACGATCGCGAGCAGACGGCCGAGAAGGGCCGCATGGTCGGCGCGCAGTACCGGCTGGAGGGCAACATCACCTCCATCGTAAAGACGGCGAAGGACGTGAAGGACGTCTACTACAAGTTCAACCTGCAGATGTGGAACATCCGCAACGGCCTGCTCGAGTGGACGGACGAGAAAGAGATCCGCAAGACCACGACCAAGGGATGATCGCCGTGGGCGCGGAGCGCTGAGCGCTTGGCCCGCATCTTCGTCTCCTACCGGCGCGAGGATGGGATCGCGCGCGCCGGGCGCATCTACGACCGGCTGGTCGCCCGCTACGGCGACGACCAGGTGTTCATGGACCTGGGCAAGATCGCCGCAGGTGCCGACTTCGAACAGGCGCTCGAACGCGAGCTGGCCGCCTGCGAAGTCTTCGTCGCCATCCTCGGCGAGTACTGGCTGCTCAGCCGCAAGGGCCGGCGCAGGCTGGACGATCCTGCCGACTACGTACGGCGCGAGGTCAAGCAGGCCCTGGCGCGCGGCGTGCGCATCCTGCCGGTGCTGGTCGGTCGGGCGCGCATGCCGCGCCCGGAGGATCTGCCTCCCGAACTGTCCGACTTCGCGCGCCGCAACGCCATTCGCATCGGCGACGAGAGCTTCGACGCGGGCATGGACCGTCTCATGCTCGACATCGACGATCCGAACCGCCGTCCCGAGGACACACCGCTTTCGCGCTGGCAGCGCCTGCGCGACGAGATCCATCTGCGCACCCGGGCAATCCGTACGGGTATCGCCGTTGCGATACTGAGCACGGTCATCGCCTGGACCAGCGTGTTCGACCTGTTCGGGCTGGACACGCGCCTGCAGAGCCTGTCGCTGTGGCTGAGCGATCTCATCTCCTCACCGCAACCCGATCCTCGCATCCGCGTTGTCACCATCGACGAAGCGACCGAGCGCGCCGTCGGCCGACCCTTCGACCGCACCTGGCGCGCCGAGCACGCACGCGTGCTCGAGCGCCTGTCCGCCGCCGGTGCGCGCGCGATCGCGTTCGACATGTCCTTCGACACGCCGGATGCGGCGGACGACGCCTTCGTCGACGCCATCGGCCGTGCGCGCGCGCGTGGCACGAACGTCTTCATCGGCACGGATACCCCGCGCGAGGCGACGGCGATCCGGGCCCGCGCCAACGGCGAAGGCCTGCTGTGCGTGGGACATCGGCTCGGCTATGCCACCACCGTGCCCCTGCTTGCGGTGCGCGACCTGCCACCCGGTGCGCTGCCGCCCGTCGCGCTGTCGCTGCTCGCCGCGTTCGGTCCGGTACGCGCGATCTCGCTCGACGAGCCGGGACGCCGCGTTCTGGTGGCAGAGGGAACGCGCGTGCGCGAGATCGCCGTCGGGCTGCGCGAGACCCTGCAGGTTTCGCAGCCCGGCTGCCCTGCCCTGCTCGCCGGTGACGAGACCGCACAACTCATCCTGCGCCTGTCGGATCTGTCGCACTGGCGCTCGGGTGCAGGACGAGTACGCTACGAGGCGGTGATCGATGCGACGGGGCGGGAGGTGCAGGCTTGGCGCGGCGGTATCTTCCTGGTCGGGCTGGCGACGGCGGGGCGCGACCGGCACCGGGTGGTGCACGGCGTGCGCGTGCAGCAGCGTCTCGGCCTGGAACTGCAGGCCGACGCGGTGGCCAATCTGCTTGCCTCGCGCCAGGTGCATCCCCTGCACTGGGGAGGGCAACTCGCCGTCATGGCCCTCTCGGTGGGCGTGGCGGTGCTCGTCCACTTCCAGCCGGGACAGCCGACGCCGCGTCGACGCCGCGTCTTCATTGCCGGTGCCATCCTCGCCTATCTTCTTCTCGTGGGGCTGCTATGCGCGAACTTCGACGTCCTGCTCGACTGCGTCTATCACCTGGCCGCCTTCGGTGTGACCCTGTGGCTGCTCGGATACCTGCGTCGCACGCGCACGAGCCCCTGAGAGGCGGCGGCACGCTTGCCTGGGTCGCGCTCGCGCTGCTGTTCGCGCTCGGCGTTCCACAGGCCGGCGCCCAGGTCCTGGCCGACGTGCTCGTCGACGACCGCGGCACGGGGCTGCGCAGCGCCACGCCCGCCGAGCGGACCCAGGTCTCCATCCGGCGCGACGGACATCGCCTCGCAGCGCGTCCCGCTCAGACCATCGCCCTGGGCGACGAGATCGTGACCGGCGAACGCGCCTACGCGCTGCTGCGCTATCCCGAGGGGCACGAGGTGCTGGTGCTGCCCGGCACACGTCTGCGGCTGGGCGGTCTGCTGGTCTATTTCGGCGAACTGTTCGTGCGCGCCCGCGGCTTCTTCCGTGTCGAGACGGCGTACTTCACCGCCGGGGTCGAAGGCACCGAGTTCGTCGTGCGGGCCGGACGCGGCGAGCACCTCGCGCAGCTGATCGTGATCGAAGGCGCGGTGCGATGTTCGGCTTCGACCGGCTCGTGGGAGCCGGTTCGGATCGACGCAGCCCAGCAGCTGACCGTGCGTGCGCAGCCTGCTGCCGACGACGCGGGCGGGCGCGCCCGGCCGGAGGGGGCGCAGGTGCTGCTGCGCAGTGTCGGCGAAGGCGTGGTCGAGAAGCTTCCGGCCCCGCGCACGGACGTCGCACAGATCTCCCAGCTGGTGCGCGAACTCGATGCCTATCTGATTCGCTGAAGGTCCAGTTCGCTTGGCGTCCGGTTCGCTGGGCGTCCGGTTCGCTGGGCGTCCGGTTCGCTGGGCGCCGCGCTTGCCTGTGAAGAAAGTGCCCGGTTCAGACCTGCGGCCACTGCATCGGGAAAAGACTGAGGGCCGCGCCCTTGCGGCCGCTCCCCCGTCGCGCTATCTAGGATCGTCCGATTTCCCGCGCGCGGCGCACCGCTCATGCTCGCATCGATCCGATTCCTTCCCGCCCTGGGCGGTGCCGCAATCAGCCTGCCGGCGGCTGCGCAGTTCTCCGACAGCCGATTCCTCCCGCACGGCATCTGCATCGCGTGGCAACCGAACCTGCTCGCCCTGCACGTCATCTCCGATGCGCTGATCGCAGCCGCCTACTTCTCGATTCCGTTCGCGCTGTTCTATTTCGTCCGCCATCGCAGGGACCTGCCCTTCCACTGGGTGTTCGTCCTGTTCGGCGTGTTCATCACCAGCTGCGGCATCACGCACGTCATCGACATCTGGACACTGTGGCAGCCGGACTACTGGCTCGACGGGATCGCCAAGGCGATCACCGCCCTGGCCTCGGTGCCCACCGCCATCGCCACGATCCTGCTGTTGCCGCTGGCGCTGCGCCTGCCCTCGACGCGCGACCTGGAACACGCCAATGCCACGCTCGCTGCCGAGGTCGCCCAGCGTACGCGCGCGCAGAGCGAACTGCTCGCCGCGCGCGAGGAGCTCGAGCGCGTGGTGAAGCAGCGCACGGCCGACCTCGACCGGGTGGCGGGCGATCTGGCCGAGACCAACGCGATCCTCGAGACGCTGTTCGAGAAGGCGCCGATCGGACTGGGCCTGTGGGACACCGCGCTGCGCTTCGTACGTGTCAACGATGCCCTCGCGCGCATCAACGGCTTGCCGCGCGAGGCGCATCTCGGGCGCACCGTGAGCGAACTGCTTCCGCAACTCGACCCGGGCGTGATGCGCTGCATGCAGCGCGCACTCGACGGCGAGGCGGTGGTGGTGCAGGAGACGAGCGGCATGACGCCGGCGCAGCCCGGCGTGCAGCGCTGGTGGGCGGTGAACTATTACCCGGTCAAGCTCGACCGGCGCACCATCGGCGTGGGCGCGACCTGCGAGGAGATCACCGAGAAGAAGAAC
Organism: uncultured Burkholderiales bacterium; assembly: GCA_964386195.1. GTDB lineage: Bacteria > Pseudomonadota > Gammaproteobacteria > Burkholderiales > SHXO01 > SHXO01. The sequence goes on along the minus strand of CAYLTE010000006.1, from coordinate 15,597 downwards.
CTGGAGGCGCAGCGCGTCGAACTCCTGGAGATGGAGCGCCTCGCGCGCCGGGAGGCAGAAGCGGCCAACCGATCCAAGGACGAGTTCCTCGCCACGGTGTCGCACGAGCTGCGCAACCCGCTGCAGGCGATCATCGGCTGGATGCAGATTCTGCAGCACGCGAGCGTGGACGATGCCACCCGCCGTCACGCCATCGAGCGCGTGGTGTCGAGCGCGCACGCGCAGGCGCGGCTGGTCGAGGACATGCTCGATGCCTCGCGCATCGTTACCGGCAAGCTGCGGCTGGCCCCGCGCCGCTGCGATCTGGCCGCGCTCGTGCAGGGCACGGCCGAATCCCTGCGCGGCAAGGCGCAGGAGCGCGAGATCGACCTGCGCGTGCGCGTGTCGGCCCGGATCGATGCGGAAGTGGATCCCGAACGGATGCAGCAGGTCGTGTGGAACCTGCTCACCAACGCGCTCAAGTTCACGCCGATCGGCGGCAGGGTGGAAGCGGATCTGACGCAGGATGGCGAGGAAGCGGTCCTGCAGGTGCGCGACAACGGCCAGGGCATCGGACCGGCGTTTCTGCCGCTCGTATTCGAGCCGTTCCGCCAGGCCGACGGCGGCAAGGGACACAGCGGCCTGGGGCTGGGACTCGCGATCACGCGGCACATCGTCGAGCTTCACCGTGGCACGGTGACCGCGCACAGCGACGGGATCGGCCGGGGCGCGACGTTCACCGTGCGCATCCCGCTCGCGTGGAAAGGCACCGCCGTTCGCGACGTCGACGCGGGCGTGTCGCCGCATGACCGGGATGCGCTGAACGGCGCCCGCATTCTCGTGGTGGACGACGAGGCCGATCCGCGCGAGGTGCTCGGCATGCTGCTGCGACAGGCCGGTGCGACGGTGCGGGTGTGCGCTTCGGCCGCCGAGGCGCGAACCGCGCTCGCCGAATTCGCTCCCGAACTGGTGATCTCCGACATCGGCATGCCCGATGAGGATGGCCTGTGCTTCATGCGCGGAGTCGCCACGCCCGAGCAGCGGACGTGGCACGCGATCGCGCTGTCGGCCTACGCGCGTCCGCAGGATCGCGCTGCGGCACTGGATGCCGGCTTCGACCTGCACCTGGCCAAGCCGGTCGATCGGCTGGAATTGCTCGCAGCGGTGCGCCGCGTGCTCAACCGCTAGGCGCCGATCAGGTCCGCTGAACGCGAATCGAAGTTGGCATCGTGCACGCGGTGCGAATCGATGCCTGAAGGCACGCGCGCCCTCGGATTCAGATATCACCACCCGAGAGCCGCACCGTACTGCCGGTGCGTGCTTCGAGCACAGCGAGAAAGCCGGCGCGATCCGCCGGGGAGATCATGAGAGCGCGCCCATCCCCGTACTCGATGCGCAGCCGATCCAGGGAAAGCGCCGGACTGGACAACGGATTTCGGGTCGTCGTCACCTTGCTGATCGAACCCAACGGAACGTGCCAGCGGAATGGGCCACAGCGCACGACGAGATCTGTTCCCACGAACGTGTAGTGCGTCGAGGCGATGATCCAGGCCGGCAGCCCTACTCCAACGGCGAGCGTGAGCAATGCGACGATCCACCCCCCTCCCTGCGACAGAGCTGGAACCGCCAGGGCGGCGCCCACACAAATCAGCGCAGAGCTGAGGAAAACCACCATCAGCCAAGTGTCTGTCTTCGAACGAAACGCAACATTGCCCATGGTCGATCTCTATCGATGATTGCAGGCCACGGCAATGCAACCTGCCGTGCCAACGCATTACATCGGCATGCCGGTGCCGCCCTTGAAGGTTGTCGTGCAATCCGCGGCTGGCGCCGCGGACCGTGAGATGCTTCAGCCCGTGCGCGACAGTTGCCTCTCGAGTGCCCATCGGACATGCTCGCGCACCACTTCGGAGGGGTGCCCACAACGAGCACGCAGCGCGTCCTGGATCTGCACGCTGGCCATTGCATTACCCATCGCCACCGCAATGTTGCGCAGCCAGCGTTCATGCCCGATGCGCCGGATGGCGCTGCCCTCCAGTTTTCGCTCGAACTCCTCTTCGGTCCACGCGAACAGCGTGGCCAGCCCCGCGCCATCCAGGCCGTTGCGCACGTCGAAGGCCTCCACGCTGGCGGTCCCGGCGAATCGGTTCCACGGACACACGAGCTGGCAGTCGTCGCAACCGTAGATGCGATTTCCCATCAGCGGACGCAGCGGCTCGGGGATGCTGCCCGGATGCTCGATGGTCAGGTAGGAGATGCAGCGGCGCGCATCCAGCAGGTAGGGCTCGAGGATGGCCCCGGTCGGGCAGACGTCGATGCAGCGCGTGCAGGTTCCGCAGTGCTCGCCTGTCGCCTCGTCCATCGGCAATGGCAGGTCGGTGTAGAGCTCGCCGAGGAAGAACCACGACCCTGCCTGCCGATCCAGCAACAGCGTGTGCTTGCCGCGCCACCCGAGGCCCGCCTGTCGGGCGAGTTCGACCTCCATCACCGGTGCGCTGTCGGTGAACACGCGGTAGGAGAATGGGCCGGTTTCGGCCTGCACACGTCGGGCGAGACGTTCCAGGCGTGCACGGACGACCTTGTGGTAGTCGCGGCCGAGCGCGTAACGGGAAACGTAGGCCAGGGACGGATCCTCCAGGACCGCCAGCGGCGCGCGAGAGCCCGAGGTCCGGTAGTTCATGCGCACCGATACCACGCGCAGCGTCCCGGGCACGAGCTCCGCAGGGCGGCTGCGCCGGGTGCCGTGACGCGCGAGGTATCCCATCTCCCCGTGGAAACCACGCTCTAGCCAGCCGAGCAGGCGGGCCTCGGCCTCGGCGAGATCCACGCCCGATACGCCCAGGTGTTGGAACCCCAGCTCTGCCGCCCATTGGCGCATCCGCCCCTTGAGCGCCACGAGTTGCGCGGGGGACAGCGGCGAATCGGCTGCTTGCGTCCTGTTCATCGGGCCAGTTTACGGGCTCCTGCGCAGCCGGTGTGCATGTTGCTTGGCCCACACGCGTCGACCTCTGGAATGACCCCCATGCATCCGGTTCTGCGCGCGATGATCGCCGGCCTGTCGCTGGCCTGTTGCAGCGCCCTCGCGGCCCCCGCCGCGAAGGTCGATTTCGTGTTCGGCGAGGCGGTGGCCATCGACCTCTCGGGCAAGGCGCGCCGTCTGACCAAGGGCGCGGAGGTGGGCACGGGCGACACCGTGGACACGCGCAACGCACGCATCCAGCTGCGCTTCAGCGACGGCGCCTATGTGTCGCTGCAGCCACGCACGAAGTTCCGCATCGACGACTACCGCTACGAGGGCAAGACCGACGGGAACGAGCGCGGGCACTTCAGCCTGATCGAGGGCGGCATGCGCACGATCACCGGCGTCGTGGGCCGCACGCACAAGCGCAACTACTGCGTCTCCACCGCGGTGGCCACCATCGGCATCCGCGGCACCGAGTACACCGCCACGTTCGACGGCAGCATGCGCGGCAGCGTCGGCGAGGGAGAGATCGACGTGTGCAATGCCGGCGGCTGCATCGGCGTGCGTCACGGCGAGTCCTATCTGGTCGTGGACGCCAGCGCACGGCCGGCCATCAGCGCGAAGAAGACCGACCTGCCGCCGCCGCAGGAGGGCAGCACCAAGCCCACCGAGCCCGTCTTCACCCAGGCGGACACCTGCGTGGGTGTCTACTGCGGCGGCGGCACGCCGTTCACCGGCTCCCAGCAGCTGGCGCTCGCCCACGCCGTGAACGTCTCCAGCGGATCCGGTTTCGGCGTCATCCCGCTCGACGGCGTCGAGTTCGACGCCGCCGGCAACCTCATCTCGGTGAACAACGGCAACGACCCGATCGTCCCGGTCTTCCATCCATCGGCAGACAAGCTACCGCCCGCGCTCGGCAACGACGGACGCATCGCGTGGGGCGTGGGCAAGGACAAGTTCGGCCAGTTCTTCCACTACGTGACCGGCTTGCCGGGTCTGGAGAGCGAGGTGCCGATGCTGCAGAAGACGCCAGTCGCGCACTTCGACCTGATCGGTGCGTCGCGTCCCATCGCGCTGAGCGGCGCCACGCAGCCCCTGGAAGGTCAGGTGACCTCGGGCGCGCTCATCGCGCGCTTTCTGGAGGGCAAGGTGGACGTCAAGCTGAGCATGGAGATCGGTGGCGCCAGCTTCACCGCCCGCGGCAACGATCTCAATCTCACCACTGCCGACGGCACGCTGATCTTCGGCGCCGGACCGGTGAGCTGCACCATCGCCGGCTGCTCCGGCATCAGCACGCCGATCGTGACGTGCGAGGGCGTCTCGTGCAGCGGCGACATCCAGGGCTTCGTCGGTGCCGGCGGGGCCCGCGCCGGCGCCGCCTACGCGCTGAACGTATCCGGTATCGGCGCGACCGGACCGGTCAAGGGAACGGCGGCGTTCGCCGCCTCGACGTCGAAGTAGAAGAGGTCGAAGCGCGACGCTTCCGGCAGCATCTTCGTTTGTGCGAGGATCGCGTTCTCCCCCTCGAGAACGCGCGCATGAACTACCAGCACCTGCTCCTTTCGATCGACGACAACGTCGCCACCGTCACGCTGCACCGGCCCGACAAGGGCAATGCCCTGTCGCCTTCGGTTCTGGAGGAACTGACCGACCTGTTCACCGCAATCGGCGCGCGCGAGGACGTGAACGTGGCGGTGCTCACCGGTGGCGAGAAGTACTTCTCCGCAGGCTTCGATCTGAACGAGATCCGCAAGCTGGAGAAGGTCTCGAACGAGGCTTATACCGCGCTGTTCCACCGCACCTATCGCGCCATCCTGTTCTGCGCGCAGCCCGTGATCGCTGCGGTGGGCGGCGCAGCCATCGCGGGTGGTTTCGATCTGACCATGATGTGCGACATCCGCTACGCCTCGACGCGCGCGAAGTTCGGGCAGCGCGAAATCGTCCTGTCGCTCACGCCGATCATGGATCCGTTGTGGCGCATCGTCGGGCTCGGCCGCGCCAAGGAACTCGCTCTCACTGGGCGCATCTACGACGCGCACGAGGCCGAACGGATGGGATATGTCAGCCGCGTCTTTCCCGAAGGTGAACTTCTGTCCTCGGTCGCCGCGATCGCGCGCGAAATGGCAGGCTACGATCGGACGGCGCTCGTCGAAACCAAGCGGCTGTCCAATCAGGTGCTGAGCCAGGATCTCGACAGCGCGATGCGCGTGCAGGAGTGGCTGTTCCGCAGCTACATCGGCTCCGAGGACAATCACCGGCGCATCGACGCGCTGCAGGAGAAGCTGGCGGCCGCCCGCAAGAAGTAGGAGCGCCGTCGGGATTTCTTACAGCCGGGTTCGCGCTGCGCGCGGATCTGGTCTGCTAACAGGCACTTAGGCGCCCTAGCACGACGATTGCATCGCGCGCGTTCGCTCCCCCAGTACGAGCAGGCGATGTCCGGCAGGGAGCCCGGCTTCGCACACATTCACACGGCGAGCGCGCCGATCAGAGCGCGCCGGACCGACAGGAGACCGAACATGATCAAGCGACTCGCGGGGTATCTGACCCTCATCGCCGGCGTGATGCTGCTGCTGGGCTTGCCACTCGTGGTCGGGGCTGCGAGCAACGTCGGCAGCGAGCGCTTCCTCGGCCTGATGTTGGCCGCGCTGGTCGCCTGCTGCAGCGCTATCGTGCTCGCCTGCGGCGCACAGTACCTGGTGTGGAGGCACGGCACACCGTCGCAATCTCCCCAGGCGGAGGGGGCGCGCACAGCCGGGCGCGATCGCTGAGGCCTGCCTACCGGGGAGACACCCTGGAACCTGCCTGAACTGCAGGGCACCTCGGTGTCATTCATCACTCCGTGTCATTTCGAGCGCAGCGAGGAATGCTCGCCGTGGAGACACCAAAGCGAGGATCCCTCACCGTCGGTTCGGGATGACACTGTGCTCGGTGTCATGACCTACGCGGCGTCATGACCTACGCGGCGTCATGCCTTCACGCCCCCAGCCGGCGCTCCACGGCACGCGCGAAGAACGCCGAACCCAGCGGCAGCGCCTCGTCGTTGAAGTCGTACGAGGGGTTGTGCACCTCGCACGCCCCCTCTCCATCGCCGTTGCCGATGTTGAGGTAACAGCCGGGCACCTTCTCCAGCATGAAGGAGAAATCCTCGGAGGCCATGATCAGCGCCGGATCGCGCACCACGTTCTCGCTGCCGACGATCTCGCTACACACCGCGGCGGCGAACTCGGCCTGCTCGGGATCGTTGATGACCGGCGCGAAGTTCACGCGGAAATCCACGCTCGCACGCGCCCCCATCGCCTGCGCAACTCCCTCGGCGGTGCGCTTCAGATTGGCACCGATCAGATCCATCACCTTCGTGGAGAAGGCGCGCGCGGTGCCGGACAGGCGTGCGGTCTGCGGAATCACGTTGTAGGCATCGCCGGCGTGGATCTGCGTGATCGACAGCACCGCCGTGTCGACCGGTCGCACGTTGCGCGAGACGATCGTCTGCAGCGCCGAGGCGATCTGCACCGCCACCATCACCGGATCGACGCCGGCTTCGGGCCGCGCGCCGTGACTGCCCAGGCCCACGATGTCGATATCGAAGAAGGCGCCGCCCGCCATCATCGGGCCGGACCGTACCGCGAACTTGCCCAGCGGCAGCTTCGGCCGGTTGTGCATCCCGAATATCGCGTCGCACGGAAAGCGCTCGAACAGTCCGTCCTCGAGCATCGCCAGCGCGCCGCCCAGGCCCTCCTCCGCCGGCTGGAAGATGAAGTGAACCGTGCCGTCGAAATTGCGGGTCTGGGCAAGGTATCGGGCCGCGCCGAGGAGCATCGCAGTGTGGCCGTCGTGTCCGCAGGCATGCATGCGGCCCTGGTGCCGCGAACGGTGCGCGAAGGCGTTCGCCTCGGCGATCGGCAGCGCGTCCATGTCGGCGCGCAGTCCCAGGCGCCGGCCGGGTACGTCGGCACGCGCCCCGTTGCGCAGGACTCCCACCACGCCGGTGCGGCCGACCCCCCGATGCACCTCCACGCCGAATGCCTCGAGCTGCCGCGCGACGAGGGCCGCAGTGCGCGCCTCCTCGAAGCCGATCTCGGGATGCGCGTGAATGTCCTGCCGCCAGGCGGCGATCTCGGGGTGGAACTCGCGGATGCGCTCCAGTGCGCCCATTGCAATCTCCTCGGCTGTCGGAATCAACGTACGCGGTACTTCTCCACCGCCTCCTCGTCCCAGTCGATGCCGGTGCCGGGACGGTCGGGCGGTGTCAGCGTGCCGTTGACCAGCGTGAAGCGCTGGCTCAACAGGTTGCCGACCACGTCCATGTGTTCCAGCCAGTGCGCCGTCGGCGTGGCGCACAGCAGGTGAGCGCTGGCCTCGACGAAGGTGTGCGACGACATCTCGATGTTGTAGGCGCGAGCGAGGCTGGCTGCATCCAACCATCCGGTGACACCGCGGATGAACTGCGCATCGGGCATCACGAAGTCCGCGGCGCGCAGCTTGAGGGCGCGCTCCATGTCCTCCGGCCCGTTGAAGTTCTCGCCGATCTGGATCGGCGTCGTCACCAGCTCGGCGAGACGGGCGCAGCCCTCGAGATCGTCGGCGAGGATCGGCTCCTCGATCCAGGTGAGTCCCTCCCCGTCGAGCGCCTTGCAGCGGCTCTTCGCCTCGGCGAACGTGAGCGACTGGTTGTAGTCGACCATCAGCGCCCGCGCCCCCAGCACCTTCTTCGCGGCGCGCACGGCGGCGATGTCTTCGGCCAGGGTGGGAAAGCCCAGCTTGATCTTCAGGCCCGGGTAGTCCTCGGCAACGGCCTCCTCGGCCACCTCGACCACGCTCTTCGCGTCATACAGTCCCACGCTGTAGTAGCACTTGAAGGCACGCGGCGTCGCGCCGAGCGCCGCGTACAACGGCTGCTCGCGCAATTTGGCGTAGGCATCCCACAGGGCCATGTCGATGCCGCCGAGTGCGACACACAGGAGGTTCTTCACACCCATCAGCCGCAGGCGCCTGAGAAGGTGATCGTGCACGTCGCGCGGCGACAACGACCGCCCCTGGATCATCTGCGCCAGTCCCTGCACGGAAGCCTCCAGCGCAGGTAGCAGCGCGGGGAGGTAGACCTGCGAATAGGATCGTCCGGTGACGCCTTCGTCGGTCAGCACTTCGATGAGCACCAGCGGAAAGGATTCGATGAAGCCGGATGCGGTACGCAACGGCCGTCGCATCGTCGCCAGGACAGGTACGGTGTTGATCGCTTCGATGATCGCCATGGTCGGGTCGTCTCAGTGGGTGTTCGTGGAAAGGCGCTCGATACGGCGAATCGCATCGGCGATGTCGGCCGCGGCGAGCGGCCGCTGGAAGTTGCGCGTGTGGGGCGCAGTCATCGTGCCTGCGGAAATCGCATCGATCTCCGCGGCGCTCGCCTCGGGCATGCCGAGGTCGCGCAGCGAGCGTGGCAGTTCGACCGCGCGGAAGAACTCGCGCATGTCCTCGATGAATGCCTGCGGACGCATCTCCAGCGCGAGTTGCACCAGCAGCGCGTAGGCGACCTGATGCCCGTGCAGGGCCTCGCGCGCGCCGCGCACCGCGCTCAGTCCGCGCGTCATGGCGTGCGAGATCGACAGCCCGCCGCTCTCGAACCCCAGACCGCTGTGCATGACCGTGGCCTCGACCACCCGCTCGACGGCTTCGCTCACGCGCTTGCCGCGCACGTCGGCGAGGGCTTCGACGGCGTGCGCGCGCAGCGTGTCGTAGCACAGGTCGGCCAGCGCACCGGCCGCGGCACAGGCGCGCGCCCCGAACATGTTCGGTCCGCCGGCGGCGACGCATTGCGCGACCTCGAACTTCTTCACGATCGCATCGCCGATGCCGGCGGTGAACATCGTCACCGGGGCGGTCACGATGACCTGCGTGTCGACCACCACCACCTCGGGGTTGGCGGGCATGTGCTCCACGCGCAGAAGACGGTGCGAACGGTCGTAGAGGACGTAGTTCTTGCTGGTGGGCGCGTCGTTCGAGGCTGCGGTGGGAATGGTGACCACGCGCCGTCCGAGCCGGTGCGCCACACCCTTGCCTGCGTCGATCCCCTTGCCCCCGCCGCAGCCGATGACGAAATCGATGTCGTGCGCGCCCACGAGATCGGCGAGCCGCTCCACCTCCTCGGGGACGATCTCGCCGGAGAACTCGACCGGCGTGCACTGCACGCCGGCTCGTTCGCACGCGGCGCGGATGCGCTCGCCGAACAGGCCGAGCACGACGGCGTCGGCAACCAGGGCCGTGCGGCCGCCGAGCCGGGCGAGGTATTCGCCCATGGCCTCGATGGCGCCGGCACCCTGGAGGTAGCGCTGCGGCGCGCCGAATACGCGAAGCGAGGCAGTCATCGACCCGGGGAATGGACAGGCGGAAGCGTCATCCTAACGCACAACGCGCACGTCTCCGCCCGGCTCCGCATCACGCGAGATCGAGGATCGCCCGTGCGAACGCTTCCGGCGCCTCCTGCGGCACGTTGTGCCCGACGTCCGGCAGCACCCGCCGCTCGTACGCACCGGTGAAGAAGCGCCGATGCTGCGCGGAACCGTCTCCCTGCATCACGCCGTCGGCATCGCCGTCGAGCGAGACCGTGGGCACGGCGATGCGCGGCTGGGCCGTAAGGCGGCGCTCGGTGTCCTCCACCGCAGGATCCCCGGGCACCAGCCCGTAGCGGTGACGGTAGGAGTGGATCACCACCGGGACGAAATCCGGATTGTCGAAGGACGCGGCGGTGCGCGCGTAGGTCGCCTCGTCGAACGCCCACTTCGGCGACCACTGCCGCCACAGCAGCCGGCACAGGTCGCGGCGATGCGCCTCCAGCCCCGCCCGCCCGCGCTCGCCGTGGAAGTAGTACTGGTACCAGTAGCGGTGCTCGTTCTCCGGCGTGGAGGGCTTCCCCGCATTGGGGATGTCGTGCACGTTGTAGCCGATCGCCGAGACCAGGCCGCGCACGCGTTCGGGCCAGAGGGCTGCGACGATGCACGCGGCACGTCCGCCCCAGTCGTAGCCGGCGAGCACCGCCTGGGAGATGCGCAGCGCGTCCATCAGCGCGAGCAGGTCGTGCGCGAGCACGGCCTGCTGGCCCGAGCGCGGCGTGTCGGACGCCAGGAAGCGCGTCGGGCCGTAGCCGCGCAGGTAGGGCACGATCGCCCGGCAACCCGCGTCGACCAACCGCGGCACGACCTCGTTGTAGGCGTGGATGTCGTACGGGAAGCCGTGCATGAGCATGACGGGCATCCCGTCGGCCGGACCTTCGTCGCGATAGGCGACGCTGAGCACGCCAGCATCGATGTGTCGGAGCATCTTGGTGTCTTCTACGAACGCAGGATCTGTCCGGCCGCCGCGCCGGTCGATGCGCCGCGCTCGCAGGTCACGACGCCGTTTACGAAGGTGTAGGCGATGCCGCGCGCGGGCATGACCATGCGCTTCGCCCCGCCGGGCAGGTCGAAGCGCCGTTCGCCGCGGTTACTCGAGCCGACGCTGGCGGGATCGAATACGGTGATGTCCGCCGCGAGGCCGGCACGCAGACGACCACGGTCGCGGATGCCGAAGAAATCGGCGGGATCGGAGGTCAGCCGTCGCACGCCCTCCTCCAGGCTCAGCACCCCGCGTTCGCGCACCCAGGTGCCCAGCAGGTAGGTCGGGTAGCCGGCGTCGCAGAGCATGTCCACGTGCGCACCACCATCGCCGAGACCGAGCAGGATGCTCGGATCGTGCAGCAGTTCGGCCATGCGGTCGACCCGGTTGTTGAACGACTGCACCGTGAACTCCAGCCGCAGTTCGTCGGCGAGCGTGAGATCGAGCAACGCGTCGACGCCGTCCTTGCCCTGCGCCTGTGCAATCTCGGCCACCGTCATGCCCTCGTAGCGCTTGACCTCCGCGGCATGCGCCTCGTGCAGCGTCATGCGCGACCAGTTGCCGAAGCTCATCGGGTTCTTCAGTTCTTCGCGGAACTGCGCGCGGAACGCCGGGTCGCGATAGACCGCCTTCTGCGCCTCGAGGCTCTTGTCGGCGAACACGCGCTTCCACGCGGGAAACGCGGCGAACACGAACGGACTGCGCATGTCCACCTCGCGCGTGAGCGGAAGCGGGGAGGTCTGCGGCCGCGCGCCCTTGGCGATCATCGGCGCGGCCTTGCGCAAGGTATCGCGCACCGCTTCGGACAGGTCGTCGCGATCGAACAGCGCGATGAACGTGACGGGCCGGCCGCTCGCATCGAGCAGCAGATCGAGCATGGCCGCGCCATCGTCCTCCAATACCGCGATCTGACGCGTGAGCGCCACCTCGATCGCGCCCTTGCCGCGCTCCTTGAGCACCGATGCGTACGACTTCAGTTCGTCGGCGCTCGCGTTGCGGCACGCCAGCGGACGCCCCTGGAAACCCAGGTGCTGGTTGAGGATGGTCGAGGAGAAACCGAACGCGCCCGCGTCCATCGCCTCGGCGAGCAGCGCACGGATGCGCGCAGTCTCCTCCGCGGTGGCCGCTCGCTCGATCGACGCCTCGCCCATCACGAAGTGGCGCAGCGGTGTGAGCGGGGCGAGAAAGGCGAGGTTCAGCGCCGGTCCACGGCGGCCGGCGGCCTCCATGTACTGTGGAAAGCTCTCCCAGTCCCAGGTGATTCCGCGCTCGAGCACCTCGTAGGGAATCGCCTCGACGTTGACCAGGTCGCGCATGGCGATCTCGCGCGCCTGCGGACGGCACGGCGCGATGCCCACGCCGCAGTTGCCCATCACCACGCTGGTCACGCCGTGCCACGACGAGGGCGTGAGCGCGGGATCCCAGCAGATCTGCGCGTCGTAGTGCGTATGCGGATCGATGAAGCCCGGCGCCACCACGAGGTCGCTCGCATCGACGACAGCCTTCGCGGCATCGTCGATCTCGCCGATCGCGACGATCCTGCCGTTGGCGACGCCCACGTCCGCATGGCGCCCCGGTGCACCGGTGCCGTCGACGACGAGGCCGTTACGGATGATCAGATCGAGGGGCATGGTGGGGGCTGGGG
>CAYLTE010000006.1:0-3636 GCA_964386195.1 uncultured Burkholderiales bacterium | reverse complement strand
GCCCCGCGGGCCCCGGGGGCCGGCCGCGGCGCGGGGTTGGGGTTTTCCCCGTTGGGGGGGGTGGGGGGGGGGGGGGGGGGGGGCGGGGGGGGCATTGGGGCTGGGCGGCTAACAACGATTGAAACTCGGGCGATCGACCCGCGCACTATTACTTCCTGACGCCAATATCTTTCCCTACCGCAATCTCCCCAGTCCCCAGTCCCTGCTCTACCCCCCGCGTATCGCCGGCACCAGATGCACTTCGCTGTCCGGTCCGATGGGCGCGAACCACGCGTCCTGGAAGATTTCGCCGTCGATCGCCACGGCGTACCCGCTGTCCAGGTGCGGACCCAGTTCCGGGAAGCGCTCACCCAGCGCACGCAGCAACTGCCGCACGTCGCGCGCGTCGACCTCGACTTCCTCCGCGCCGCCGGCAAGCTGACGCAACGTACCTGACAAAATGACCTTGGCCATTCAATTACGGCGCTCAGTCCCGAGGCAAGGGCAGAAACGATCTTCCTTCCTTTCCTTCGTGGCCCTTCGTGACCTTCGTGGTTCACGCATCGACGATCTTGACCTCCAAGGACACTAGCGCTTCGCCGCCGCCTCGATACCCGCCAGCACGCGCGGCGGGGACATCGGCAGCTCGGTGAAGCGCACGCCCGTGGCGGCGGCGACGGCATTCGCGATGGCGCCCATCGGCGGCACGATCGGCGTCTCGCCCACGCCGCGCACGCCGTAGGGATGGCGCGGGTTGGGTACCTCGACGATCACCGCGTCGATCATCGGCACGTCCGAGCAGACCGGAATGCGATAGTCGAGGAAGCCCGGATTCTCCAGGCGGCCCTTGGCGTCGTAGATGTACTCCTCGTTCAGCGCCCAGCCGATCCCCTGCACCGCGCCGCCCTGGATCTGTCCCTCGACGTAGCTCGGGTGGATGGCCTTGCCTGCATCCTGGATCGCGGTGTAGCGCACCACGCTCACCTTGCCCGTCTCCGGATCGACCTCCACGTCGACGATGTGCGTGGCCAGCGTCGGACCGGCGCCGGTTGCGTTGATCGCCGCATTGGCCACGATCGGGCCGCCGGTCTTGCCGGCGGTCTTGGCCAGTTCGGCGAGCGGCAGCGACTTCTGTTCGCCCTCCACGGTCGCGCACGCACCGCCGTCCTTCCACGTCACGCTGTCGGGCGCCACCTCCCAGATGCGGGCCGCGCGCTCGCGCAACTGGGCGATCATGTCGCGCGCCGCCTCCACCACGGCCATGCCGGCGGAGTAGGTCACTCGGCTGCCGCCGGTCAGGAAGTTGTAGCCGACGCTGTTGGTATCGCCGATGGTCGGGCGCACGCTCTCCAGCGGCACTCCGAGTTCCTCCGCAGCCATCATCGCGAGCGAGGCGCGCGAGCCGCCGATGTCCGGGGTACCGGCGACCAGTGCAATGGTCCCGTCCTCGCCCAGGTTGAGCGTGGAGGAGGTGTCGCCGCCGATGTTGAACCAGAAGCCCGACGCCACGCCACGCCCCTGGTTCTTCTTCAGCGGTGCCTGGTAGTGCGGGTGCTTCTTCGCGGCCTCCAGCGTCTGCACCAGGCCGATGGGCCCGAACTTCGGTCCGTACGCGGCCTTCGTGCCTTCCTTCGCCGCGTTTTTCAGACGCAACTCGATGGGGTCGATGCCGAGCTTGCGCGCCAGTTCGTCGATCACGCTCTCCACCGCGTACTCGGAGATCGGACCGCCGGGAGCGCGATAGGCGGCCACCTTCGGGCGGTTGACCACCACGTCCAGTCCCACCACCTTGACGTTCTCGAGATCGTAGGGCGCGAAGGCGCACATCGCGCCAGGCTGCACCGGCGAGCCCTGGAAGGCACCCGCCTGGTACCGGAGCAGCGCCTCGCCCGCGACGATGCGCCCGTCGCGGGTCGCGCCGATCTTCACGCGCACGCGCGCGCCCGAGGTCGGTCCGCTGGCACGGAAAACTTCCGAGCGCGTCATCACCATCTTCACCGGCTGGCAGGCCTTGCGCGAGAGCGCCAGCGCCAGCGGCTCGACGTACACCACGGTCTTGCCGCCGAAGCCGCCACCGATCTCCGAAGGCGTGACCTTCAACCGCGACACCTCCATCCCGAGCAGCTTCGCGCAGAAGCTGCGCACGATGAACTGGCCCTGCGTGGTGCACCACAGCTCGGCCTGCCCGTCCTCGGAGACGCTCGCCACGCAGGCGTGCGGCTCGATGTAGCCCTGGTGCACCGGCCGGGTCAGGAACTCGCGCTCGATCACCACGTCGGCTTTCGCGAAGCCCGCTTCGACGTCGCCCAGCACGAACTCCACGCGCTTGGCGAGATTCGACGCTTTCTCCGGCCGCGGCTCGACGCCGATGGTGAACATGTTGTCGTGCAGGACCGGCGCGTCGGGGGCGAGCGCCTCGTCCACGTCCATCACGTGCGGCAGGACTTCGTAGTCGACCTCGATCAGCTTCAGCGCCTGGCTGGCCACCCGCTCGTCGATGGCCGCCACCGCGGCCACCGCGTGGCCCTCGTAGAGCGCCTTCTCGCGCGCCATGATGTTGCGGGTCATGTCCCGGAAGTTGACCATCATCTCGCCGGCCGGGATGAATTCCGAGGGCAGGTCGCCGAAGTCCGCCGAGGTGACCACCGCCTTCACGCCCGGAAACGCCAGCGCCTTCGACACGTCGATGGAGCGGATGCGCGCATGCGCATGCGGGCTGCGCAGGACCTTGCCCGCCAGCATGTTCGGCAGGCGCAGATCGGCGCCGAAGCGGGCGCGGCCGGTGACCTTGTCGACGCCATCGGGGCGCAGCGGCCGCGTGCCGACGATCCTGAGCTGCCGCTCGAGCACTTCCTGGTTGGTGATGTCGTTCATCTCGATCTCCTCGGCATGCGATGTTCGGGGTCAGGCCGCGCGCATTTCCTTCGCGGCATCCATCACGGCGCGCACGATCTTGTCGTAGCCGGTGCAACGGCAGAGGTTGCCGGCCAGCCAGAAGCGCACCTCAGCCTCGGTCGGGTCGGGGTTGCGCTCCAGCAGCGCCTTGGCGGCAATCAGGAAGCCGGGCGTGCAGATCCCGCACTGCAGGGCGGCGTGATCGAGAAACTTCTGCTGCAGCGGATGCAGGCGGTCGCCCTTCGCCATGCCCTCGATGGTCTCGATCGCCCGGCCTTCCGCCTCGACGCCGAGCACCAAGCAGGCGCACACCAGGCGCCCGTCGAGCATGACGCTGCACGCGCCGCAGTCGCCCGAGGAACAGCCTTCCTTGCTGCCGGTGAGATCCAAGGCGTCGCGCAGCACGTCGAGCAGCGTCTGCTCGGTGCTGCAGAGAAATTCGGCAGGGTTGCCGTTGACGGTGGTGGTGACGTGGTGCTTGCTCATGATCGCTTTGCCCGTTCCAGTGCCGTCGCCGCGGCGCGTCTGGCCAGCACGCCGGCGACCTTGATGCGGAAATCGATGGTGCCGCGCTTGTCGTCGATCGGCTTGCAGGCCGCGCTCGCCGCCTGCGCCAGCGCCGCGAGCGCCGCGTCGTCGACCCGCGTGCCGATCAGGGCCTGCGCTGCGGCGTCGACACGCAGCGGCCTGGGCGCCACGGCGCCCAGGCCGACGCGCGCGTGGCTGCACACGCCCGAGTCGTCGAGCGTCAGCGCCACGCCG